>NZ_MSGP01000001.1 GCF_002078235.1 Streptomyces viridosporus
GCCGCCGGACGGGCACCACTAGCGGCAGTACTGCGCCTCCTTGCCGATGGAGCGGTACACGCAGTCCGCGTTCTCCAGCAGTTGGAGCACCGCGTCCCGGTTGCGGGAGGTCTCCCGCTCGATGACCTCGTCGGGCGGGTAGAAACCGCCGCCCGAGGACGACCTCGGGTACATCTCGAAGGTGTAGCCGAAGATCCTGTGGGTGCCCCACAGGTAGTCGTCGATCGACCCGTCGGTGATGTACAGGTCGCTGGACTGCTGGGGCGTGTAGCCGTTGCTCGCGGCCATCTTCCGGCCGACCGCCTGGAACGCGGCGTTGTCGTCAGCCGTCATCCCGGTCGTGGTGTCGGAGTAGGTGTAGCCGAACGGCCACAGCACCAGCTCGCTGTACGTGTGGAAGTCGATGCCGGCCTTGATCTGCTGCACCCCGCCGACGACCCGGCTGCGCACGAAGTCGGCGACGACCTTCACCTCGGGCGCGGACTCCGGGGCGGAACCCCGGTAGGTCTCGGAGGACGTGGAGCCCGAGGAGCCGCCGCAGCAGCCCCAGCGGTAGTTCCAGTTGCGGTTCAGGTCGGTCCCGACGTACGACGAACCGGAGTTGGGCTGGCGGTTCTTGCGCCACGAGCGGTAGGAGCCGGTGGCGATGTCGTACTCGCCGCCGTCCGGGTTGAGGTCCGGGACGATCCAGATCTCCCGGTTGTTGACCAGGTTGGTGATCCGGGAGTCGCTGCCGTACCCCGCGCCGAGCTCGCGCAGCAGGTACAGCGCCATCTCCACGGTCAGGTGCTCGCGGGCGTGCTGGTGGTGGGTGAACAGGACCTCCGGCTCGCTCTCGTCCGTGGCCACGTTGTCGCTGACCTTGATGGCGACGATGTCCCGGCCCTGGTAGGACTTCCCGATCACCCGCTTGCTCATGATGCCCGGATACGCCGCCAGCCGCTGGTCGATCTCCGCGTTCATCTCGGCGTAGTTGTGGTAGCGGGAGTCGGCCGAGGGGAAGTCGAACAGGCGCAGTCCGTCGGCGGCGGACGAGCGGTCGGGAGCGGCGCCCAACGGCGTGACGTCGTAGCCCTGTCGCCGCAGCGCGCGGATCTGGTCCGCGCGTCCGGAGACGACGACGGTCTCCTCGTCGGCCTCGTCCACGGTGACCCCGGACCGCTGGATCGCCGTGCGGGTGACGGGAGTCGTGTGCCGGTGGATCTCGTACTGGCGGATGTCGTCGGCCGAGGGGGCCGGCGGGGCGGCGCTGTCTGCGGTGGCGTCGGTCGCCGTCGCGGAGAGGGGTGCGGCGAGGGCGAGGGCGAGGAGGGCGGCGAGCGCGGCGTACCGTCTGCCGCGTGTGCGGAGTCGCATGAAGTCTCCTTGTAGGAGGTGGGGTTGTTCAGGCGACGTGCGTGGTGCGGTGCCGTCATGGTCAGTGCATGACATGATCAGGTCAAGAAGGCGTCCCAGCGGGGCGCCCGGGCACGCCCCGCATCCTCCTCGATCCGGTGCATCCCGTGAAGATCCCCGCACGCCTCCTTGTCCGGCCGGTGCCCGTCCGCTTTCTTGACCCCATGACGGACACCACGGGCAACACCCAGGACACCGGAGCACCCCCCGCACCCGGCTCCCGACCCCGCAAGTCCAGTTGGAAGTACATCGGCCCCGGAATCGTCGTCGCCGCGACCGGCGTGGGCGCCGGCGACCTGGTCGCCACCCTCATCGCGGGCAGCAACTTCGGCTACACCCTCCTGTGGGCGGCGATCGTCGGCTGCCTGGTGAAGATCTCCCTCGCCGAGGCGGCCGGCCGCTGGCACCTGGCCACCGGTCGCACGCTGTTCGACGGCTGGGCGAGCCTCGGCCGCTGGACGACGTACTTCTTCGGCGTCTACGTCGTCGTCTGGGGCTTCGTCTACGGCGCGGCGGCGATGTCGTCCAGCGCCCTGCCGCTCCAGGCGCTCTTCCCGGGCGTGATGGACCTCGAATGGTGGGGCATCGCCTGCGCCCTGGTGGGTCTGGTCTTCGTCTGGTTCAACCAGTACGCGGTCTTCGAGAAGGTCATGACGGTCCTGGTGGGCGTCATGTTCGTGGTCACCGTCTACCTGGCGGTCCGCGTCGTCCCGAACCTCGGCGACGCCTTCGCCGGACTGCTCCCCGTGCTGCCCGACGAGAAGGACTCGGTCCTCAACACCCTCGGCCTGATCGGCGGCGTGGGCGGCACCATCACGCTCGCCGCCTACGGCTACTGGGTCAACGCCAAGGGCTGGACGAACACCGGGTGGATGAAGGTCATGCGGCTGGACAACCGCGTCGCCTACCTCACCACCGGCGTCTTCGTGATCGCCATGCTCGTCGTCGGCGCCGAACTCCTCCACTCCGCGAACATCGCCCTCGCCGGCGGCGACCAGGGCCTGGTGCAGCTCGGCGACATCCTGGAGGAGGAGTACGGCACGGCGACGGCCACGTTCTTCCTGATCGGCTTCTTCGCCACCTCCTTCACCTCGCTGATCGGCGTCTGGCACGGCGTCAGCCTGATGTTCACCGACTTCGTGACGCGGGGACGGAAGCGGTCGGCCCCGTCCAGGGGCGAGGAGATCGCCTCCGGCGCGCGGGAGAAGTCCTGGCCGTTCCGCGCCTACCTGCTGTGGCTGACCTTCCCGCCCATGATCCTGCTCTTCGAGGGCCAGCCCTTCCGCCTGGTCATCGTCTACGGCGTCCTGGGCGCCGCCTTCATGCCCTTCCTCGCCCTCACCCTGATCCGGCTCCTCAACTCCGACCGCACCCCCCGCGACTGGCGCAACGGCATCCTCAGCAACGTCATGCTGGCCCTCGCGGGCCTGCTGTTCCTGATCCTGTGCGTCAAGCAGGTCTGGGACCAGCCGTGGTCGGAGTTCTTCTGACGCCCCGGGTGATCGTGCTGCGCCGGAGCGGGACGACGTTCCCCCGGCTCCCGTCGCACGCGGGACGGCCCGGCCGGAGCCCTGGCGGACCTTCCGCGGGCCGCGAGCCGGGCCGCGAGCCGGTCCGCGTCGGACGACGCCGGTCACCGCGGCCGGTCCTCCTGCGCGAGAGGCGTGCCGGAAGCGCCCGGTGACGGCGCCACCGCCCCTGCCCACGACGCCGTGGGCAGGGGCGGTGCCGGGTGGCCCGAGGGCTACGGCAGGGCGTGGACGTGCGGGCCCACCGCGTTGGACCAGGCGTTGCCCGCCGTCGCGTCCCAGTTGGTGGACCAGGTCATCGCGCCCCGCAGGTCCGGGTACGTCTTCGACGGCTTGAAGGTGCCGCAGTGGGTGCCCCGCGTCAGGCAGTCCAGGGCGTTGTTCACCACGGTCGGGGAGACGTAGCCGCTGCCCGCGCCGCGGGTCGAGGCCGGCAGGCCCAGGCCGACCTGGGACGGGTCGAGGCCGCCCTCCAGCTGGATGCAGGCCAGCGCGGTCAGGAAGTCCACCGAGCCCTGGCTGTAGACCTTGCCGTCGCAGCCCAGCATGGAACCGCTGTTGTAGTACTGCATGTTGACGACCGTGAGGATGTCCTTCACGTTCAGCGCGGTCCGGAAGTAGGAGTTGGACGTCGACTGCATGTCGATGGTCTGCGGGGCCATGGTCAGGATCATCGAGGGGCCCGCCTTCGCGGACAGCGCCCGCAGCGCCTGCGTCATGTAGGTCGCGTTGAGGCCGTTCTCCAGGTCGATGTCGACACCGTCGAAGCCGTACTCCTGCATCAGCGCGTACACGGAGTTCGCGAAGGCCGTCGCCGAGGCGGAGTCGTTCACCGACACGGTGCCCTTCTCGCCGCCGACCGAGATGATGACCTTCTTCCCGGCCGCCTGCTTGGCCCGGACGTCCGCCTTGAACTGGTCGACGGTGTAACCGTTCAGCCCGGCGGTGTCCAGGTTGAAGGTGACCGCTCCGGGCGTGCCGGTCGCGTCCGCGAAGGAGACCGCGATGATGTCGTACTGGGCGGAGACGTCGGAGATCCGCTGCACCGCCGCGCCGTTGTTGAAGTTCTGCCAGTAACCGGTCACCGCGTGCCGGGGCAGGCCGTCGCCCCCGCCGCCGTTCTCCTTCGTCCGGGCCGTCACCGCCGCCGACCTCGGCGACTCTCCCGCCGCGTTGGTCGCGGCGACCTGGAAGGAGTACGAGGTGGAGGCCGCCAGTCCGGTCACCGTGGCCGACGTGCCCGACACGGCCGTCACCCTCGTGCCGTCGCGGTAGACGGTGTACCCCGTCGCCCCGGACACCGGGTTCCACGCCAGGGAGACCGACGAGGACGTCGTGCCGGAGACGCCGAGACCGCCCGGCGTGCCCGGGACCGTGGGCTCCTGGTCACCGCCGCCGCCCCCGTCGGGACCGAACACCGACAGGTCGTCCGCGTAGTAGGCGGCCTGGCCGTACCAGCCGTGGGTGTAGAC
>NZ_MSGP01000010.1 GCF_002078235.1 Streptomyces viridosporus
GTTGTGCCTGGTCCGGATCCGCGCCACCGCCCGGATCCGGACCAGGCACAACGGCCACACCACGACGGTCCCGCTCCTGCACAGCGACGGCCCCTTCCACCTGCGTCGGCTGCAGTCCCGCGGACCGTGGGCACGGGTCGGCGTGATCGGCGCGATGAGCGCGCCCCTGGGCGGGGACAGACTCGCACTCGACATCACCGCGGAGGCACGGACCCGGCTCGAAGTGACCACGGCGGCCGCCACCATCGCCCTGCGCGGCTCCACCGCCGACCCCGCCACCTACGACGTACGGCTCGCCGTCGGCCCGCACGCCTGCCTGAACTGGTTGCCCCAGCCGCTGATCAGCACCCGGGGCAGCACCCTGCGGCAGACGTTCGACGTGGACCTCGCCCCCACCTCCCGCCTGCTCCTGCGGGAGGAACAGGTCCTCGGCCGCACCGCGGAGCCACCGGGCCTCCTCTCCACCCGCCTGACCGTGCGGCGCGACGGACGGGCGATCCTCGACCAGCACACCGTCCACGGCGACCCGGCAACGGCGTGGAACGGCCCCGCCGTCCTCGGCGGTCACCGCACGACCGGGCAACTCCTCATCGTCGGACCGGAGGTGGACACCGACCGGAAACCCCTCGTGATCGGCGACGGCCCGGCGGAGGGGTGTGCGGTCATGGCCCCGCTCGCCGACGCCCCGGCGCTGCTGACCACCGCCGTCGCACCGACACCCGACCGTCTGCGCCGTCTCCTCGACGCGGCGCTCGCCCACGCCTCCGACGACACCTCACCGGTACCCGCCTCCGGCGGTTCACGGCACCACCCGGACACGACCGCGGGGCCCGCACCGGCCGCGGGGGACGGCCGGGACCCCCTCCCCGAGTGCCCGGGGGTGTGAAACGGCGGTCGCGGATCACCCGGGGACCGAGGACGGGACACCCCCGGTGAGGAAAGGGGCCGGTCATGGAAGGCATGCCGCCCGAGGGCGCCGCCGAGATCCAGTTCATCGGCAACGCCACCCTGCTGATCCGCTACGGGGAGCTGACGCTCCTGACCGATCCGAACTTCCTCCACCGCGGACAGTTCGCCCACCTCGGCTACGGACTGGTGTCGCGGCGGCGCACCGAACCGGCCCTCGACGTCGCGGAACTGCCGCACGCGGACCTGGACGCCGTGGTGCTGTCCCATCTGCACGGCGACCACTTCGACCGGGTGGCCCGGCGCGGACTGGACCGCGGTCTGCCGTTCGTGACCACCCCGCACGCCGGCCGCCTGCTGAAGGGCCTGTACGGCTTCCGCCACGCCACCGGCCTGCGCACCTGGCAGAGCCGCACGGTGCGGCACGGGGACTCCTCCGTGCGCATCACCGCGCTGCCCGGCCGTCACGGTCCCGGGCCGGCGCGGGTGCTGCTCCCCCCGGTGATGGGCAGTCTGCTGGAGTTCGGCGACCGCTCGGGGGAGATCCGTCTGGTCCTCTACCTCTCCGGCGACACCCTGATGTACGACGGCCTGCGGGAGATCCCCCGGCGCCACCCGGACATCCACCTGGCGGTCCTGCACCTGGGCGGCACCACCCTGCCGGGCGGGCTGCTGGTCACCATGGACGCCGCGCAGGGCGCCGACCTGCTCGACCTGGTGCGCCCGCGCAGGGCGATGCCCGTCCACTACGACGACTACACGGTGTTCAAGTCCCCGCTGGACGACTTCCTCGCCGAGGCCCGGCGTCGCGGCCACGGCGCGCGCCTCCTGCAGTGCCCTCCGGGCGAACGGGTGACCGTCGGCGCGCGGACCGCGCTCTGACGGGGCGCGTCCGCTCCGCCGCCCTCCCCCGTCACGGGTCGCCCGGTGCGTCGAGGCCGGTCAGCGCGCCGACGGGGTCGGGGTCGGGGGTGCCGCGGGGCCACCAGTCGTCGTGGCCCGGTTCGGACTCGTAGGCGTACCACAGGTGGTCGCGGCCGAAGCGGAGCTGGACGTGGCCC
>NZ_MSGP01000100.1 GCF_002078235.1 Streptomyces viridosporus
GGGCAGGGGCAGGAGGGGTTGGTGCAGGGCCGTCCGGCGGGATGGGTGGCCAGGACGGGGCGGTGGCGGTAGTGGGTGGCGGTGCCGTTGAGCAGGGGGCAGTGCGCGGCGGTGTACGGCAGGCACTCGGGGTGCAGCGCCGGTTCGGGGGAGTGCCCGCGGGCGGCGTCGGCCGGGCGGACGATCAGGTAGCACCGCTCGTTCAGAAACTGGCCGCAGATCTGGCACAGGCGCCGCAGGAAGGCGGTGCGGGCCCGGCCGGCGTCCAGGCTGCCGAAGGCGGCGTGGCCGCCGTGGATCAAGGACACCCACGGCACCACCAGCCCGCCCGACAGCGGCCGGCGCGCACAGCGCTGGGGTATCGAATGCATCTGGCACTTCCTTCGGGTCGCGGGGCGGGGCAGCTGGGCGTCAGGTGCCGGGCGGTGGGGGAGGGCCGGTCAGGAGTTCCTCCCAGTGGGCGTGGCGGCAGTCGGTTGCCGCGTGCAGGCGCAGGTGCAGCCAGGACAGGTCCTGTCCGGTGCGCAGGACGGCTTCGGCGCCGATGGTCGCGGCCCGCGGGTGGACGGTGTCGTCGCCGGGGGCGGCGAGCGTGAGGATGAGGCCGGGGCGGTGGGGCATGTGGCGCAGCGTGAAGGCGGTGTAGCTGCGGTCGTCCAGGATCACGAGCGGGGCGAGCTGGTACTCCTCGGCGCTGAACAGCGGAGAGGGCAGCCGCCGCAGGGGAACCGGGCAGGGAAGCAGGCCGATCGGGTCGTCGTCGGGGCTGTCGCTGATGACCAGCACCGGCGTGCGCGCTCGCTCCTCGGGCGCTGACGCTGAATTGGACATGACGGGAACGCCTCGCTTTCGTCATCGGGGAATGGATGGGGGGCGGGACAACCTGTGTGGGCGGCCCCGCCCCCGCGCCGGTCGGGTCAGCCGAGCGGGTAGAGCACCAGGGCCGGGACGGCGCTGTCGGGGATGCCGTCGGCGTAGAGCTCGCGCAGTTCCTTGTCCTGCTCCAGCTCCTCGGGCAGCGGGTAGACCTCGCCGACCTCGTCGCTGTAGGTCGGCGCGTAGCGGGCGTTGCTGTAGGTGGCGAACGGCGAGTAGCCGTTGCCCTCGGTGTCGCGGGAGAGCACCACCAGGGTGGTGCCGGGCAGCGCGCGCCAGTCGTGCCGGACGAGCTGGCGCAGGACGGCCAACGTCAGGGGGCGATCGCGGTCGTCGTCCGGGGCGGGCGGTGTCGTCTGCTGCTTGTCGCTCATGAGGACCTCTCAGAGAGGGGAACAGGGGAGGGGCGCCGGGGCTGGTGCTTGTGCGCCGCCGCCCTGGGGCGGCCGGTGGTGGGGGTGGTCAGTGGCCCGGTGTCGCCGGGGCTGACGCGGCCGGATCGGCTGTCTGGCCGGGCCACTGCCAGGTGCCGTGGTGGAGGTCCGTCCAGCGGTGGGCGCCGTCGGGGTTCCACTTCACGCGCACGGGCCCCCAGCCACCGATCGGGTGGGTGCGGCGGATCGCCGCCGGGTAGCCGAGGAGGTGGTCACGGCGCAGGTTGCTGCCGTCCAGTTGCGGTGCCTGGCCGTGCAGGTCCAGGGCCTGGAGGACGTCGGCCAGCAGTGCCCACAGCTGGTCGGGGTCCTGGGGCAGGTTGCGGATGCGCTGGTCGGAGGTGATGATCCGGCGGGCTGCCTCGTCACCGCGGCGGTACCAGGTGCCGCTGCCCGGCACTGCCCGCACGGCCGTGCTCAGCTCCTTCACGTCCGGCGGGGCCGGCTCGTCGGGGCGGGTGAGGATGCGGAACGTCTCACCCATGCCCAGGTAGTAGGCCACTTCGTGTGCCGGCTCCAGGGGGCCGTTGTCCGCATCGGCGGGTGATGGCTCGGGCAGGGGCACGCCGCTCATGTCGCTCGCGTACGCTCGGGCGGCTGCAACGGCGTCGGGAGAGATGACCATGGTCGCCTCTGATTTCTCGAACGGTCCGGCGGAGGGGAAGGGGCCGCGCTTGCGCGGCTGTTGGCACCGTCGGGCAGGGCGGCGGGTGCTCTGCCCTGCCCGACGGTCCATGGGGCGGTCAGTCCTCGATCAGGTCCAGGCAGGGGACCGGGATGCCGCTGCCGGGCAGCCGGTAGCGCCTGGTCTCCTCCGGGATGCGGTAGCGGTTGTTGCGCGGGTCGGTGCGCAGCAGCCGGGTGGACTCCTCGTCCAGCAGGAAGCCCGCGCGCGTGCCGGTGCGGTTGCGCTCCTGCACGGTGCCGGTCAGGCGGCGCAGGAAGGCCGGGCGCAGCGAGTCGTTGATGCGGGCCCGGCGACCGGCCACGATGCCGTTGTGGGCGGCCTTGTCGAGCTCGCCGAGCCGCCGGGCGGCGGCCTCCTGCACCTGCGCGACGGCTGCCGCATCCGGCAACTGCCCGATGAAGGCGCGCACCTCGTCGATACCAATGGACATGTGGTTCTTCCTCTCTGACGGGAGGGGGATGACCGGCCGGGCACCGGGCGTGCCCGGCCGGAGCCTTCGGGAAGGGGAGGGAACATCAGGCGTCGGCGCTGGCGTCGCCGTCGGCCTCGCCCTCGGTGCTGGCGTCGACGTCGGCGTCGGGCCGGTGGCTGGCCACGGCCTGCTGCTCGACCTCGGAGAGCTGGTAGCTGCCGTTGTCGGCCTGGCCGAGGGCTTCCAGCAGCAGCAGGTAGGAGGCCTGGAGCGGGCTGGGCGACTCCCACAGGCAGACGTGCGTCCCCCGGGCCGTATCGAACTGCTTGGGCTCGCGGATGTCGTCCTCGAACGCGGCGGCTACCTGCGCGAACAGCACGTTGGCGAGCCGGTTCTTGGGGAAGCCGGCCGCGACCTGCGACGGCGCGTCCCTCTCCGGGTCCGCAGCCCCCAGCAGCAGCGCCAGGGTCTCGGTGCGCTGCCGGTCGGCCCACTTGCCGTAGAAGCGGGGCAGGTCCAGCACGATCCGCTGGGCGAACCGCCGGGCCTCCTCGGGCAGGGTCTTGCCGCGCACCAGCCGCCTGACGAACTCCTGCCTCGGACCGGCGGCCGCCTTCCAGGCCCGGTTGCACGCCACGGTCCGCGCACGCTCCTCGGCCCTGCGCTCGTCTTCCTCGGTCCTGGGCTGCCTGGGCTTGGGACGCACCCTGTGGCCGTGCGCGGCCGGGTCGGCGCAGTGCCACACCGGACGGTGCTCCTCGTCCAGCCGGGCGCTGTGACCGGGGCAGCCCTTGTGGTTGTCCTCGGTCAGCGGCGCACCCAGACCCGTGGTCAGCTCGGCCAGCGGTCGGGACGGGTCCTTCTGCCCGTACCCCACCGCCCCCAGCAGCGGGATGCCCGCCGCCGTAAGCTCCTCCACCGCCTTGGCACGGGCGGCGGCATCGGCCTGCTCGGCACGCAGCAGCGCCATCTCCTGATCCCAGTGGCCGCGCCCGCCACCGCCCTCCTCGTGGTCGCGCTGGAGCGCCCGCAGCAGCCGCATCTCCGCGCCGCGCACGTCGCTGACCTCGGCGAGCTGGGCGGTCTGCTCCAGATCCATGCCCCCGGCCGCCGCCCGGCGCAGCGTGGCGTCGTCCAGCTTCTGCGCCGCCTTGGCCTGCCTGGCCGCGTTCCGGCCGACCCCCAGGGCCTTGGCGGTCGTGCGGCGGTCGACCTCGCTCATGTCGATCAGGGCCAGCTCCTGCGCCCGCAGGGTGTCGCGCGTGCTCATGCCCTCGCGGTGGTCGTTCTCCACCAGCGACAAAAACCGCGTCCAGCCGTCGCGGCCGACCAGATCCTCACGCACGTACGCCTTGATCGGGCGCACCGGGCGGCCCTCCGCCTCGGCGGTGGCGTTGGCGACCTGCTGGGCCTGCGCGCGCCGCCAGCCCTTGAACACGCCGTAGGTGCCGTCGGGCCGGGGCCGGACGCTGATGGGCTCCTCGACACGATCTCCTTCACGGAGGTGATCAGCTTCTCGTCCGGCTCGGTGTCGTGCTCACGGGCGTTGCACTCGTCGCGCACCAGCAGCGCGGCGTCCAGCACAACCACCTGCGTGGTGTCCCCCTCGGGGACGGCGGGCGTGCTGGTCGGGGTCGAGACGGCGGTAGCCATGGTGATCTCCTTCTCCTTGCCGTAGTGGCGGATGAGGGCGGCCGGGAGGGTGATTCCCTCCCGCCACATTTCAAATACTAGCTTTTATTGGGGTGAGGGCTAGATACCCCTTGACCTGCTAAAACGCAGCGAGAATGGGGGGTTTCCTGCGACTCACCCTCTCCTGCCGGGGGCCTGAGTAGGTGGGGGGT
>NZ_MSGP01000101.1 GCF_002078235.1 Streptomyces viridosporus
GCGCGACTGGATGCCGGACGACTACCGGGCCACACTCGTCCGGCAGATCGCGCAGCACGCCCACTCCGAGATCATCGGCATGCAGCCGGAAGCCAACTGGATCACCCGCGCGCCCTCGCTGCGCCGCAAGGCGATCCTGATGGCCAAGGTGCAGGACGAGGCCGGGCACGGCCTGTACCTCTACAGCGCCGCCGAGACGCTCGGCGTCAGCCGCGACGAGCTGCTCGACAAGCTGCACTCCGGCCGCCAGAAGTACTCCTCGATCTTCAACTACCCCACGCTGACCTGGGCGGACGTCGGCGCGATCGGCTGGCTCGTGGACGGCGCGGCGATCACCAACCAGGTGCCCCTGTGCCGCTGCTCCTACGGTCCGTACGCGCGCGCCATGGTCCGCATCTGCAAGGAGGAGTCCTTCCACCAGCGCCAGGGCTACGAGCTGCTGCTCGCCCTGAGCCGGGGCACTCCGGAGCAGCACGCGATGGCGCAGGACGCGGTGGACCGCTGGTGGTGGCCGTCGCTGATGATGTTCGGCCCGCCCGACGACGAGTCCCCGCACTCCGCCCGGTCGATGGCCTGGAAGATCAAACGGCACTCCAACGACGAGCTGCGCCAGCGCTTCGTCGACATCTGCGTCCCCCAGGCCGCCTCGCTCGGCCTCACCCTCCCCGACCCGGACCTGAAGTGGAACGAGGAGCGCGGGCACCACGACTTCGGCCCGATCGACTGGGCGGAGTTCCGAGAGGTCCTCAAGGGCAACGGCCCGTGCAACGAGCAGCGGCTGGACCGGCGCAGGCGGGCCCACGAGGAGGGTGCCTGGGTCCGGGAGGCGGCAGCGGCCCACGCGGCCAAGCACACCCGTGGCACCGGCGGCACCACGCACGGAACCGACCGGCTCACCAACGGAACCGACCGGCCTGTGCCGGCGAACGGCGAGACAGGAGCGACGCGAGCATGACCCACACCGACTGGCCCCTGTGGGAGGTCTTCGTGCGCTCGCGCCGCGGGCTGTCCCACACCCACGCCGGCAGCCTGCACGCGCCCGACGCGGAGCTCGCCCTGCGCAACGCCCGCGATCTGTACACCCGGCGCGGCGAGGGCGTCTCGATCTGGGTCGTGCCGTCGTCCGCGATCACCGCCTCCTCGCCCGACGAGAAGGACCCGTTCTTCGAACCGTCCGCCGACAAGCCCTACCGGCACCCGACGTTCTACGAGATCCCCGAGGGGGTGCAGCACCTGTGACGACGCCCCCCGCCGAGGGCACCGCCCTCACGACGGCCGCGCTCGCCCTCGGCGACGACGCGCTGGTCCTCTCCCACCGTCTGGGCGAGTGGGCCGGCCACGCCCCCGTCCTCGAGGAGGAGGTCGCCCTCGCCAACATCGCGCTGGACCTGCTGGGCCAGGCCCGGGTGCTGCTGTCGATGGCCGGCGACGAGGACGAGCTGGCCTATCTGCGCGAGGAACGCGCCTTCCGCAACCTGCAGTTGGTGGAACAGCCCAACGGCGACTTCGCCCACACCATCGCCCGCCAGCTGTACTTCTCCACCTACCAGCACCTCCTGCACACCGAACTGGCCGCAGGGGACGGCCCGTTCGCGCCCCTGGCCGCCAAGGCCGTCAAGGAGATCGCCTACCACCGCGACCACGCCGAGCAGTGGACCCTGCGGCTCGGGGACGGCACCGACGAGAGCCACGCGCGGATGCAGCGTGCGGTGGACGCGCTGTGGCGCTACACCGGTGAGATGTTCCAGCCGGTCGAAGGCCTCGACGCCGACTGGACCGGCCTGGAGGCGGCCTGGCTGGAGCAGACCGGAGAGGTGCTGCGCCGCGCCACGCTCACGGTGCCCGAGAGCCCGCGGACGGGGGCGTGGACGGCCGGCGCGGGCCGCCAGGGCCTGCACACCGAGCCCTTCGGCCGCATGCTCGCCGAGATGCAGCACCTGCACCGCAGCCACCCGGGGGCGACATGGTAACCACCACCCCGCTGGAGGCGGAACTCCTGGAGCTCGCCGGTTCGGTGCCCGACCCCGAACTGCCCGTGCTGACCCTGCGCGAACTGGGGGTCGTGCGCGCGGTGCGCGCGCGCGGGACGGACACCGTCGAGGTCGAACTGACCCCGACGTACACCGGCTGCCCGGCCGTCGAGGCGATGAGCCTGGACATAGAGCGGGTGCTGCGCGAGCACGGGGTGCGCGAGGTCACCGTCCGCACGGTGCTCGCACCCGCCTGGTCGACCGACGACATCACCGACGAAGGGCGGCGCAAGCTCCGGGAGTTCGGCATCGCCCCACCGCGCGTGCGGCCGACGTCCGGGCCGGTCCGGGTGGAGCTCGGGCCGACCCGCACCCACCCCACCCCCCGGGACGCGCGGGAGGAGGACCTCGGCCCCGTGCGCTGCCCGCACTGCGGATCCGCCGAGACCGAACTGCTCAGCCGTTTCTCCTCCACCGCGTGCAAGGCGCTGCGCCGGTGCCTGGCCTGCCGTGAACCGTTCGACCACTTCAAGGAGTTGTGATGGCGCGCTTCCACCGGCTCCGGGTGGCCGCGGTCGACCGGCTCACCGACGACTCCGTCGCCCTGACCCTCGCCGTCCCGCCGGACCTCCGCGAGGAGTACCGGTACGCGCCCGGCCAGCACCTGGCCCTGCGGCGCACCGTCGACGGCGCGGACCTGCGGCGCACCTACTCCATCTGCTCCCCCGCACCCGACGGCGAGGGACCGGACACGCTCCGGGTCGGTGTGCGGCTGGTCGAGGGCGGCGCCTTCTCGACCTACGCGCTGAAGGAGATCGGCATCGGCGACGAGCTGGAGGTCATGACCCCGGCCGGCCGCTTCACGCTCCGCCCCGCCCCCGGCCGGTACGCGGCGATCGTCGGCGGCAGCGGCATCACCCCGGTGCTGTCGATCGTCTCGACCCTCCTCGCGCGCGAGCCCCGCGCCCGCTTCTGCCTGATACGCAGCGACCGGACCTCCGCCTCGACGATGTTCCTGGAGGAGGTCGCCGACCTGAAGGACCGCCACCCCGAGCGGCTCCAGCTGGTGACGGTGCTCTCCCGGGAGGAGCAGCGGGCGGGCCTGCCGTCCGGACGACTGGACCGGGAGCGGCTGACCGGCCTGCTGCCGGCGCTGCTGCCCGTGGACCAGGTGGACGGCTGGTTCCTGTGCGGGCCGTACGGGCTGGTCGAGGGGGCCGAGCGGGCGCTGCGCGGGCTGGGGGTGGCGCGCTCCCGCATCCACCAGGAGATCTTCCACGTGGACACCGGCACGGCACCGGCCGCGACGGCACCGGCTCCCGCGCACAGCACGGTCACCGCCCGGCTCGACGGACGCGGTGGTACCTGGCCCGTGCAGGACGGCGAGTCCCTGCTGGAGACGGTGCTGCGCAACCGGCCCGACGCGCCCTACGCCTGCAAGGGCGGGGTGTGCGGGACCTGCCGCGCCTTCCTCGTCTCGGGCGAGGTGCGGATGGACCGCAACTTCGCGCTGGAGGCGGAGGAGACCGAAGCGGGGTATGTGCTGGCGTGCCAGTCGCATCCGGTGACGGAAGAGGTGGAACTGGACTTCGACCGGTAGGAACCACCCCGCTCCCGGGTCCGAGCCGACCCGGCTCGAACGGGACCGACCCGGCGGCCCGCATCCGGCCCGGCAGCCCGCACCCGACCCGGCCGGTCCGGACCCGATCCGGTCGGCCCGCATCCGGCCCGGCAACCCGGACCCGTCCCGGTCGGCCCGGACCCCGATCCGGTCGACCCGCACCCGTTCCGATCGGTCCGGGCCCCGACCCGGCGGTCCTACAGCACGTGGCCGGGCTGCCCGTCGTCGGTGACGACGGGGCGGCCGGCGGACTCCCACACCTGCATGCCGCCGTCCACGTTCACGGCGTCGATGCCCTGCTGGGCCAGATACATCGTGACCTGGGCCGACCGTCCGCCGGAGCGGCAGATCACATGCACCCGGCCGTCCTGCGGGACGGCCTCGGTCAGCTCGCCGTAGCGGGCCACGAACTCGCTGATCGGAATGTGCAGCGCCCCTTCGGCGTGACCGGCCTTCCACTCGTCGTCCTCACGGACGTCGAGCAGGAAGTCACCGTCCTCGAGGTCCGCGACCGCGACCGTGGGCACCCCAGCTCCAAAATTCATGCCCCCGACGCTACCCGACCGGACCGGGCCGGGGCTCAGTCCAGCAGCCCCGCCAGCTCCGTCTCGCGTTCGGTCACCTGGGCCCGCAGCTGCTCGGCGATCTCCTCCAGCAGCCGGTCGGGGTCGTCCGGGGCGAGGCGCAGCATCGCCCCGATGGCGCTCTCCTCCAGTTCCTTGGCGACCAGCGTGAGCAGTTCCTTGCGCTGGGCCAGCCATTCGAGGCGGGCGTACAGCTCCTCGGCGGCGCTCGGCACGCGCTTGAGCTCCGGGCCGGCGGCCCACTCCTCGGCGAGTTCCCGCAGCTCGGCCTCGTTGCCGCGGGCGTAGGCGGCATTGACGCGGGTGATGAACTCCTCGCGGCGCAGCCGTTCCTTCTCCTCCTGCGCCAGGTCCGGGTGGGCCTTGCGGGCGAGGTCGCGGTAGAGCCTGCGGGCCTCCTCGCTGGGCCGTACCCGCTGCGGGGGCCGGACCGGCTGGTCCGTGAGCATGGCCGTGGCCTCCGGGAAGAGGCCGTCGCCGTCCATCCAGCCGTTCAGCAGCTCCTCGACCCCGGGAATCGGCATCAGCCGGGCACGCGCCTCGTCGGCACGGCGCCGGTCCTCGGGGTCGCCGGTGCGGGCGGCCCTGGCCTCCAGGATCCGGGCCTCCAGCTCCTCGAGGCGGGCGTAGACCGGGCCGAGCTTCTGTTCGTGCAGCCGGGAGAAGTTCTCGACCTCGACGCGGAAGGTCTCCACCGCGATCTCGAACTCGATCAGCGCCTGCTCGGCGGCCCGTACGGCCCGCTCCAGCCGCTCCTCGGGCCGCGAGGCACCGCCGTCGCCCGACGTCCGCGCACCGGCGCCGCCGTCACCCTGCTCACCTTCCGAGGTCGTCACCCGGACAGCGTAGGCCACGGTCCACCCCTCACACTCCCAGCTCCGCCGCGATCCGTCCCGACCGCACCGCCGCCACCAGGTCCGCGTGGTCCGCCTCCGTGCGGTCGGCGTAGGAGACCGCGAAGGCCGCCACCGCCTCGTCCAGCTCGTCGTTCTTGCCGCAGTAGCCGGCGATCAGGCGGGGATCCGCGCTGTGCGAGTGGGCCCGGGCCAGGAGGGCGCCGGTCATCCGGGCGTAGTCGTCGACCTGGTCGGCGGCCAGCGCCGCCGGGTCGACGCTGCCCTTGCGGTTGCGGAACTGGCGCACCTGGAAGGGCAGGCCGTCGACCGTCGTCCAGCCCAGCAGGCCGTCGCTCACCACCTGCATCCGCTTCTGACCCAGGACCACGCGCCTGCCCTCGTGGCCCGCCTCCGGGGCGTCGAAGCCGGCCGTCGCCAGATGCGGCACCAGGGCCGAGGGACGGGCCTCCTTCACCTGCAGGACCAGCGGCTCGCCCCGGTGGTCGAGGAGCAGCACGACGTACGAGCGGGTGCCCACGCTGCCCGTGCCGACGACGCGGAACGCCACGTCGTGCACCGCGTGCCGGGCCAGCAGCGGGAGGCGGTCCTCCGGGAGCGTGCCGAGGTACTGCTCCAGGGAGGCGGCCACCGCGGCGGCCTCGTCGTCCGGGACGCGGCGCAGGACCGGCGGAGCGTCGACGAAACGGCGGCCGCCGTCCGCCGTCGCCTCGGTCGACTTGGCCGCGAAACGGCCGCTGGTGTTCGAGCGGGCCTTCTCGGAGACCCGCTCCAGCGTGCCCAGCAGATCGTGGGCGTCGGTGTGGGAGACCAGTTCCTCGTCCGCGATCGCGTTCCACGCGTCCAGCGCCGGCAGCCCGGACAGCAGCCGCATCGTGCGACGGTAGGCGCCCACCGCGTCGTGGGCCGCCGCGCGGCAGGTGTCCTCGTCCGCGCCGGCCTCCCGGCCCGCGAGCACCAGCGAGGCGGCGAGCCGCTTCAGGTCCCACTCCCAGGGGCCCGTCACCGTCTCGTCGAAGTCGTTCAGGTCGATGACCAGTCCGCCGCGCGCGTCCCCGTACAGGCCGAAGTTCGCCGCGTGCGCGTCGCCGCATATCTGGGCGCGTATCCCCGTCATGGGGGTGCGGGCCAGGTCGTACGCCATGAGCCCCGCCGATCCGCGCAGGAAGGCGAACGGCGTCGCGGCCATCCGGCCCACCCGGATCGGGGTCAGCTCGGGCAGCCGGCCGCGGCCGGACTCCTCGACGGCCTCGACCGCACCGGGGCGGGAGGCGCCCAGGTCCAGGGTGGCGTGCGCGCTGCGCGGAACCCGCCGGCGCAGGGCCTTGCCCTCCGCCTTGGGGACGCCCGCGGCCGGCCACTCGGCGAAGCCCGGCACCCGCGGCAGCCGCTGCGGCTCACCCGCGCCTGCCGTTCCTTCCGCACCTACCGTGCCTTCCGCACCTGTCGTACCTCGCACGCCTGTCGTACCTCGCACGTCTTCCGTCCCGGTCACCCCTGCGACAACTTCGGTCACACCAATCGCCTCCCCCGCACGCACCCACCCGCGCGTGCCCATGACGTTCCTCCGGCCCGGCACCGAGGACGACACGGCACCGGGCATGACATCGATCACGCCGACCGTACCGCCGGTGGCCGAAACGCGGCAGGTCCTGTGGACGACTCCGACGGTGTGGAGGAACCCCGGTGGTGAGGAGGAACAGGGCGGCGCCCGGCCCGCCCCC
>NZ_MSGP01000102.1 GCF_002078235.1 Streptomyces viridosporus
GTGTACGTCCTGGGGGACGCCCCGGGTCTACCGGTCGTGAATGCCATGACACCGCCCGTACTCGTGCTGCGCGGACCCGTCACCCGGGACGAGGTGAGCGGGCCCTGTGACGCGTTGCGGGCGCTGCTGGACGGGAGCGGTGCCGGCACGGTCGTCGTGTGCGACGTGGGCGGGCTCGGGCCGCCCGGACTCGCCGCCGTGAACCTGCTCGCCCGGCTCCAGCTCACGGCACGGCGGGCCGGGGGCCGGATCCGGCTGCGCGATCCCTCGCCGGCCCTATGCGTCCTGCTCGACCTGGTCGGGCTCCGCTTCGAGGCGGAGGGGCAGCCCGAACAGCGGGAACCACCGCTCGGTGTCGAGGAAGCAGTGGAACCCGGTGATCCGGTCGCCTGAGACCTCCAGCGCCTGGACCGCCCACGGGACGAAGCCGCCGGCCTCCGGATCGGGCTTGTACTGCGCGAACCCGGGCAGGCCGTTGACCTGGACCGGCACCAGCCGCGAACCCGCGCAGGCGGCCCCCAGCGTGATCATGAAGCCCGTGATGTCCTCGGTGCCGGTCAGCCACAGGTCGAACGGCGGCATCGTCATGATGGCGTCCTCGTGCAGCAGCGCGGTCAGCGCCGACATGTCGTACCCCTCGAACGCCGCCACATAGCGCTCGAGCAGCTTCTGCTGCTCCTCGTCCAGCGGGTCGGAGACCGAGGCCTCGGCGCCCGGCTGCCGACGCTCGGCGAGCGTCGCCCGGGCCCGCTGGAGCGCGCTGTTGACCGAAGCGACCGAGGTGCCGAGCAGCTCGGCGACCTCGCTCGCCCTCCAGGCCAGCACCTCGCGCAGGACCAGCACCGCCCGCTGCTTGGGCGGCAGCTGCTGCAGCGCGGCCATGAAGGCGAGCCGCACCGACTCCTTGGCGACCGCCGCCTCCGCCGGGTCGTCCGTCGTGGGCAGCACGCGCGCGTCGGGCACCGGCTCGAGCCAGGTGTGGTCCGGACGCGGCGAGAGGGCCGCCCGGGAGAGCGGAGTGGACTCCGTCAGGTCCATCGGCCGGGCGCGCTTGTTGCCGGCCGCCAGCATGTCCAGGCAGACGTTGGTCGCGATGCGGTACAGCCAGGAGCGCAGACTGGAGCGGCCCTCGAACCGGTCGAAGCTGCGCCAGGCGCGGATCATCGTGTCCTGCACCGCGTCCTCCGCCTCGAAGGAGGAGCCCAGCATCCGGTAGCAGTACCCGGTCAGTTCCACCCGGTGCGCCTCCAGCCGGGCGTCCAGGTCCGTCGTCGCCGTGCTGTTCGTCATCGTCCACCCACCCCTGTGGCTTCTTCCGTGGCGCACCATCGCACCCAGCACTTCGGAAGCTATCGCAGCCCACTGACAACGACCCCCCGAGCGCGCGGAAGCGCAGCTCAGGGGGAACGTTCAGGGATCGGAACGAAGACTTCCGCGTCACCGCGCCACCGGGTCACCGCGCCACCCGCGACGCCTCACGCGAGCGCGGGCCTGCGTTCCTTCTGCTCCGTCCGTTCCGCCCGCGCCGCCCGTGTGCCCAGCAGCGTGATGCCGGCGACCCCGGCCACCGCCACCAGGCCGACGCCCACCGTCCCGGCCCAGCCGCTCGAGTGGAAGGCGAGCGCGCCGACCGTGCTGCCCGCGCTGGAGCCGACGTAGTAGGCGGACTGGTACAGGGCGGAGGCCTGGGCGCGTCCCTCGGTGGCCGTCCTGCCGACCGCCGAGGACGCCACCGCGTGCCCCGCGAAGAAGCCCGCCGTGATCAGCACCAGCCCCAGCAGGACCGGGGGCAGGGACCCGGCGAGGGAGAGCAGCAGGCCGGCCGCGGTGGTCCCGCCGGCCGCGTACAACGCGCCCCGGCGGCCCAGGCGGCCCACCAGCCGCCCCGCGGCCGACGCCGAGACCGTGCCCACCAGGTAGACCAGGAAGATCGAACCGACGATGCCCTGGGGGAGCGAGAACGGGGCCTCGGTCAGGCGGTAGCCGATGACCGTGTAGACACCGCCGAACACCGTCATGAACAGCGCGCCGATCGCGTACAGGCGCCGCAGCAGCGGATTGCCGAGGTGGCCGCGGACCGTGCGGACCAGCACGCGCGGGCGCAGCGAGCCCGGCCGGAAGTGCCGCGGCGCCGGCAGCAGCAGCCGGAAGGCCACCGCGCACACCACCGCCACCGCGCCGATCACGCCGACGGCGACCCGCCAGCCCCACTCCTGCGCCACCCAGCCGGTGATGACCCGGCCGCTCATCCCGCCGACGCTGTTGCCCGCCACGAACAGCCCGATCGCGGTCACCAGCGCCTTGGGCGTGACCTCCTCCGCGAGGTACGCCGTCGCGGACGCGGGCAGCCCGGCCAGGGCCGCGCCCTGCAGCGCCCGCAGCGCCACCAGGACGCCCAGCGACGGCGCGAAGGGCACCAGCAGCCCGAGGGTCACCGCGACGGCCAGGGAGGCCGTCATGACCGTACGCCGTCCGTAGCGCTCCGACAGCGCGCTCATGGGCAGCACGAACAGCGCCAGGCCGCCGGTGGCCGCCGCCACCGTCCAGCTCGCGTCGCCCGCGCTCACGGCGAGGTCCCCGGAGATCAGCGGCAGCAGGGCCTGGGTGGAGTACAGCAGCGCGAAGGTCGCGACGCCCGCGAGGAACAGGGCGAGACTCATCCGGCGGTAACCGGGGCCGCCCGGGGACATCCGGGTCTCGGGAACGCCCTCGGAGCCGCCCGCGGAGGCGGAGGCGTCCGGGGAGGCGCCCGTGGGGGCAGGCCGAGGACCGGGCAGGGAGACGGTCGGGGACGGGGAAACGGATGCGACGGCGCCCACGCCGGTGGGCGCCCCGGTACTGACGGGAGTCATGACTCGAAGCTACGGACGCCCGTGCTCATCCGTCCAATGCATGGAATCGGCATAATCGTTCCCATGGTGCATCAGCGAAGTTCACAGGGGTACCTGTCACCGTCCGGTGACACACAAGACATGGTGATGTTGCTGGCGCCGCGGCTCGCCCACTTCGCCGGCGTGGCCCGCACCGAGCACGTCACGCGCGCCGCCCGGGAGATGCAGGTGCCGCAGTCCACCCTCTCCCGCGCCCTGGTCCGCCTCGAGGAGGACCTGGGCGTCGACCTGTTCGCCCGCCACGGCCGCACCGTCTCCCTCACCCCGGCCGGCCACACGTTCCTCGCCTCCGTCGAACGCGCCCTCGCCGAGATCGGGCGCGCCGCCGAGGAGGTCCGCGCCGACGCCGACCCCGCCACCGGCAAGGTCGCCTTCGGGTTCCTGCACACCATGGGCGCCGAGACCGTGCCGGGCCTGCTGCACGCCTTCCGCGCCGACCATCCGCGCATCCGCTTCAGCCTCGTGCAGAACTACGGCGAGGCCATGCTGGAGCGTCTGCGCGCGGGCGAACTCGACCTGTGCCTGACCTCCCCGGTCCCGGACGCCCCCGACCTCGTCGCCCGCCGCCTCGACGAGCAGAAGCTGCGCCTGGTCGTCCCCGCCGACCACCGCCTCGCCGGCCGCCGCCGCATCCGCCTCGCGGAGGCCGCCGACGACACCTTCGTGACCCTGGAACCCGGCTACGGCCTGCGCCGCATCACCGACGACCTCTGCGCCCGGGCCGGGTTCCGGCCCCGCATCGCCTTCGAGGGCGAGGAGGCCGAGACCCTGCGCGGTCTGGTGGCCGCGGGCCTGGGCGTCGCCCTCCTGCCGCCGCCGGCCGTCCCCCGGCCCGGGGTCGTGGAACTGAGCGTCACGGCGCCGAAGGCGGTCCGGGAGATCGGCGTGGCCTGGCTGGCGGGCCGCCCGGACACCCCGCCGGTGGCGGCCTTCAAGAAGTTCCTGCTCTCCAAGAGGGGCAACCTGCTCCCGGACTGACCGGCCCCTACCGCCGCAGCGACTTCCCGAACCCCGCGGCCAACGGCATCCGCAGCCCCAACGGCGGGGGCGCCGCCAGGGCGTCCTGCACCGGCCGCGAGAACGCCCGCCCGAACAGCACGCCCATCACGAAGTCCTCGGACAGCGACAGCACTTCGTCCCGGTACTGGGACAACCCGTGGCCGTCGGCGTGCACTTCGAACCGGCACACGTCCCGGTTCGCCTTCTTCGCCCGCGCCGCCAGCCGGAACGACAGCTCCGGGTCGGTGCGGGCGTCGTGGGTGCCGTGCACGATCAGCACCCGCCGCCCGGCGAGCTGTTTCACCGGTTCGGGTGATGCCGCCACGTCCTCCTCGGGCAGCCAGGGGGCCAGCGCCAGCACGGAGGTGACGGCCTCGTGGCCGCCCGCGCGCAGCGCGGCCCGGCCGCCCATGCCGAGACCGGCCAGGCACACGGGGACGTCCCCGTAGCGCCGTACGGCCTCGTCGGCGGCCCAGGCGGCGTCGCGCGCCAGATGCGCCTCACTGCCGTTCCAGCCCCGGTAGCGGTAGTGGACGACATGGGTGGCGAGGCCCTCGTCCCGGCCCGCGCGGGTGAGGCGGCGCCCCAGGGCGCGGACGGACGCGGTCGCCATCACGGGGGACGGGCGGCGGCTGGAGACCTCGTCACCGCCGGGGAGCAGCAGCACCACGCCGCTCACCGCCGTCGGCTCCTGGCCGAGCGCCCTCCCCAGCCGGGCCCTGCGAACCGGCGTCGCTTGCTGTGCCATGACAGAACAGTGTCAGAAACACCGGTGTACGCCACCCGTTCGGGCGGTCACCGTTGCGTATCGACGGACGCGCGCACCGGGTGATCTACGCGCGTAGGAGTTAGAGTGCGGAGATGACGAGCCAGACCATCGCGAACACCCCGACCACGGACCAGATCCGCCGGGCGCCCAAGGTCCTGCTGCACGACCACCTCGACGGCGGACTGCGCCCCGGCACCGTCGTCGACCTGGCCCGGGAGACCGGCTATACCGGCCTGCCCGAGTCCGACCCCGACAAGCTCGCCCTCTGGTTCCACCAGGCCGCCGACTCCGGTTCCCTGGAGCGGTACCTGGAGACGTTCTCGCACACCGTCGGCGTCATGCAGACCCGCGAGGCCCTCGTCCGGGTCGCCGCCGAGTGCGCCGAGGACCTCGCCGAGGACGGTGTCGTCTACGCCGAGGTGCGCTACGCCCCCGAGCAGCACCTCGAGGGCGGGCTGACCCTCGAAGAGGTCGTCGAGGCGGTCAACGAGGGCTTCCGGCAGGGGGAGCGGCGCGCGAGGGAGAACGGCCACCGCATCCGGGTCGGCGCCCTGCTCACCGCGATGCGGCACGCCGCCCGCTCCCTGGAGATCGCCGAACTCGCCAACCGCTACCGGGACTCGGGCGTCGTCGGCTTCGACATCGCGGGCGCCGAGGCCGGTCACCCGCCCACCCGGCACCTCGACGCCTTCGAGTACCTCAAGCGCGAGAACAACCACTTCACCATCCACGCCGGAGAGGCGTTCGGGCTGCCGTCCATCTGGCAGGCGCTGCAGTGGTGCGGTGCCGACCGGCTCGGGCACGGGGTGCGCATCATCGACGACATCCACGTCCACGACGACGGAACGGTGGAACTCGGCCGGCTCGCCTCCTACGTCCGGGACAAGCGCATCCCGCTGGAGCTGTGCCCCAGCTCCAACCTCCAGACCGGCGCGGCGGCCTCCTACGCCGAGCACCCCATCGGCCTGCTGCGCCGGCTGCACTTCCGGGTCACGGTGAACACCGACAACCGCCTCATGTCCCACACCGGCATGAGCCGGGAATTCGAGCACCTGGTCGACGCATTCGGTTACACGCTCGACGACATGCAGTGGTTCTCCGTCAATGCCATGAAATCAGCTTTCATTCCTTTCGATGAACGACTGGCCATGATCAATGACGTCATCAAGCCCGGATATGCCGAGCTGAAATCCGAATGGCTGTTCCGGCAGGCCGCTTCCACCAGCGGATCTGCGGAATCGGAGGGCTGACCGGGGCGTTTTCGGGTGGCGGCGGTGAGGGCGGTGCTCACTTTCCGTCCGCATTTCCATGTTTGCGGTGGGAGGTCCCGCGTGTTTACGGTCGCGGGACCGCTCACATCCCCTCACCCCATTTCGAGGAAGCGTTTCATGAAGCAGTCTGCTGCCAAGACCCTCGGTGTCGCCGCCCTCGGTGCCGCCTTCGCCGTGGTCGGCGCCGGCGCCGCCAACGCGGCCCCGGCCGTCCCGGACGCCGCTTCGGCGCTGGACACCGCCACCCGGGCCGTCCCGACGGAGAAGCTCTCCGGCGCGACGGCCGCCCAGCCGACCGCCCAGCGGCCGGCTTCCGGGGGGCCGGCCGGCGGTCTGCTCGGCGGTCTGCCGCTGGAAAAGCTGCCCACGCAGGGCCTCAACGTCAACGGGCTCCCGCTCGGCTGACCCGGCCGGCCAGGCACACCGCCGATGGGGCGCCCCGGACCCGGGGCGCCCCATCGGCGTCCTCGGGGAGGGGAGCGGGGCCTACCAGGCGGTGCGTGTCCTGCTCTCCGAGGGCAGCAGGATCCACAGCGCGAGGTACAGCAGGAACTGCGGACCCGGGAGCAGGCACGACGCCAGGAAGAGCACCCGCACCGTGGTCGCGGAGGTGCCGAAGCGCCGGGCCAGCGCGGCGCACACTCCGCCGATCACGCGGTTGTCGGTGGGGCGGACGGGGCGGCTCATGGTGTCTCCTCGGTGGGCGGTGCGAGGCCTCCCTGTCGGCTGCCTCATCTGCCCTCCACGTTACGGAGACGAAGGGGGCAAAGCATCACTCCACGGGGCGATCCCGACCCTGGGAATCGTCGGGGTGCGGCCCTGAGCCGGTTCCTCCTCGCGCACGGCCGCGAGGGACCGCCGCTCCGCCCGGCGGCGCAGCCGGGCGCGGCCCGCGGGCACCACGACGGCGTGCGCGAGCGCCGCGCCCGCGGTGTTCAGCAGCAGCGAGTCGACGTCCACCACCTGACCGGGCACCGAGGTCTGCAGCATCTCGACGGCCAGCGACAACAGGGCGGTCGCGGCCACGGTGCGCAGCAGCGAACCCAGCGGCGACACGGCCAGCCGGCCCCCGGCCATCGGCAGCAGCACGCCCAGCGGCGCGAGCAGCGCCAGCCCCTCGCAGACCCGGCGGACCCCCACCGTCCAGCCCAGCGCGAAGTCGGCCCGGAGGCCGTCGAAGGGACGCAGGTTGGTGGGCATCACCCAGGGAACGTCCAGGGGGCGCAGCGTGAACCAGGCGACGAACGCGAGGTACGCGGCCAGGAGGGCACCTCCCGCCACACGGATGCGGATCGCGGCGGTGCCGCCGACGGAGCCTTGACGCTGCACTCCCCCCTAGACGCGGCGTTCGGCGGGATCGGTTCCGGGACGTCCCCCGTCCGCCGGATGAGGCGTGCGCCACAGTCCGGCACACCGGCGGCCCGGCCCCCTAGGGGACGTCCGTCGACGGGGGCTCCGCGCTGCCCGGACGGGTCCGGACCTCGTCCGTGCACTGGTAGCGGCGCGGCGGGGCCTCACCGGGGCCGCCCAGGACGACCGAGCCGTCGCCCTCGGCCGCCGTCGAGTCGGAGAAGGTGCACACGATCTGCCCGAGCGCGGAGAAGGAGAGGCCGCCGGGCGCGGTGCTCAGCCGCAGCGCGTCCTCGGGGTCGTCGGGCCGGGGGCCGCTCACGGTCGTCCCGCCGGGCACGCTCGTCGTGTAGCCGGTCGCCTTCTCGGCGGCCGACGGCCGCGCCGAGAGCTCGTCCAGCAGCCCCTGCGCCACCACCACGCGCCGCCCGGAGTCGGCCGCCCCGTCCGGCACCCGCACGGTCCGGTCGACGGCCACCAGCGACGAGCGGCACAGCAGGAACACCTGCACCTGCAGGCCCCGCCCCCCCTGCTGCGAGGCGTCCGGCCCGGCCGGCGAGCAGCGCATCCGCGAGGGCGCCGGACCGAAGTCGGTCGGCACCTCGGTGGCCCGTATCCCGCACCCGGCGAGCAGGGCGCCGAGCGCCGTGACGGCGAGCAGCCCCGGCAGACGGCGCACGGCCGCCCGTCGCGCGGTGGTCCGTCGTATGTTCATCGGGCGCCCTCCTCGGCGCCCTCGCTCCGGGCTCCGCCGGTCTTCCCGGAGGAGCTCTCCCGGTCCTCCCGCACGTCCTCCGCCTCCGTGTCCCGTTCCGTCTCCGCGGACACGTCCCGGGGCAGGCGCAGGGTGAACACCGCGCCGCCCTCGGGAGAGTTGGCCGCGGTGATCTCACCGCCGTGGATGTGGGCGTTCTCCAGCGCGATGGACAGGCCCAGACCGCTGCCCTCGGAACGCGGCCGGGACGCGCTGGCCTTGTAGAAGCGGTCGAAGACGTGCGGCAGGACCTCCTCGGGGATGCCGGGCCCGTGGTCCCGCACCTCGATGACCACCGTGTCCGGGCCCTCGTGGCCCTCCGCGCCCTCCGCGCCGTCCACGCCCTTCGCGCACTCCCGCACCGCCACCCGCACCGGCGAGCCGCCGTGCTTGAGCGCGTTGCCGATGAGGTTGGCCAGGATCACGTCCAGCCGGCGCGGGTCGATCCGGGCGTGGATGCCGCGCTCGGCGTCCAGCTCGACCGCGTCCAGCCAGGCGCGCGCGTCGATGCAGGCGGTGATCTGGTCGGCGACGTCGACGTCGTCGAGGACCAGGCGGGCGGTGCCCGCGTCGAAGCGGGTGACCTCCATCAGGTTCTCGACCAGGTCGTTCAGCCGCCGCGTCTCACTGATCACGAGCCGTACGGCCGGCTCGATCATCGGGTCGATGCCGCCGCCCTCGAACTCCAGCTCCTCCTCCAGGACTTCGGTCACGGCCGTGATCGCGGTGAGCGGGGTGCGCAGCTCATGGCTCATGTCCGCCACGAACCGGCGGGACGCCTCGTCCCGCTCGGCCATGTCGGCCACCCGTTTCTCCAGCGCCTCCGCGGCCTTGTTGAACGTCCGCGACAGGTCGGCCAGTTCGTCCGTCCCCGACACCCTGAGCCGGGTGTCCAGCTTGCCCTCGCCGAGCCGCCGGGCGGCCGTCCCGAGCCGCTGCACCGGCTTCAGCACGGTCGTGGCCAGGGCCTGGGCGAGCAGCGCGGAGCCGATCAGCGCGAGGCCGGTGGCGATCCCCAGCGACCAGGCCAGCGAGTTGAGGTCCTTGGCCTCCGGCTCCAGCGACTTCAGCATGTAACCGGTCGGCCCGCCGCCGATCAGCCGCGTCCCCGCCACCAGGTACGGGGTGTCGCCGTCGACGATCCGCTGCCAGTACAGGCGGTACGGGTACTTGTTGCTCGCGGTGATCTTCTGCTGCTCGGTGACCGCCTCGCGCAGCGACACCGGGACGTCCCGCAGCGAGAAGCCGTTCAGCCCGCCGGAGCTGCCGTACACGGTCCGGCCCTCGGGGTTCTCGGCGACGAGCAGCACGGTGAAGCGCTGGCTGCTGTTCGCCATCTGACCCGCGGTGTGCTGCAGTTCGTCCTGCGTCGGGTGCTCGGGCAGCGTGCCCGCCCGGTTCTGCATCTCCTGCTCGAAGCCGCGCAGCACCGCGTCCTGGGCGCGGGTGAGCACGGCCTCGCGGTTGAGCCAGTACGCGATCCCGGACGCGGACACCGCGGCGGTGAGCGCCACCAGCGCGAAGACGACGACCAGCCGCAGGCGCAGGCTGGTGAACCGCAGCCGCGACCAGACTCCCTTGCGCGCCGCGGACCAGCCGCGGGAAGTGCTTCGGTGTTCCTGTGTCACTGAGGCGGATCCAGCCGGTAGCCGACACCGCGCACGGTACGGATCAGCGTCGGGGACGACGGGACGTCCTCGACCTTGGCGCGCAGCCGCTGGACACAGGCGTCCACCAGGCGCGAGTCGCCCAGGTAGTCGTGCTCCCACACCAGCCGCAGCAACTGCTGCCGGGACAGCGCCTGGCCCGGCCGCCGGCTCAGCTCCAGCAGCAGCCGCAGCTCGGTCGGCGTCAGCTGGAGGTCCTCGCCGTTCTTCGTCACCGTCATCGCCGCGCGGTCGATGACCAGGCTGCCGAAGGACGCCGAGTCGCTGGACTCGCGCTCGCCGCGCCGCAGCACGGCCCGGATCCGGGCGTCGAGGACCCGGCCCTGCACCGGTTTGACGACGTAGTCGTCGGCACCGGACTCCAGCCCGACCACGACGTCGATGTCGTCGCTGCGCGCGGTCAGCAGGATGATCGGCAGCTGGTCCGTGCGCCGGATGCGCCGACACACCTCGAACCCGTCGATGCCGGGCAGCATCACGTCCAGCACGATCAGATCCGGCCGCTGCTCGCGCAGCAGTTTCAGACCGTCCTCTCCGCTGGCAGCGGTCGCCACCCGGTGTCCCTGGCGCGTCAGGGAGAGCTCCAGGGCCGTACGGATGGCGTCGTCGTCCTCGATCAGCAACAGGGAAGGCACGGGCTCATTCTGGCCCATGGAGGCCTCCCGGTTCGACCTGTGGACGCAGATGCCCGTTGGGCCCGCATACGGGGCCTACGTGCACCGACGCCCGTGAAGGACCCGTGCCCGTGCCGTGGACGACCTCTGTGACACGTCTGTGACAGTCGGCGGACACGGCCATGAAGTCCCCCGGGCAAGATTTTCGGCACAAGGCAGGACCGCAAGGAAGTCACCGGAAGTCCACGACGGGGGGCGCGAGATGAACACGCTGCACGGCACCAGCACCAGCGCAGTGGTCACGCGTCTGCACGACGTGCACCGGGGGTCCGAGAAGTCCGGTGCCGCGAGCATGCGGGGGTGCGCTCGCGGCACCGGGCGTCAGCACGCCGGCTTCATGTCGGTGGTTGACGCGTCCAAGGGGGAGACGCACGGGGGAAACGCGTACGGGGAGGCCCCGGGGGAGCGCCGTTCGCTGTCGGAGGCGGAGTTCACCGCCTACGTCCAGGAGCGCCGCGCCTCCCTGTACGCCACCGCCTACCACCTGACCGGCGACCGCTTCGAGGCCGAGGACCTGCTGCAGAGCGCGCTGTTCTCGACCTACCGGGCGTGGGACCGGATCAGCGACAAGGCGGCGGTCGGCGGATACCTCCGCCGCACCATGACCAACCTGCACATCAGCGCGTGGCGCCGCCGCAAGCTGAACGAGTACCCGACCGAGGAACTGCCGGAGACGGCCGGCGACACGGACGCGATGCGCGGCACCGAGCTGCGCACGGTCCTGTGGCAGGCACTGGCCCGGCTGCCCGAGCTCCAGCGCACCATGCTGGTCCTGCGCTACTACGAGGGCCGCACGGACCCGGAGATCGCGGAGATCCTCGGCATCAGCGTCGGCACGGTGAAGTCCAGCATCTGGCGGTCGCTCCGCCGGCTGCGCGAGGACGAGGTCCTCAGCTTCGGCCGTGACCGGGAGGACGCCTTCGGCGAACTGGTCGCCTGAAGGTTCGGGGGGACCGGGGGGACCGGTGCCGGGG
>NZ_MSGP01000103.1 GCF_002078235.1 Streptomyces viridosporus
TCAGGGGGCCGGTCAGGGACCCGAGGTGGAGCGGACGGCGACACTGCGTGACTTCCGGGTACCCGCGTACGTCCACGAGACCGGTCCGTACGTCCAGAGCACCCACCCGGGTGACGTCGCCCCGCCGTCCGAGGAGGCCTACCCGGAGGGGTACACCCCCACGCAGCGGGACCTCCCCGTCATCAATCGGGGTGACACTGTTCAGGTGACCGTCGACCCCGCGTCCGTGCCCGCCCCGCAGCCCGCGGCCGGGCCCGGCCCGCTGTACGTGGTCGGTGACGTCCACGGCTACCTCGACGAGCTGGTGGCCGCCCTTCAGGAGCAGGGCCTCATCGACGCCGCGGGGAAGTGGTGCGCCGGTACCGCGCGGCTGTGGTTCCTCGGCGACTTCACCGACCGCGGCCCGGACGGCATCGGCGTCATCGACCTCGTGATGCGGCTCTCCGCGGAGGCCGCCGCGGCCGGCGGCTACTGCAAGGCCCTCATGGGCAACCACGAGCTGCTGCTGCTCGGCGCCAAGCGGTTCGGCGACACCCCCGTCAACTCCGGCGCGGGCACCGCCACCTTCCAGGCGGCCTGGCTGCTCAACGGCGGCCAGAAGACGGACATGGACCGCCTCCAGGACCACCACCTGCAGTGGATGGCCCGCCTCGACGCCGTCGAGGAGGTCGACGGCCACCTGCTGCTCCACTCCGACACCACCGCCTACCTCGACTACGGCCGCTCCATCGAAGAGGTCAACGACACCATCCGCGAGACGCTCACCCGCAACGACGTGGACGAGGTCTGGGACCTGTTCCGCAAGTTCACCAAGCGGTTCTCCTTCCGGGACGAGGGCGGCGCCGACGCGGTGCGCTCCCTGTTGGATACGTACGGCGGCACCCGGGTCGTTCACGGCCACAGCCCCATCCCGTACCTGCTGGGCGAAGTCGGCTCCGAGGACGGCGAGGACGACACCGGCCCCGTGGTCTCGGGACCGCACGTCTACGCCGACGGTCTCGCCATCGCCATGGACGGCGGCGTCACGATGGCCGGAAAACTGCTGGTCCAGCAACTGCCGCTCGGCATCTGACGGTTCACGGGGCCGTCGCCCGGCGGCCCCCGACCGCATCGCACACGCGGCAATTTCGGTAAACCCCCTGTCACCGCGTACCGTCACCGCTCTACCATCGGCTTATCCGTAGCAGGCTCCCCTCCGTTTCTGCCCGACGGCTCGTCAGCATGCCGAGCCCCAAGCCCTACGGAGCATCGGGGGATGCACATGAACAGCGTTCCGCAGTACCTGTTGAACGAGGACCGCACGGAATACGAGCGGATTCTCGATGAGGCGCTGCGCTCCGCACCACACCGCCCGGAACTGGCCGCTGTCGGACAGCGGCTCAATACCGAACAACTGCGCACGATGGCACTGGGCGCCACCGCGATCATCACGGCGGCCGCGGCGACCGAGTACCAGCACTACGTGAAGATCCGCGAGGAACTGCGCCGGCCGACGGCGCCGTCCGCCCCGTCCGTCCGCGACTCCGACTCCGCCGAGCCGGGCGCGCACGCGGGCGGGCTCGCCGCCACCGTGGGCGAGGTCGCCGAGGCCTCCGGCGCGGGCGCCGTCGCCGTCGTCGCCGTCCTGGCGCCCGTCCTGGCCGGAGCCGCGGCCGCGATATTCCTGCTCGTCGGTTACGTCCTGCGGGTGCTCGACCCCGACGCCGCGTTCGCCCGGACCATCCTCACCACCGGCTGGGTGTTCGGCGCCGTGACGGCGGTCGCCATCCTCGTCGCCGCGGTGGGTCTGCTGCTCACCGCACTGCGCAACAAACCCTCGGCCCTCGCCGCTCCGTACGACGTGCTCGACGGGGAGCTGACCCGGGCCAGGGACGCCTGGCGCGAGGCCCTGCTGGAACGGGGGATCCTGCCGTTCCTGCGGGACGCGCTCGCCGATCCGGCGGCGGCCGGCGCACTGCGTCACACGGCACCGCCCGCGCCGACCAGCCGCATGCCGCACCTCGGTTACGGCCGGCCGGGTTTCACCAGCCCCGGCGATGGCCCCGCCCGCGGCCCGCGGCCCAGCTACTCGAGCCCGGACTACTCGAGCCCGGACTTCGGGGGGCCGGAGCACCGGCCGGAGTAGCCGGACGGACCCCCCGTCGGCTTGCGCCCCCTTCCGGGCGGAGCCCCTCGGGGCCCCGCGTCGGAGGGCGCGAGCCGGGTGGGTGGTGCCTGCCCGCGGTGTGCCGCCGTGCGCCGGTCAGAGAATGCCCGCCCGCCGCGCGGCCGTGATCCACATCGGGAACTCGGACAGCAGACGGTCGTACAGCTCCGGGTCCGGCACGGTGCCGATGTCGTCGACGGCGAAGAAACCGACGTTGTCGACGCGGCGTCCGGGCAGCGTGTCGAACCGCTCCAGCACGCCGTAGTTCGACCGGCCCAGCCCCACGAACTGCCAGAAGACCGGTTCCTCGACGGCCTCGCGCAGCTGCTGCTCGATCTCGGCGTTGCGATAGACACCGCCGTCGGAGAAGAACAGCACGAGGGTCGGCACGGAGGCGGGGTTCTCCCGGACGTACGCGCGGACCTCGGCGATGACCTTCTGCTCCTCGTTCTGGAACCCGACCTCCCGCATGTCGACCTGGCGCGGGTCCAGCCCCTTCTTCCGCTTGCGCCGGAAGAGACCCAGCTCTCCCACGCGCACGTGCAGCCGCAGCCACTCGGGGAGCTCGCCGATCTGCAGATCGG
>NZ_MSGP01000104.1 GCF_002078235.1 Streptomyces viridosporus
CAGATGAACACTGCGGATCCGCGCACCCAGCTGAGGCCAGAGCAGGACGCAGAAGCCATTCCCCACCCCGCTAAAGCGGGGCGTCCCCTGGCTAGGTCCTGATGGAGTCCACGATCGGCCTGTTCAAAACCGAGTTGATCAAGCCCCGTCGGCCCTGGAAGACACTCTCCGAGGTCGAGCTGGCCACCGCCGAATGGGTCGACTGGTACTGCCACCGCCGGCTGCACGGTGAGATCGGGCACATCCCACCCGCCGAATACGAGACCAACTACTACCGCGAAACCACGAAACCCCAGGCCACAGCCACAACCTAGAGTCTCGATCAAACCCGGAACGGTTCAAACAGACCCGAGGAACGCCTTCTCCACGACCGTGCCGTCAGCAGTGATCCCCGTGGAGAACTCGTCCAGGACACGGCGCCGGTGGCCCGGCTTGTGCTCCCCGCACAACCAGTCCGCCCAAATCGTGCGCGGGTACAGCTCCGGGTCCGCGGCGTGCAGCTGCGCGGCGACGTCGGGCAGGCCGGCCGCGAACGCCTCGGCCTCCTTGACGAGCACCAGCCCGCGGACGAGTGCGGGACGGGTGACGGCGGTGAGCAGGGCTGTGTGCCCGCCCAGCGACTGGCCGACCAGTACCGGCCGAGTTGCTCGACTGTAGCGACGACGTCGGCGACATAGGCGGCCCGGGAGACAGCCTGCGGATGACGCTCGCTCGCGCCGTGCCCGCGCTGATCGACCGTGACGACCCGATACCGGGCAATCAGCCGCGAGGCCACCACCTCCCACTCACCCGCATGACCGGCCAAGCCGTGCAGCAGCACGACCGGCTTCCCCGGCCCGCCCCGGTCCCGGCACACAAGCCGAACCCCGTCGCGCACCACCACACGTTCGGACCACACCACGACCGCGCCCAGGAATCGTCTCGCCCCGATCATGCCCGACAGCCACGAGCCGTGCTCAAGGCCGCCCTTCTCGAAGGCGCGCCGCCATGAAACACCGGCCACGTCCGCGGCAACGGTGCCCTGCGACCGCAGCGGGGCAACTGTCACTGTCAGACCCAGGTGGCAGCATCACCGAAGTGAACGCCCTGAGGTGCCCTCAACTCACCTCCGTAGCAAACGAAGAGGAGCATTCCCCTTGCGACTGCATCGCGTAGCGCCCGGCATTGCCGCGGGCATCCTCGTCCCGGCCCTCCTGCTCGCCACCCCGTCCTTCGCCGCCACGGCGGCACCGACCGCGGTGACGGTGCCCGCGGTGTCCTCGTCCGCGGACGAGCCGGACGCCGACGACCTGAGGGTGGCCATCGCCCGCATCCTCGCCGACCCGGACAGCGGCCGGCGTGTGACACGAGAAGCCAACGCCCTCCTGGATGCCAATGACCCCGAGGCGATGCGCGTCTGGCTGGAGACCGGCTACCGGATCGCCCAGGCCGAGGACGACCGCGTCGCCATCGCCCGCATCCTCGCCGACCCGTCCATCAGCCCGGCCCTGCGCGCGGCAGCCAACGCCGCCCTCGACGACAACACACCCGAAGCACTGCGCCACTTCCTGGAAGTCGGCATGTATCAGGTCGCCTGACCGGCACGGCGCCGCACCACAGCGCGTCGCCCGGGTGGCACCCCCTGCCGCACGCCCGGTCGCCGGAACGCCGAGAATCCGGTCGGGGCCGCCTGCACCTCTGTGTGCCGACGGCCCCGCCCAGCAGGCCCTGTGCCGGCTCGGCGCCCTCCGCAGAGCTCTGTGGTCTCGCCGCCCGGTGCGGCATGGGCCACTGACACCTCCGACAGCAGAAAGCACATTCTTCGATGACCACACACCCCCTACGCGCCGAGCGCAGCGGTCCGCAGACCGCTTCCGTCGTGACCGACCTGCCGTTCAAGCCTCAGCTCGTCAAAGCGGTGTTCAGGGACGTGACCTCGTTGCACGTCTCCCGGCCGGCCGCGTGGGCCGCCGCGTCAGTGACGCGGACCGTGCTGACGGAGATCATCGACGGCGCGAGAAGCGCGGCGGCCGAGGAGGCCAGGAAGAGGCTGATTCCCAAGGACCTCATCTCGGCGATCGACCGGAACGTCGAGGTGGAGGTGGGATCGGCGTGGTACCTGCACAGCCCGACCTTCCACGGCCTGATGGGCGAGGTGCGCAACGCCGATGGTGCGCTCGTGTCTCTTCGTGAGCGCCGCGGGGCGCGTACACCGAGTGGTGTCGCTGGCGCCCACCGGTTCGAGGCCGGGGTGAGAAGGCTGCTGGGGAGCCGGGGGGTGAGGGCGGTCCCGTCGATGGTTCGCGACCTGGACGGAATCGCGAGCGTGTTCCTGACGGACCTCGCCCGGGACGCGGCCAAGGTCGTCCGCGAGGGCGGGGTCAAGCGGTTCGGGACGGTCAGTCTGGTGGTGCCGGGCGAGCCATCCCCGGCCCCGCTGCTCAAGGACCCCCTCCTCGCCCTGTCCACCCGCCGCGGGGACGGGCGGACTGTTGGCAGGGACGACGTCCTGGCCGCCGTCACGATGCAGCTGTTCGGCGATCTCAGACAACGCGCCATCACCGAGGCAGCCGAGATGACACGGAACACGTCGGCCAACTGATCAGCTCCGCCCCTGCGCTCTGCCCTCTGCGCACGGTTCCCACGTGTGCGCGGCTCCCGGAATCTGCCGCCCGCATTCGGCTCCGGTCGGCTCGCGAGAACGGGTTCGTCGCATGGGCGCGGACCGCCGGCCGCAGGCACCCCACGAGGAAGACCTCCCTCAGCTTGATCTTTAACCTGTGCGGCCGTAGTGCTGGCCGAGTGACTCGGCGCGTTTGACGGTCTTTCCCGGCGTGCAGCGGGATGCTCTCGTACGGTTGCTCGACCCGCGGGGGCGTCCCGGGCCGGGGCGGGAGGGTTTCGGTGCAGCCGCTGGGCGGGCTGGCTTCGCGCGGATGTTACGAAACCCCCGCCGGACCCGTACGGGCGTCAACTTGTCTGAGGGAAGAGGGCGTTCCCAGGGGCGGCGCAGATCTTTTGCGGCCGGCCGGGCGAGCCGCAGCTGGGTGTGTGCGGCGATGATCAGCGTTGTCCACAGATCCGCGCTGGCCGGGGCCCTGAGCTTGGGCACGGTCCAGCCCAGTGCCTGCTTCAACAGGCGGAAGGTGTGTTCCAGGTCGAATCTGCGCAGGTAGGCCCGCCATAGCTGGTCGACGTGGCCCGGGCCTGCCCCGGGGCGGGAGGACCACAGCCACACCGGGTCGGGATCCCGTCCTCCGGGCAGGCGCTCGACACTCAGGCGAACCATCAGCCCGTGCAGGATGGGGAGTTCGGCATTCTGGTCGGTGATCCAGGCTGAGCGGCGGGTGAGCCGGGGGTGGAGCCGGTCCCATGCCCGGGCGGTCGCGGTGCCGTGGCGCGTGGTGTCGGTCCGGGTCTCAGTCTGCGGGTCTCCCCAGGTGGTGGGCCTGGCCAGCGCGAACGGGGCACCGTGCATGCGTGGGCGGCCCGGCCTGGGGCGGGCATCGTGCGGGGCCGGGTCCCGGGCCAGCACGCGGTCCGAGCGGAGCCTGCCGCATACCTCCACGGGCAGGCCGGCGAGCAGATGGGCCAGGCGGGCGAGGTCGTAGCCGGCGTCAGCGACGATCAGCAGCTCGGGGGCACCCCTGCTCCGGTGACCCGCAGCGATCAAGCCCTCTACTACGTCGCGTAGTTGGGAGGCGGTGACGGCGGCGGCGTCGTCGGCCGGGCCGAGCCGGACCGCGTCCAGGAGGCGGCACCAAGAGGTGCGGCCGGACTCCAGCGCGGCGACGAAGGAGTAGGGCCAACCGGGGATGAACTGGTCCTTGCTGCGGCCTCTCCCGTAGACGTGGCAGAACAGCCGGTCAGGGCTGGTCTCGGCGTCCGGCCACAACCACGTGGAGACGTCCACGGCCAGCACGATCCGCCCGTCGACCGCACGCGGCACGGGCAGCGACGCCGGCAGGCCCCGCAGCCGGGCCGGCTCGGCCCAGCCGGTGTTCAGCGCCTGGTAGAGGGCCCCGTGCCCACGCCGGTGCTCGGCCTCCAGACTCAGATCGACCAAGGTTTGGACAGGTCCGTCCTTGCACAAGATCGCGTCGGTGAGCTCGAAGAGAGCGTCCGCCCGGGCGTGCAGACACTCGTAGAACTCGACCCGAAAGCGGGACAAGACGTCCAACGCATCACCGGCGGACCTGAAGACGGAGAGACTCAGACGCCATGCGCCTGCGCGCCTTCTCCCCGGCCATCCACGGCTTCCTCGACACCATCCGCGAGGGCCACCCGACGACACCCCTGCTCCTCGTGTCGCCGGTCCTGTGCCCGACCCACGAAAACACCCCCGGCCCTCTCATGCCGGACCTCGAAACCGGAACCCTCCAGTTCAAGGCCACCGGCGATCCGGCCGAAACCGCCGCCGGACGGCTGACGCTCACGATCATCCGCGATGTACTCGCCGACATCGTCAAGCAGCGAGCCGCCGAGGACTCGAACCTCCACTACCTTGACGGACTCGACCTCTACGGCGAGAGCGACCACGCCGAGTTCCCGCTGCCGGACGCAATCCACCCCAGCCCCGAAGGGCACCGCCGCATCGGCGAGAACTTCGCCAAGCTCGTGTTCGCGAACAACGGCCCCTTCACCACCAAGACCGGCTGACCCCGTACAGCGCCGGCCGACGAGGAGACCGTGCCCGCCGGCTCCCCACGCTTCAGCCGCCCACTGACGACACCAGGTCTCCGACTATTCAGATTCCCGGCCCGGCCACATCCCGCGGGTCTGTCAACTCAACGGCTCTGTCTCACATTCGGCGGTGAAGTTGCGTTGCACCAGGTCGGGGGCTGGGTCGGCGTCCGGGTCGTGACGGGTGAAGCCCTTGCCGTGCCGGCGCGGGCTGATCCCCGCGAGGCCGGCTTCGCGCATGAGCCGCTCGACCCTTTTCCGGCCGACGTGAACGTCCTGTCGTTTGAGGACGGCATGGACGCGGGGAGAGCCGTAGATTCCACCGGAGTCGGCGTGGATCTGCTGGATCTGCCTGGTCAGTTCGGTGTCCCGGCGGCGCCGTTCGCACGGCTGTCTCTTCGCCCGGCGCCAGCGGTAGTAGGTGGAGGAGGGAATGTGCAGTTCCCGGAGGGTGGGCTCGACCTCCAGGTTCTCGTGCTCGTCGAGGAGCGCGGTCACCTGGGCCGGTCGGGTCGAGCTGTGCCGCGAAAAAAGCCGAGGCCGTCCGCAGGATCTCGTTGGACCGCTTGAGCTGGGTGTTCTCCTTGCGCAGCGCGGCCGGCTCGGCGCGTTCGTCGCTGGTGAGCAGGTCGTCGCGTTCGCCGGCGTCGGCCTCGGCCTGGCGGATCCACCCGCGCAGGGCCTCGTGATGGACACCGATATCCTCGGCCATGCGACGGATCACAGGCTTCGGCTCCGACATGCGATACATCCGCACCGCGCACTCACGCAACTCCAGCGGGTACTTCCTCGGGGCAGGCATCAGCAGGGCTCCTCTCTGTGAGTCCTACCTGACCTTCTGACATCATTCCCCGCGTCCCGGGGGAACCTCAGCCTTCGCGCCCAACCACAAGGGGATGGACATGTCCGATCCGGGCGGCGACAAGTGGGGACACCTGCGACACCAGGTGCTCACGTCCCGCAACATCAAGGGCAGTGTCCCCACCGACTGACTCCTCGGCGGCTCAACTACCAGATCGAGCACCACCTGTTCCCCAGCATGCCCGTCCCCACTTGAGACTCGCCCAGTCCATGGTGAAGGCCCACTGCCGTGACCTCGGCATCCCCTACACGGAGACCGGTCTCGTCGACTCCTACCGCCAGGCCCTGCGCCACATGCACGAAGTGGGCGAACCGCTCCACGCCGACAACTGAGCACCGACGCAACTGGTGAGAGGTGACTACGGTTGCGTTGGATCCGTCTGGTGACTGCTCGTCTCCTGACGCCCTCTCGTCGCGCATAAGAAAGTGGGGCTCATGACCTCAGTGAAAGAACGCCCACGTGCGCTGCTCGCGGGGGCGTCGCGTCGGTGGGTGCGGCTGTTGCCGTGGGGTGTGGCGTTCGTGCTGTGTGTCGCCCTGCTGCCCACGACCATCGTGGTCCTCACCGCCGATTACGGCCTGAACGGTGCCGTGGCGAGTGCGCTGGCCGTTGCGCAGGCGGCGCCGCTGCTGCTCGCTGTCGTCCGCCCGCTGCGAGCCTGGTTTGTGATCTTCGCGGCGGATCTGGCGGGGGCGCTGGTTCTGCTCGGTGTGGACTTCGAGGAGCGGCTTTTGTGGCCGTTCCCGCCCATGGAGATCGTCGGGTACGTCGGCCTCTGCCTCGCCCTCGGCCTGCGTGAGTCGCGCCGGACGCTGCTGCTGGTGTGGCTGGCGACGGCGGGCGTGAACGTCGGGCTGGGGTTCGCCGCGCCGCACGGCACGGACGCGATGAGTGTTCTGCTCACCATTCTCGGTGGCGTCACGCTTTTGCTCGGCGGTGCGCTCCGAGAGCGTTACGAGGTGCAGCGCAGGCTGGCCGAGCAGGAGACGATCAGTGAGGCGGAGCGTGAGCGTCGGATGCTGCTGGAGGAACGCGCCCGCATCGCGCGTGAGCTGCACGATGTGGTGGCGCACCACATGTCCGTGATCACGGTGCAGGCGGACACCGCGGCGTATCGTCTTGAGCGGCTGCCGCCGGATGCGCAGGAAGAGCTGACGTCGATCGCGGCGACGGCGCGTGAGTCGCTGAGTGAGATGCGCCGGCTCCTCGGTGTGCTGCGGAACGAGGAGACGCACGGCGAGCTCGCGCCCCAGCCGGACCTGACCCGGATCGGACAGCTCGTGGAGGCGACGGCAAGAGCGGGCACGCCGGTGACGTTCACTGACTGCGACGCCGAGGTGCCCGAGGCGGTGGGGCTGTCCGCGTACCGCATCGTCCAGGAGGCACTCGCGAACGTCGTACGGCACGCACCCGGTGCCCCTACCCAGGTGTCGGTGTCGCAGGACGGGGACCGGCTCACCGTGCTTGTCGTCAACGGTCCGCCGCCCCAGGCGCCTGCCGGGCCGCTGGAGGAGGGCGGGACCGGGCATGGTCTGGTCGGGATGCGTGAGCGGGTTCGGATCATCGGCGGCACCCTTGACGTGGGGCCGCTGCCGGGCGGCGGTTTTCGGGTCGCCGCCCAACTCCCCCTGACTGAAAGGGATGTCACGTGACGACGCGCGTCATCATCGTCGACGACCAGGCCATGGTGCGGGCCGGCTTCGCCGCGTTGCTGGCCGCGCAGAGCGACATCGACGTGGTGGGCGAGGCCCCCGACGGCGTGCAGGGTGTCGAGCTGAGCCGGCGCACCCGTCCCGACGTCGTGCTGATGGACGTCCGCATGCCCGAGATGGACGGCCTCGAAGCCGCCCGCCGCCTCCTTACGCCCCCGCCGGGCGTGACCCACCGGCCACGCGTGCTGATGCTCACCACCTTCGACGTCGACGATTACGTCTACGAGGCGCTGCGGGCGGGCGCGAGTGGCTTCCTGCTGAAGGACGCCCCGCCGGCCGACCTGATCGCCGCGGTCCGTGTTGTGGCCTCGGGCGACGCGCTGCTCGCCCCCTCCGTCACGCGCCGCCTCATCGCCGACTTCGCCCGCCAGCGCCCCGCCGCCCGGGTCAAGCCCGCGCTGAGGCTGAAGGCGCTGACGGAACGCGAGACGGAGGTCCTCACTCTCGTCGCCCGCGGCCGGTCCAACACCGAGATCGCGCAGACACTGGTCCTGGCGGAACAGACCGTGAAGACACACGTCAGCCGCGTCCTCACCAAACTCGACCTGCGCGACCGCGCCCAGGCGGTCGTCTTCGCCTACGAATCCGGCCTGGTCACCCCGGGTGAGTAGGCCGACGGGTCTGCCCCTCCACCCCCTACCGGGGTAGCACCTCCAGTTTGGCTCCCGGGTATGACGCCCGACGCGCAGCCGTCCCCGCACTCTCTGGTCCGTCGGTACGAAGAGATCGCGAAAGGGCGGAACATGAGGCTACGCAGCGCCAGGCGGCAGCAGGCGGAAGACCGACCGGAGGCACCGGCCACCACCACATCCGATCTCGCCGTCGAACTGCGCGGTGTTCAGCGGCAGTACGGCCGTGGCGCGGGGACAGTACATGCCCTCGCAGGTGTCGACCTGGCCCTCGCCCGGGGAACGTTCACCGCGGTCATGGGCCCGTCCGGGTCCGGCAAATCCACCTTCCTGCAGTGTGCCGCCGGGCTCGACAGGCCCACGTCGGGGCTGGTGGCCCTGGGCGGTACGGAGATCACCGGCATGAGCGAGGACGAGCTCACCGAGCTGCGCCGCAGCCGCCTCGGCTTCGTCTTCCAGGCGTTCAACCTGCTGCCCTCACTGACCGTGGAGCAGAACGTCCTGCTGCCCATGCGCCTGGCCGGACGGCGCCAGGACCGCCGCCGGGCGGCCGAGGTCCTCGCGCAGGTCGGGCTCGCCGACAAGGCCCGGCGCCGGCCCGGCGAGCTCTCCGGAGGCCAGCAGCAGCGCGTGGCCATCGCCCGCGCCCTGGTCACCAGCCCGGACGTGATCTTCGCCGACGAGCCGACCGGCGCCCTCGACACCGGCACCGCCACCGAGGTCCTCGGCCTGCTGCGGAACGCGGTGGACACCCTCGGCGCCACCGTCGTCATGGTCACCCACGATCCGGTCGCGGCAGCCTGGGCGGACCGCGCGCTGTTCCTCGCCGACGGCGCCTTCGCCGACCACCTCGAACGGGGTTCGGCGGAACAGATCGCGGCACGGATGGCCGTGTTCACCTCCCGCACGGGCGCGATGGCAGGTGCCGCGGCATGAGGCGCCCCAATGGACTCGCCCGTGAGGCCGTCCGCTTCAAGCCCGCGTCCTTCGCGGGGACCTTCCTCGCGCTCTTGATGTCCGCACTGATCGTCGCGGCCTGCGGAATTCTGTTGGAGACCAGCCTGCGCGCGTCAGTGCCGGCGGAGCGGTATGCGAAGGCGCCGGTTGTTGCGGTGGCGGACCAGTACGAGTACGTCGTCACGGGCAGCGGCGAGGACCAGGAGAGGGAGGCCACCCCGCTGCCGGACACCGCCCGGCTCGACGCGGGACTGGCGGCCAAGGCAGCGAAGGCACCGGGCGCGGCCACCGCCGTCCCGGACTTCACCTTCCCGGTGCGCGTGGCGCACGAAGGCGAACTGCGCCTTCCTGGTGATCTGCTCACCGCGCACGGATGGGGGGCCCACACATTCACCGGTACGGCGCTGACCGCGGGCGCCGCGCCCCGCGGAGGCGAGGTCGTGCTCGACGCGGGTACGGCCCGCGCCGTGAAGGCCGCGGTCGGCGACACCGTCGTACTGCAGACCGCCGCAGGTCAGCAGGCCTTCCGCATCGCCGGCGTCGCCCGGGCCGGAACGGCGGACACCGCCCGCAGCGCCGGACCCCTGGCCTGGTTCGCCGACTCCCAGGCGCCCGTGCTGGCCGGACACCCCGGCAAGGCCGACGCCATCGCCGTGCTGGCGCAGGACGGCACCGATGCCGGCGCGCTCGCCGACTCGGTGAAGAAGGCTCTCGCCGGTTCCGGCGCCCAGGTGCACGTCGGCGACGACCGCGGCGCTGTCGAGGACCCCGAGCTGGGCTACGCCAAGGACACACTGTTCGGAATCGGCGGTTCCTTCGGCGGCATCGCCGCCATCGTCGCGGTCCTCACCGCGGCAGGGACCGTGGCCCTGTCCGTGTCTCAGCGAGCCCGCGAGTTCGCGCTGCTGCGTGCCGTCGGCGCGACCCCGCGGCAGGTCCGACGGGCGGTCGCCTCCGAGTCACTGCTCATCGCTCCGCTCGCCGGTATCCTCGGCTGCCTGCCCGGTATCGGGCTCGCGCACTGGTGGTTCGGGCAGTTGCAGGACCGCGGCGTCATCCCGCAGGCCGTGGACCTGCACGTGTCCGCGCTGCCTCTCCTCGCCGCCGTCGGCATCGGACTGCTCACCGCGCTCGGCGCCGGATGGGTGGCCGGTCGGCGGCCCGCCAGGATCAAGCCGGGACAGGCGCTCGCCGAGGCGTCGGTGGAGCGGCTGCGGCCCGGCCTGATCCGTACGATGCTGGGCATCGGCGCCCTCGTCGGCGGGGGAGTCCTCACCGGCGTCTCCGCCAGCTCCTCGGGGGACGACGCGGCCGGGGCCGCTCTGGGCGTCGTCATGCTCTTCATGCTCGCCGTCGCGCTGCTCGGTCCGCTGGTGGCGCGGCTGTGCGCGGGGCTCTTCGGCCTCCCGCTGCGCGGCGCGGGCCCGGCCGCCCAGCTTGCGGCCGCCAACTCCCGTACCAACGCCCGCCGCCTCGCCTCCGCGATCACCCCGATCGTGCTCGCCATGGCCTTCGCCTCGACCCTCGTCTTCATGCACACGAGCGAGACCCGGGCCGCCGACAAGCAGTTGCGCGCGGGTATCACCGCAGACCACGTGGTCACGGACCCGGCCGGGCTTCCCGTGGACGCGGCGGCGCGGGCCGCCCGAGCGCCGGGCGTGGAGGCGGCCGTCGGCCTGCTGAACACCCGGGTGCTGGTGCCGATCGGCTCCGGCGAGTTCAAGTCGCTCCAGGGCGCGGTGACGCAGGGCGTCAGCGGCTCGGGTGCCGAACTCGCGAAGGTGCAGGACCTGGACGTACGCGAAGGCAGCCTCAGTGGGCTCGGCGAGGGTCGTATCGCCATCGACAAGACCCTGGCGAACTCGGCGGACGTCGGCGTCGGCGACCGGCTGCCGCTCTACCTCCCGGACGGCACCGAGGCCCGCCCCGAGGTTGTCGCGGTCTACGGCCGTGGCCTCGGCCTGGCCACGGTGACCATGAACCGGGAGTCCCTCGCCGGCCACGTCACCTCGGGCTTCGACAGCACGCTGCTGGTCCGCGGCGGATCGGAGAAGTCACTCACTGCATTGGGCAAGGTCACCGACGCCTCCGGCTACGCGACCGAGAAGAGCCTGGACGCGAAGCTGGGCGCCTGGATGAACAACACCATGGCGGCGGTCCTCGGCGGCTTCGCCGCCATCGCCGCCGTCAACACCCTGGTGATGACGGTCCTGGACCGCCGCCGCGAACTGGGCACCCTGCGCCTGGTCGGCTCGACCCGGCGCCAGGTCCTGACGATGCTCGGCTGGGAGAGCCTGCTGGTCTCCGCGGCGGGCGTGGTCATCGGGTCCGCGATCGCCGCGGCCACGCTGATCCCGATGATGCGCGGCATGACCGGCGAGGTGCCCTATGCGCCCCCGCTGCTGTACGGCTTCTTCGCGGCCGTCGGTGTAGGTCTGGCCCTGCTCGCGGTGACGCTGCCGGCGCGGGCAGCGCTGCGGCGCAGGTCGTAGGGCCCGCACAGGGGCGGTGTCGCTCTCGTCCTGGCCGCCACGGTGCTCGGACTCGCCGCCGTCGGGGTGGCCACCCCTGGCGCCCGCGCCCTGATGGCGTCGCCACTCGCCCTGGCCATGGGGGTACAGGCGGCGACGGCCCGCCACCTGGCGGTCAGGGACGTCACCACCGTGGTGGTCACCTCCACCCTGACCGGGCTCGCGGCGGACTCCCGGCTGGGAGCGGCCCGCCCTCAAGGGACCCGGCGGCGGACGGCGGCCGTCGCGCTCATCATCACCGGAGCGCTCACCGGCGCCGCGCTGTGCCGGGTGCACGAAGGTCTCGCGGCGGCAGCAGCGCTCGTCGCGCTCGCCGTGAGCGGCCTCGGCCACGCGTCCGCCCACTTCGCCGACCGCGCGGCGGCAGACCGACCGGCCATGTCCCCGAAGAGCGGTTCCCCGCCGGAGCCGTCGGGGGCCGGGGCGGGCGGAAGCACCACCCGGGCGGCCGGACCCCTACTCGTCCGGCACCAACGAAAAGGACTCTTATGACCACAACCCTGGCCTCTCCGGTCCGCATGGGGAAAGCGGCTGTCGCGGCCCTCGGCCTGCTGGTGGTGTCCACCGGCGCCCTGGAGTCGGTCGTGGCGCCGACGCTCCCGCTCCTGCAACGCGAGCTGGACATGAGCCCGTCCGAAGGGGCGCTCCTCAACATCGTGCTCGCCATCACCGGCACGCTCATCACACCGTTCGCGGGCAAGCTCGGCGACCGCTACGGCGGAAAGCGCGTCCTGATCCGGCTGATGGCCGTGGTGTCGGTCGGCGGCCTGGTGTCCGCCCTGGCGCCCAACCTGCCGGTCCTGCTGCTCGGCCAGATTCTTCAGGGGGCGATGGTGGGCGCACTGCCCCTGTCGTTCATCGTGGTGCGTAAACACCTCCCCTCCGGAGCGTCGAAGGCCGCCATCGGGCTGGTCAGCGGAATGTTCGTGGGCGGCTCGATGGTGGGCCTGCTGGCGGCCGGGCCCGTGGCGGAAGCGTTCTCCCGGCACTGGATGTTCGCGGTGCCGACCTTCGCGGTCATCGGATTCACCCTGCTGGTGAACAGGCTGATGCCGTCCGATCCGCCGGGCCGGTCGGGCGACGCCGGGCTCGACTGGCCCGGCCTGCTTCTCCTGAGCGGGATCCTGGTCACCCTCCTGCTCGTGTTCGCGCTCGCGCCCGAGGCGGGCTCGCAGCCACTCGTGTTCGTCGCCCTCATCGCGGTGCTGGCCTCCTTCATGGCCGGATGGGTAGCCGTTGAACGTCGCGCGGCCGCGCCGATGGTCGATCTGCGCATGCTGGCACGGCCGGTGATCTGGAAGTCGTGTGTGGTGACGTTCGTGATATGCCTCGGCACCGCGATGGGGGTCTATCTCGTCCCGCAGCTGCTCGACGTGTCGGGCGACGGATACGGTTTCGGGCTCGGCGCCACCGAGATCGGCTTCGTCCTCCTGCCCGGCGCCGTCGCCGCAACGCTGGCCGGGCCGCTCGGCGGAATCGGGGAGCGGCGCTTCGGCCCGCGTGCCGTGGTCGCCACCGCGGCCGTCCTCATGGCCGCCGCCCTGCTAGCGCTGGCGGCCGCACACTCCGAGGTCTGGCACATCGCCGTCGGCAAGGCGCTGATCGCGCTCGCCAACGGCCTGTGCGTCACGGCCGTGGTGACCAGCATCGCCTCTTCCGTCGATGAAGGCGACACCGGCATCGCCACCAGTCTGGTCCTGGTGACGCGCGTGCTGGGCTTCGCCGTGGGCGGGATGCTCGGCGGCACGCTCCTCACCTCGGGAACCCTCTCCGGGTCCGAGGTCCCGGCCGAATCGGCCTTCAGTACCGGCTTCCTCATCGCCGGCGTCGTCGCGGTGCTCTCCCTGCTTGTCGTCCGAACCATGAGCAAAGGAGTCAAGGAATGACCTTCACCGACCAGCTGACGGATGCTCATACCACGCCGAGGCCCAAGGTCCTGATATCCGGGGCCGGCATCTCCGGTCCCGTCCTCGCGTTCTGGCTGAACCGCTACGGATACGCGGTCACGGTGGTGGAGAAGGCGGGCGCGCCGCGCAGCGGTGGCTACCCCATCGACGTGCGCGGCACCGCGCTGGAAGTCGTCCGGAGGATGGGGATCCTGCCGCGGCTGCGGGAGGCGCACATCGACCTGCGCCGGCTCACCTTCCTCGAAGGGGACGGCAGGGAGGTGGCCTCGCTCCACCCGCACAGCGTCACCGGCGGTGTAGAGGGGCGGGACCTGGAGGTGCGGCGCGGGGACCTCACCGACGCTCTCTACACGGCGGTCCGTGACGACGTGGAGTTCGTGTTCAACGATTCCATCGACACCCTCGACCAGTCCGGCCACGGAGTGGACGTCACCTTCCGCGAGGGCGGCCGGCGTACCTTCGACCTGGTCTTCGGCGCGGACGGCATGCACTCGCGTACCCGGGAAATGGTGTTCGGCCCCGAAGAGCAGTTCCACCACTACCTCGGCTACTGCTTCGCCGTGTTCACCATGCGCAACACCTTCGGGCTCTCCCACGAGACCGTGATGTGGAACTCTCCGGGCAGGGCCGCGGCCCTCTACGCCGTGGGGGACGACGACGAAGTGCACGCCTTCCTGAACTTCGCACAGCCGAAACCGCCGTTCGACGCGTTCCCGGATCCGCAAGCCCAGCGTGACCTGCTCGCCACGGTCTTCGCCGACGCCGGATGGGAGGTCCCGGGCATGCTGGCCGCCCTGCGCGACGCGGACGACGTGTTCTTCGACGCGGTCAGCCAGATCCGCATGCCCCGCTGGTCCAACGGCAGGGTCGCGCTGGTGGGCGACGCCGCATGGGCGCCGTCGTTCCTCACCGGACAGGGCACCAGCCTCGCCCTCGTCGGCGCGTACATGCTCGCCGGTTCCCTGGCCGACCGGGACCACGCCGCGAGTTTCGCCGCCTACGAACACTCCACCCGTGACTTCGTGACCACGAACCAGGCTCTGGTCGGCGAGGGCAGCGCCTCCCTCTTCCCGACCACGCCCCAGGCCCTGGCGGAACGCAACGACAGGCTGCGCAAACTCGACGCCATCCCTTCCGAGGAGGGACGGCCGGCCCATTCGGCCCTCACCCTGCCCGAATTCACGCCCATGACGTGACCCTGAGCTCCGCTAGGTTTCACAAGCGCCGTTGCCCGAGCGGAAGCGTCCCGGTCACCCCACAAGGGACGCTGTTGGTTAATTCGGGGCCGTGCGTGACGTCGGCCTCCAAGACCACGACCGGGTCTTGGAGGCCGACGTTGTTGCGTGGGGGGTGGGTATCGGTGTCTATGCGGGCGCGGGATCTGGGGGAGATTCCGGCGGAGACGGTGCGGGTGGCCAGGGCTGCGTTCCCGAAAGGGGGTCTGGCGATCCGGGTCCGTGATGAGCTGGGGCCGCTGTTCCGGGACGAGGAGTTCGCCGACCTGTTCCCGACACGGGGCAGGCAGGCATGGGCGCCGGGCCGACTGGCGCTGGTCTTGGTGTTGCAGTTTGTGGAGGGCCACACCGACCGGCAAGCCGCAGAGATGGTACGGGCTCGGATCGACGTCAAGTACGCGCTCGGGCTGGACCTCGATGACGCCGGTTTCGATTTTTCGGTGCTGTCGGAGTTCAGGGACCGCTTGGTCGAGGCGGATGCCGGACGGCGCGTACTGGACGGAATCCTGGCCGCTGCCCGGGACAAGGGACTGCTCGCCGGTGGAGGAAAGGCTCGGACCGACTCCACGCACGTGCTGTCATCAGCGCGAGAGTTGTGTCAGCTGGAGCTGGTCGCCGAGACTCTGCGTGCCGCGCTGAATGCGCTTGCCGTTGCCGCTCCGGACTGGCTGGTCCGGATCGCTGAGCCGGACTGGTTCAGGCACTACGCCACCCGCGCCGAGGACTCCCGGTTCCTGTGCCGCTCGAAAAGTCATCGGCGCAGGTGGGAGTGGTGCGGTTCGGTCCTGGGATCATGTCCGCGTGATCGTGTCTCTGCGCCGTGACACCGCGAGGGGCGCCGAGCTGCTCGTGCTGCGGCATGAGAACGCCGTCCTGCGCCGGCAGTGCCGGCCCGGTCCGCTCCGAGCCGGCCGACCGGTTCCGGTGCGCTGCCCTCTCCGGGCTGATACCCCGGCGACGCCGGCGCGAGGTCTTCCCGGTCACCCCAGGCGCCTTGCTCGCCCGGCACCGCAGGTTCGTCGCTGCCAGGTGGGGTTACCCCGCACGCCGACGCACCGGACGCCCGCCCACCCGAGGGGCGATCAAGACGCTTGTTCTGCGGCCGGCCCAGGAGAACCCGCGGCGGGGGCACCGGCGGATCCCAGGGGACTCGGGCATCGGATCGCTGCCTCGACGGTCTGGGAGCTCCTCAACGCCGCGGGCACCGGCCCGGCGCCGCGTCGTGCCGGGTCCGACCTGGCGCGAGTTCCTGGCCGCCCGGGCCGAGGGGATCACCGCGGCAGACTTCTTCCACCCCGGTACCGCGCTCGGCACGAGGCTGTCCGCACGGGTGTTCCTCGAGCACGCCACCAGGCGCCTGCACATCACCGCAGGTCACCGCCCGGCCCACCCGGGAGTGGGCCGGGCAACAGGCGCGGAATCTCGCCGCCGACCTGAGCAGGCGCATGGAGTCTCTGCGGTTCCTGCTGCGGGAGCGCGACGGCACGTACGGTGCGGCGTTCGACACGGTCTTCGAGGCCGAGGAGCTGGAGGTGATCTTGAATGCCCCGCGGGTTCCTCGGATGAACGCCCACGGCGAGAGGATCATCGGCAGCATCCGGCGCGAGATGCCCGACCACGTCCTGATGGTGAACGAGGCCCACGCCCGCCAGGTCCTGGCCGCCTACCGGCGGCACTACAACACCCACCGACCTCACCAGGCCCGACAGCAACTACCGCCTGATGCCGAGGAACGGCCCGATGCCACAGTGCAGTGCTGCGGACCCAGATCCTCGGCGGCGTGATCAGCGAGTACCGCTGTATCGCTTGACCGGCGACGATGACTTTTCGAGCGGCACAGGTTGGCCCCGGCTCCCACGTCCACAGCGGTGCAGAACGCGCGGGCACAGGGGTCCGCGTAACGGGAAGACAACAAACCCCGCGCGTCGTTCCTGGCCGACACAGCGCTGCGCCAGGATTGAAACGCAGAAGGGCCGACTGTCAGGCCCGACCGGGCAGTTGCCTCATCGTTCGGAAGCAACCCTGGCTCATGCAGCGTGGCCCCAACCCTCAAGGAGATATCACATCGTGCCCACCATCAGGAAAACCGCCCAGCGCCTGTTCGCTGTAGCGTTACTGACCGCAGGCCTCAACCTTGCAACTCCGGCGAATACCGCGCTCGCCATGAATCAGACACCTTGCACTACTGGCGACTTGTTGCACATATGGGGCCATTACAGTCGTCCGCTCATTGTCGGCCCTTCCGGGCCCTTCGAATTCTGCGCCGCCAACGCGGGAACCATGGGACTCGGAGCTGGCGCCTGGGTGGACAAGATCTCCACAGGGAACAACGACATCCAGATGAACGATGCCAACGGCACTTCCATCAGGATCAGTCGCTGGAACATCGTGACCTACCCCAACCGGCCACCGAACATCACATCTATTCAGATCTTCTGAGGTGCCGGCATGTTCAGCGGCGGCGCGCTCGGCATCGTCGCCTGGCGCCGGACCAGCGCGGGGCGCACCCCGTACTGGAACGTCGGCGCGCAACTGCGGCCGTCGCGCGGCCGGGGCATCGGCACCGCCGCGCAGCGCCTCCTGGTCGACTACCTATTCGCGCACTCTCCCGTCGTACGGCTCGAAGCGGACACCGAGACTGGCAACGTCGCCGAGCAACGATCCCTGGAGAAGGCCGGGTTCACCCGCGAAGGCGTGATGCGCGCCGTGGGGTTCCGCGACGGGCAGTGGCGGGACGCGGTGCGGTACGCGGTGATACGAGGAGACACCGCGCGGCCGGACTCGGCCGAAGGGCCGGAGCCCGGCCGCGTGTGACCGCCTCCGCCCGGTTCTGTCGCCCGGGCGGGTTCTCGTCGTGCCTGTGCCGCTTGGAAAGTCATTGCTGCTGGTCAAGCCGCATATCGGTACTCGTTGATCGCTCCGCCGAGGATGCGGGTGCGTAGGAGTTTGCCGGGATGGCCGTGCCGGCGTTCGGCGGCGGGTTCCTCGCTCATGTCGGGCGGGAGTTGGTCCCGGGCCTGGTGAGGCCGGTGCCCGTTGTAGTGATCTTGGTACCGGTCGAGGACGCGACGCGCATGGGCCTCGTTCACGATCAGCACGTGGTCCAGGGCTTCCCGGCGGATCGTGCCGATCACGCGCTCGCAGGGGGCGTTCCTTCGCGGCGCCCGGGGCGCGCTGAGCAGCACGTCCACGTCCTCTGACGGGAAGACGGCGTCGAAGGCCCCGGTGTACTTGGTGTCGCGGTCGCGCAGCATGAGACGCAGGGACTCCATCCGTGTGCCGAAGTCAGCGGCGAGGTTGCGCGCCTGCTGCACCGCCCACTGGCCGGTCGGGTGGGCGGTAACGCCGGTCAGGTGCAGGCGCCGGGTGCCGTGCTCGAGGAACGCCGGCACATACAGGCGCTTGCCCAGGACGGTGTCGAGGTGGGAGAAGTCCGCGGCAATGATCCCCTCGGCCCGGGCAGTGAGGAACGTGCGCCGGCCGGGGCCGGAACGGCGTGGGGCCGGGCCGGTGCCCGCAGCGTTGAGGATCTGCCAGACGGTGGACGGTGAGATCGGGTGCCCCGGCCGGGCCGGCTCGCCCTGAATCCGGCGATGGCCCCACCTCGGATTCTCCTCGGCCAGGCGCAGGACGAGCTTCTTCAGCGCGGCCGGGGTCGGGGGTCGGCCGGTGCGGCCGCGGCGCTTGGAATAGTCCCACTTCTTCGCGATCAGCCTGCGGTGCCAGGCCAGTACGATGCCGGGCTGGACCGGGAAGACCTGCGCCCAGCGACGGCGCGGTATCAGCGAGGACAGGGCAGCAAACCAGAACCGGTCGGCCGGCTCGTAGCGCACCGGCCCTGCGAGTTGGCGGCGCAGGAGCGTGTTCTCGTGCCGCAGCACGAACAGTTCAGCTTCCTTCGTGGTGTCGCGGCGCAGCAGTATGCCGGGGACGGCCGGCAGCTCCCGGGTCACCCTGTACAGCAGCGAGACGATCACCACGACAGCATCCCAGCCGCTACCGACGCTCCAGGACATGGGTACGCACCTGCAGCGATGACTTTCCGAGCGGTACAGGGTCTTCCAGCAGCGGGTGCGGTAGCCGTTCGATCCCCCGGCATCGGCGGTGATCAGCAGTCGGCGAGCGCGGGGGTAGTCGTGCCGGCCGCGGGCCTGCCACCAGCGGCGGATTGAGGCGACGGCGAACGCCGCGGTGTCGTGATCGGTGCCGATGCTGACCCACCCGATGTTCGCGGCCGCGTCGTAGATCCCGTACGGGATCGCCTTTTCGGCCTGTCCGGGGAAGTCATGCGTCTTGACCTTCACGGGCTCCTCGGCGGACCGCCACTCCTGCCCGGCGTTCTTGTAGTTGCCGACCAGTTCCTTCTTCTTGGTGTCCACGCTGATCACAGCATCTCCGGCGTCCCGGTGATCCCGTGCCTGCTCGTTGAGGTAGCGAAACTGGGCGTCCCGGTCCGGGTGCCGTGCGCCTTCAATGGTCTTGGCGTTGGCCTGCAGACTGAAGCCTTCCTCCCGCAGCAGGCCGGCGACCGTGTCGGCGGAGACCCGGTGGCCCTGCCGGGTCGGTTCCGCTGCCAGGTTCCGGGTCGACTTCGTCGTCCAGCGCAGTGGCGACATCGGGTCGTCCCGTCCGTCGGGCTCGACCAGCGCCAGCAGCGCGGGCCGCAGCCCCGGGTCGAGCTCGGTTGCCTTCTTCCGGCCTCCGCCCGCCCGGCGGACCCGACCCAATGGGTCCTGGCCGGACTCCAGTTCAGCCACCCCGCGCGAGACCGTACCCTCCCGGACCCCGGCCGCACGGGCGACGAGTTTGATCCCGCCATGCCCCAGCGACCGCGCCTCCGCCCCTATGGCCAGACGGCGCTGACGCTCGTCCAGGTGCGGCAACAATGTCTCGAACTTCGCCGCCAGGACGGCCTCGATCCCCTCCGGTCTCCCCATACCACGACAACGACCCCCGGAGCTGGAAGCAACGACTTATTTCCCGGCAAGCCCTTAGCGTTATGGATTTGCAGCCAGCCAAGCGATGGGCAGTCGAACTGATTCGGGGGGAGGAGTGCCGACAGCGGCAATAAGTCCATTGGGGACCGAACCAGTAGCGCCATCAAAGCGCGTTGTGCCGCTTGAGAACTCTGCGCCGATAAAGGACACCTCGCCGCCGTCGAACTTCGCGCGGAAGAAGTCCACCGTACTGCCGGAGAACTTCGCGCCGTCGAAGGACACCGCGCCGGTGGGGAGGTCCTCCGGGCCCTCGACGAACTTCGCGCCGTTGAATAACACTGTGCCGCCGGAGAACTCCGCGCCGACGAAGGACACTGTTCCGCCGGAAAACGTTGCGCCGACGAAGGACACCGTGCCGCCGGAGAACTTCGCGCCGTTGAACGACACCGCACCTGCGGGGAGGCCCTCGCCATCGAACCCGATGAAGTGCGCGCCTGCGAAGGACACCTCGCCGCCGGAGAACTCCGCGCCGATGAAGGATACGTTGCTACTGGAGGAGAACGTCGCTCCGCTGAAGGATACCGTGCCGCCGGAGAACTTCGCGCCGTTGAAGGACATCGGAGTGACATTGGGGAAAACTACGCCAGTGAAGTCCATGTTGCAGTCGATGACGACACCTGTGAGGTCAATGCTGTGCAAATGCCAGGGAAGATGATTTCTGGAGTAGTTGTAGTAGCGGTCGCTGATGAGTTGCAGGATTGTATGGCGGATCTTGCGGAGGGCTAGGTAGCGGTGGTGCCCTTCCTCTGCGGCATCGCCAGGATCCGGAGCGAAAGGGAGCTGGAGATAAGCACACAGGACGTCTAGGCAGGTCTGGCTCAGATAGAGGTCCGGGGCATCTTCGGCGAGGCCAGCCAGTGCGTGAACCCCCCCGAGTCGGACAGCCGGGGAGTCCGAGCCGAGTTTGTCGATAGCTTGGGAGAAGCGTTCGGTGTGGAGCCGGGTAGCTTCGCGGTGCGCGCCGGCCTCGTCGACACGCTGGCGGCGGTAGGCGACGACCAGGGCGACGAGCGCACCTGCCCCGGCGACCACACCGAAGGAAAGCTTCACCAGCTCGAAGAGTGTCTTGGCGTCGAGCTTTGCAGTGCTGTCGATCTCCTGGAAGTCCAGCAGGTGGACCAATCCATAGAAGACGCCGCTGGCCACCATGACCGCGGTGATGAAGGTGACGGTCAGGGCCCGGCCGACCTTCCATAGCCGTAATTCCCGATCATCAAAGGCCGGTCGCCGCCATCGGTTGGCTGTCATAAGGAGGAAGACAGGGTTCGGAGAGCTGCGGTTGCGGTGCTTGCGATGTCAGGACACGAGTGACCGTTTCCGCCCTCTGTTCTCACTGGATACCGTCTGGTGTGATCGGGATCATGGGTGAGCCATACCGTGAAGCTTCCCCTTGATCGTGGACACCTGGAGACTGGAACATGAGGTTCCAGAGGAAGTAGCGCCAGGTGGGAAGCAAGTACACGAAGCGGTACACCGCGGAGTTCAAACGGGACGCGATTGCGCTCGTCGACTCCACAGGCCGGACGGTCACCGAGGTCGCCCGAGAACTCGGGGTGAGTCCGGAGTCCCTGCGCAACTGGTACCGCCAGACGAAGGTGGACCGAGGCGAAGGACGCCCCGGCGAGCTGACCAGTGCCGAGCGTGAGGAGCTCAAGCGACTGCGGAAGCAGAGCGCCGAGCAGGCCAAGACGATCGAGGTGCTGCGAAAAGCCGCGGTCTTCTTCGCGAAGGAAAGCGATCGATGAACGAGACGTACGCGTTCATCGAAGCGGAGAAGACCACCCACGGCGTCGCTTTCCTGTGCCGGCTGCTGAACGTGGCCCGCTCCTCCTTCTACGCCTGGCAGGCGGCGGCGAAGGCCCGCGCCGCACGGCAGGCGGCCGACGAGGCCCTCGCCCACGAGATCACCGTCATCCACGTCGCATCCCGCCACACGTACGGCGTCCCGCGCATCCACGCCGAACTGCGGTGCCTGGGCCGGGCGGTGAACCGCAAACGCGTCGCCCGCGTCATGCGTGAACGCGGTATCCAGGGCGCCCACTGCCGTCGACGGCGCTCGCTGACCCGGCCGGACAAGAAGGCGAGACCGGCCCCGGACCTGATCGGCCGCGACTTCCACGCCGAGCGGCCGGGCACGAAGCTGGTCGGGGACATCACCTGCCTCCCCACCGCCGAGGGCCGGCTCTACCTCGCCTGCTGGCTGGACCTGGCCACCCGCGAGATCGTCGGATACGCGATGGCCGCCCACCACCGCGCCTCCCTCGTCGTCGACGCCCTGAGGATGGCCCACGGCCGCGGCGGCCTGCAGCCGGGATGCATCACACACTCGGATCGCGGCAGCGAATACACATCAGCCGAATTCCGCAGTGAAATACGTGAGTTGGGCCTGAGACAAAGCTGCGGCCGCACCGGATCATGCTTCGACAATGCCGCCGCGGAAAGCTTCTGGGCTCTGCTCAAGGAAGAGATCGGCACCCGCACCTGGGCCGACCGGGCCACCACCCGCGCCGAGGTCTTCGCCTTCATCGAGGCGTTCTACAACCGGCGCCGCCTGCGCAAGCACAAGGTCTTCGGCTACCTCACCCCGGCCGAGACCAGGCAGCGCCACCAGCACACCCTTGCGGCATAGAGATCGAGTGTCCAAGATCACGGGGAAACTTCAGGACAGATCGATCCCCGATGGGTAGACAAGCACGTGAAGCTCCGGGCGGACAGGTTGATCTTGGTCGACAACCCATCTACCAGGAGCTTCACCTCTTCCCGCACCCACCCCTCACACCAACTTGCCGCCGAACCAGCCAGGTTGAAAACATCTCAGTGTGCAGAAGTGCAAGGGAAGCTGCACTTTCATAGTCGCCCCCCAGTCATGAGTGTGATGCCGTGTTACGTGGCTGATTTCTGTCACTCCGGTACCGCAGAGATCGGGCAGAATCAGTGAGCTCTACACCAGTGCTGGAACAGGTCGCGCGAGCTGCCATGGGTTGTAACCGCCGACTCGTCCGGCGAGCGAGAGCAAAGGGAAGACCATGTTGGCGGGGTTGGGCCTGGGAGTTGTCGAGTCGGAGTTCTACCGCCGGTTCCTGACGCGGACGGTGTCGACCGCCGAGTGCGTCGGTGACGCCATGGGCCTGTCTGCGCAGGAGGCCCGCCTCGCCGCAGAGCAGCTCTTGTGCCTCGGCTTGCTCGCAGGGCTTCGGCATAGTCGGTCGATGCCCGGTTGCTGACGTCTCGTCGTGTTGGGTGGAGTCCGATGCAGAACAGGCACGGGTGTCCGTGATCATGGAGTTCTCTACGCTCTGTGACCTTGGACTGCCCGTGCCTGCCGAAGCGACGCAGCCGTATAGGGCGTCCACGCAGAGAGTAGTGGGGAATGAGTGTGGTGGAGAGCTGGTCCCGCGTGATGAGTCTTCTTCGGGAGCACGCCCCGGCCGATCATGCGGATCTGCCCGGGCCGGCCACGGAACAGATGCTTGCGGCCGCCGAGGAAAGGATGGGCATCCAGCTTCCTCGGGAACTGCGGGCGTGGCTGTTGCAGAACAATCTTGATCTTCCTGAGGAAGATGTGGACGACGATGTGACGTGTTGCGGTTTCGCCGGGTTTCCGGACGAGGGAAGTTTCTTTCTGGGCCTCCGGGCGATGGAGAAGCTCTACGCGAACCACTCCATGCCCGGTGGGGTCAACCCTCCGGATCAGCCGGACAATCCGTTCTGGCGCAATGAGTGGATCCCGTTCCTGTCGGACCAGGACGGCTGGACAGGAAAGTTTATCGACGTGCGGGACGGCCGTATCGGCAGGTGGTTCGTGGGTGAGATCACGACCACGGGCGAGTACGCGTCACTGGCTCACTATTTCAACTCCGTGGCAGAAATGCTGACGAAAATCGCCGATGGAAGCCATCCGACCTGCTCGGTCGCCGAAGGACGACTCGTCTGGTCGTGAAACCAAAGTGCCCCCCGGTTGTTCCGGGGAGGGGCAGAGCTTCGGCGTTGTCCGGCCTCGTCCGTTTTGATCATGTGAGGCCGAGGAGGGCGAGGGACCGGGTTTGGTCCCGGGCTGCTCGTCGGAGTCCGGAGGCGATGTTCCGGACGCCGGCCAGGCGAAGGGCTCCGATCGCAAGGTTCCTGCAGGTGGCCATTGCTCTGGGTGCGTTCCCGGTCCGCACCTGGGAGGCGTCCTCGGCGAACGTGGCGTCCCTGACGTGGTGCAGGGCCTCGACGGTCCAGTGCCCTCGGATCAGTCGGGCGAGCTGAGCCGGGCCGGCCTGTTCGGCGGTAAGGCTGGTGACCGCGTAGGCGGTCTTGAGGCTGATCTTCCCGGTCTTGCGGTGGACGCGGCGGCGAACGATCTGGACGGCCTGGCGGGCGCCGGGGAAGAGCAGGTTGTTGACCGTGCAGACCTTCAGTCTGGGGGTCGGCCCCTCCGGGGAGGATCTCGTGGCGGCCGTGACCGGTCGCGCGGGTCCTGTCCTGCAGCGGAATCTGTTTCCAGGGAAGGGACTTGAGCTGTTTGCGGAGCTTCTTGGTGTTGCGCTTCACGATCACGATGTAGTGGGCCTGCCGGTTGAGGAGATAGACGGCGTGGTCGTGCTGGGTGTGCATCGCGTCGCTGGTGACGACCGTGCCGGCCAGGTTCTCGAGGGTGTCGAGCAACGGCTGGAAGCAGGTGATCTCGTTGGTCTTCTCGCCGACGTCCATCTGGGCGAGGACCAGTGCGCGCGCGTGGTCGCAGGCAGCCAGGAGGTGGATCTTCCGTCCCTTCGCGCGGGCCGCACCCCGCAGCGACTTCCCGTCGACCGCGAGCCCTCGCAGCTCTTCGCCGCTGGTCTGCCGGTCCGCGAGCCAGGCTCCGACCGCCTGGTCCAGGGCGTCCGTGTCGACTCTGGCCAGCAGTCGCCGGATCGTGGATTCCGCGGGCCAGGACCGTTTCGGGTACAGCGGATCTACGACGGTGCCGAGCCGTTCGAGCAGGGTCGGCGGCGCGTCGGCCACCCATTCACCCACCGCCAGCAGGGATCGCGCTCCGGCGAGGACCGCGCAGGCCGTCAGCGCGAGGACCGTCACGAGAGGGTGCCGCACTCCCCGCGGATCCCGCGGGTCCGGGACCTGCGCAAGGCGTTCCAGCAACCCCGGAACCTCGGGCCCGGACACTTCAGGATGAGGTCTGAGCTGGTCAAAGGCAGGGGAGAGCAGAGATGATGCGTCGGCAGGCACGGGCAGTTCAAGGTTACAGAGCGTAGAGAACTCCATGATCACGGACGTCCGTGCCTGTTCTGCATCGGACTCCACCCAACACGACGAGACGTCAGCAACCGGGCATCGACCGACTATGCCGAAGCCCTGGGCGGGGGTGTCCACTGACTTTGACTCACCAAAAGAGACAACGCTGAAAAAGCTCACTGGGTGAACGGCACAGGGGCTCTGACCGTCTACTGAGCGTTTTCAGCGTGGCCACTGATTGGGTGACGGGGACAGAGGCAGGGCGGGGTCCGCAACGGACAGGGCTCCCGTGCCGTTGAGGGAGGTGTTCGAAGTCTCAACCCACCGGCACAGGAGCCCTGTTGGTTCCCTATCCTGCCGCACTCGACCTCCCGCATGCCCTGGTCGAGTGGGTCACGATACTCATCGTCACCCGGGAGGGTGACCGGCGGTGCAAACTCCCTCCGCATCGGCGCGCGCTCGTTGCGCTGGTGTACCTGCGCCGTCACGACACCCTCGCCCGCATCGCGGCCGGCTTCGGGATATCTGTCGGCACGGCCCACGCCTACGTCACCGCCGTCACCGGCCTGCTCGCCGACCGCGCCCCAGGCCTGCTGAAGACGCTGCGCGAGCACGATTCCGACTTCCGCCGGACAAGGGTGGGGCGGCATCGCCGTACAGGAGCGCGACACAGCACAGGGCCCCGGGCCTTGAGAGGGCCCGGGGCTCGGTCATGGCACTGGAGGTGATCAGAGGCTGTCCGGGGCGGGCTGTCGGGCCGTCATCGGCTTTGCCCAGTCCATGTCCAGCTCCGCGAGCGCGGTGAGCTGTTCGGCGGTGAGTTTGTTGCGGCGGGTCTTGGTGTTGGAGACCCACACGCCCAGCTTGACGACTACCGGCTCTGCCTCGCCCTCGACGGTGATCTTCTCAGCGTGGCCGCGCGGGACTGGCCGGTGGGCGCCTTCCCGTTCCACCCACTGTGCGAGGGCGGTCAGGCCCCGCTGGAAGGCTTGCTGCGCCTTGGGTCCCTTCGCCGCACGTCCGGCCGTCGGGGCGGCAGGCGGCGCCGGGGTTGGCTTGATGCCCAGCGTGGTCAGCCGTTCCTGTTGCTCGCTCGACAGCAGCTTCCAGGTGCTCGGGTTCTTCTGTCGCTTCAGCCACTTGCCCAGGTCGTCGCCCTCGAACAGCACGCCGGGGGCGATGTCGGGCAGCACGCCGCCGGCCTCGTCGGCGGCGAGGTCGGCGAGGACGCGGTAGTGGCGTTGCCAGTTCAGTGGCCAGGGGCAGTTCCAGTCCGGGTCGATCGCGGCCAGCTGCTTCGCGCGTTGCTCCGCCCGCTTCGGGTCCTTTCCGAGGCCGCCCTTACGCCTGAGATTCGCCAGCAGCTGACCGATGGGGACGGGCTTGCCGTCGGCGGGGTCGTCCCACAAGGCGTCCTGCCTCGGGGCCATGTGCCCGTGCGCACGACGGTAAGAGCGCAGGATCGCCAGCTTCTTCTCCCAGGCTTCCTCGCCTGGCTCCCAGATCATCCCGGCCTCGAGAGCGTCGAGCAGTTCCTTGCGCCGCGGCTCCAGCTCTCCGGCCCGCAGCGCCTTCCTCTGCTGGTGGACCCATCTCCCGAGCGGAAACGCCTTGGTCGCCCCGACCTCGGTCTCGGTGTCGTAGGGCACGGCGTAGAGGCCGGTGATCTCGTTCTCCTTCCGCCAGCGCAGCAGGGCTTGGTAGCCCTCCAACCAGACCAGGGACTCGGGCCGGTACACCCGGGTGCGCAGGAACGCGGCGATGGTCGCGGCGTCGCGCGGGCTGGAGAAGTGCAGCAGGGCCGCTTCGGCGGCGGCCTGTGTGTCGTCGTCCTCCTGGTCCCCGCCGTCGCCCGCGCCGCCGGCCCCGACGATCCGCCCCTCCTCGTCACGCCGGACGTGGACCTTGCGCTTGCCGCTCGTGAGCGCGCGGGAGGCCAGTTGCTCAACGAGTCGTTCATCATGACTGCGCAGGCCCTGGAGGACCGTTACAAGGGGGCGGAACGAGGCGCTGGCGACCATGTCCTGCGGGTCCTCGCCGGGCTGAAGGAACACCGGCACGATGATCCGCGCGACCTTCGTGGAGCCGTCCCGGTTGGGCCGGAGCGCGCGGCCGATGTTCTGCACGATCTCCACCTGCGAGCCGCGGGTGTCCGCGAAGCAGACGGCCTCCACACCCCGCTCGCCGGTGATGTCCACCCCTTCCCCGAGCACGCGAACGCTGGCGAGGAACGCCCGGTGCACGCGCCGGTTGTTCGCGTCGATGCCGCCTGCGAACTGGCGCAGCACCTCACGCCGTTCGGACACGAGGTGGTCGCCGCACAGCCACGCCGACCACACCCGGTCCGGCGGGATGTGGCGGCCGGCCTCCAGCTCGTAGAACTCCGCGTCGATCGACGACTCCGGCAGCTCCTCCGCCCTCGCCAGGTCCTCGTCCGAAGCGTCGTTCATGTACAGCTCGGCCGCCGTCTCCGGGAGCTTCTCCGCGAACGCGGCGGCCTCCTCCACCTTCTGGTGGAACGTCATGACCGTACGGAGGTTGTGCGCGACGGCGTGCTCCAGGAGTGCGGTCTGCAACAGGGCCAGGCGCCGGCCGCGCCGGGCCTCTTCGGACTCCCCGGCGACGGGGGAGGGGTCGCGGATCTCCAGCACGTCGATCTCGAACCCGGCGAGGATGCCCCGCTCGATCGCCTCCGAGAGCCCGAGCTCCGCGAGCCACGCACCGTAGATGCCCTCCGGGTCGTCGGCCATGGTCGCGATCTCCACCTCCTGGCCGCCCGTGCCCCTTCGCGGCTGGGGCGCCGCCAGGATGCGCGGGGTCGCGGTCAGGTAGAGCCGGAAGTCCGCCGGAATCCGGGCGTTGTCGTGGATCGCGGCCCATGGACGACCAAGATCACCGGCCGTGCCATGGGCCTCATCCACGATCGCGAGGTCGAACGGGACCATCTGCTGGCCGTAGAGCCGCTCCCCACCCGCCAGAGCGGCCTCCAGCGGCCCGCGGACCTTCCGCTGGCCCTCGGGAGCGTCAATGTCCTCGCGGTCCACGAGAGAGGCGTACGTGGCGAACACGATCACCGGCCCGCGCCCGGCCCACAGAGCAAGCTGGATCGGGTTCGCAGTGGCACGCACCCCCAGCTCGTTGAGAACCGGGTCGTTCTCCAGCGAGCACACCGCCACCATGGGAGAACGGTGACCCACCGCCCGCCATGCCTGAGCAGTCTGCACGAGCAGGTCCAGGGTCGGCACGGTCACCAGGATCCGGCCCTCGGGGAAGCACTCCAGCGCGCACGCAGCAGCCATGATCGTTTTACCGGACCCGGTCGCTGACACGATCGTGCCACGGGCCCCCTGAGGCGGCACAGATGACCTTGCAGGAAATCCGACCCACTTTCGGAAACTCAACTTCTGCTCTACCTGGTGCTCCCTGAGCTGAATCACAGCCCCCTCACCTCTCCAATCTCGGCAATGACGAAGGCCCAGCAGAACGTCAGATGTGATTGCGGTGGAGGATGGCACGAACAGCAGCTTCGAACTCACGCACCGCCAAACCGTATTCATCGCGAGCCGCAACCCAGGCAGAATCCTGCCCGTATGAATCCCGAAGCCGGTAGTACGCATCCATCAGACGCGAAGCCTGAGAGCGGAGCTGCTCACTACCAGGAGTCATGAAGAACTGGGTCGTTACTTCGTAGCGCAGAGGATCTGCAACAGCCAGATCTGACACCGCTACACCAGCTATAGAAGCGTCAAGTATCTGCCCACACATCCGGTTGTACATGGAGGAAAGTCGCACACTTACTTCTACGAGTCGATTCACTTCCTCTTTGCGTCTTTCGACTCTGCGCCGAATGAAATCACCCAAGAGAACCAGAGTTCCACCAAGAATTGCCCCAAGCAGTGCCAGCACACTTTGCACTTCATCACTCCGCAACTTAAGATCTCCCGCGTTTCCGCCAACACTACATGCTGCATCAGCCTGATGTGCGCGATACACCGGAACCCACATGAACAAGCGCTCCCCACTCCTCACAACCAGCCGGGCTCACGCCACCAACCCCAACCACCCCGCCCCTTCTCGCCGCCCGGGCCGCAGGCCCGTTGGCCGCCCCGCGCAGCGGGGCCGGCCCACCCGGGCGCACAGCGCCCCCGGTGGCTGGAGCGCAGCGAAAGCCACCCCACGGGGACACAGTCCCCGCACAGTCCCGGGAGCACAGCGGACGGGACGTCACCCGCCTTGCGTAGCAAGGCGGGTGAACGGACGCGCAGCGTTCCGCCAGCGCTCACGCGGAGCG
>NZ_MSGP01000105.1 GCF_002078235.1 Streptomyces viridosporus
TGCTGCGCCCAGGCGTCGGCGTGCACCCCGGCGGCGCCGACGCCTGGGCGCAGCAGGAGTACTTCGCGGCCGGCATGTCCGTCGGCGCGCCCCCGGACGCCTTCAACGCCCGCGGCCAGGACTGGGGCCTGCCGCCCTGGCGCCCGGACCGGCTCGCCGCATCCGGCTACGCCCCCTTCCGCGCCCTGCTCCAGGCCCTCTTCCGGTACGCGGGCGCCCTGCGCATCGACCACGTCATGGGCCTGTTCCGGCTCTGGTGGGTGCCCGAGGGCCGCCCGCCCACCGAGGGCACCTACGTCCACTACGACGCCGAGGCCCTGCTCGCCGTGCTCGTCCTGGAGGCCTCCCGGGCCGGGGCGGTGGTGATCGGCGAGGACCTGGGCACGGTCGAGCCCGGGGTGCGCGAGGCACTGCGCGAACGCGGGGTGTACGGCACCTCGGTGCTCTGGTTCGAACGGGACTGGGAGGGCGACGGCCGCCCGCTGCCGCCGGAACGCTGGCGCGCCGACTGCCTGGCCACCGCCACCACCCACGACCTGCCGCCCACCGCGGCCCGCCTCACCGGCGAGCACGTCGACCTCCGGGCCGGCCTGGGCCTGCTCACCCGCCCCGCGGCCGAGGAACGCGCCGAGGCCGCCGCCGACACGGCGGAGTGGCTGGAGCTGTTCACCCGGCTCGGACTGCTGTCGGACGCCGCCACCTCGGAGGAGGAGCGGATCCGGGCCGTCCACCGCTGTCTGCTGCGCACCCCGGCCCGCCTGATCGGCGTCTGGCTCCCCGACGGCGTGGGCGACCGCCGCCCGCAGAACCTCCCCGGCACCTGGGACCAGTACCCGAACTGGCGCCTGCCGATCGCCGACGCCGAGGGCCGCCCGGTGACCCTGGAGGACCTGGCGGCGTCCCCGAGGCTGCGGGCGCTGATCGAGGTGCTGCGGACGGACACCGCCCCGCACGGGGCACGGGAGCGAGGGTGACGTGAGCATGCCGAAACTCTCGTACGGCACCCCGGACGCGCGTGCCCGACCGGCGTTCGCTACCTTTTGCACCGTGGACAAGAAGAACGCCCTGCGCGCCGGCGCCCTGGCAGCCGGTACGACGCTGATGATGCTGCTCATGTCGTCCCCCGCGCTCGCGCTCACCCGCGACGACGGCGACGACCCCGGTACGGGCCTGAGCGTCGTCGAGACGCTGGGCCTCTTCGTCGTGGCCCCGATCGCGCTGTTCGGGATCATCACCGCCCTGGTGATGGTCACCGACAAGACGCACAAGAAGAAGGACACGACCAGCTCCAACATCCGGATCAAGGCCGACGCCGAGGCCTGACCGGCCCGCGGCTCCGACGGGCCGCCCGCGCACCTTCCCGGGGGCGCCGCCCCGGTGCACGTACGCGCAGACCGCCGTACGCGCACCGGGGCGGCGCCCTCGGCGCGTGCGGGGCCCGCGGGCCCGGCCCCGAGCCGCCCCGCGACGCGGCGCCCCCGCGTGACGCGGCGTCAAAAGCGGTTGGAGCCAACGCGGATGCCTTCTCCCGGCGCGGCGAAGCGGACGTGACCGAGGGGGTCCGGGCGGGGCCCGCAGTCCTTACACTCGCGATCATGACTACGCGAGACACCCTGTCCGAGGCGCCGGCCGGCGAGACCGCCGAACCGGCCCTCTTCGCGACCATGTCCACCATGCGGGCCATGCGGCGCCTCAAGCCCGACCCGGTGCCCGACGCCCTCCTGGACCGGCTGATACAGGCGGCCGTCTGGGGCCCCAGCGGCGGCAACATGCAGCGCTACGAGTACGTCGTCGTCACCGACCCCGCGGTCATGGCGGACCTCGCCCCGCTGTGGAAGCGGTGCGTGGACGCCTACCTGGCCACGACCGGCAAGTACGCCCCCGCCGGCATGGACGAGGCCGCGTACGGACGCATGGTCGCCGCCATCGAGTACCAGCGCGACCACTTCGCCGAGACCCCGGCGCTGATCATCCCCTGCTACCGGTTCCCGGAGCCGAGGATCGAGGAGGAGGGCGTACGGCTCTACGCCGAGGCGCTCGGCGCCGAGGCGACGGCGCGCATGGCGAGGATCCAGGAGCGCTTCAGCGCCCTCGCGGAGGGCTCCTGCGTCTACCCGGGCGTGCAGAACCTGCTGCTCGCCGCGCGGGGCCTGGGCCTGGCCGCCAACCTCACCATCTGGCACCTGATGCTGGAGGAGGAGTGGAAGGCGGCCCTCGGCATTCCCGGGGACATGAACACCTTCGCGGCCATCCCGGTGGGGTGGCCGCGCGGCAGGTTCGGTCCGGTGAGCCGCCGCCCGGTCGAAGAGGTCGTGCACCGCAACCGCTGGTAGGCCGCCGCCGGGCCGCCGCCGGGCGCCGGACGGGGATGCCCCCGCCCGGGAGTGCGCGGGCGGTCCGGCGCCCTACCGCTCGGTCGCGAGCAGCAACTCCCGCAGCAGATCGGCGAGCTGTCCCGCCCGCTCCCCGTCCAGGGCGGACAGCGCCTCGGTCTGGAGGGCGAGGCCCGCGCCGACCGCCTCGTCGGTCAGGCGCAGGCCCTGCTCGGTGAGCGTGACCTGGAGCCCCCGGCGGTCGTACGGGTCGGGGGAGCGGCGCAGCAGCCCCGCCCGCTCCAGTTTGTCGAGGCGGCCGGTCATCCCGCCGGTGGTGAGCATCAGCGTGGCCGAGAGCTGGCGCGGGGAGAGGGTGTAGGGCTCGCCGGAGCGGCGCAGGGTCGCGAGCACGTCGAACTCCCCGCGCGAGATCCCGTACTTGGCGTACGCCTTGTCGATCCGGTCGCTCATGGCGCGCGAGAGCCGGTGGATGCGGCCGAAGACCTCCATGGCGGCGGTGTCGAGGTCCGGCCGCTCCCGGGCCCACTGCTCGATGATCGCGTCGACGGGGTCCCTGCGCTGCTCGGGGCGTGCACTCATGGGCAGGAGTATCCGTTCCTTTCCGGTCGTCCGCAAGAAAGTGGCTTGCCAAAAAGTAGCTTGTAACTAAGCTACTTTCTGTCGACCTGAAGCCGTCCCCGGGAAGAGGTGCGCCCCCGTGGCCCCGAACCGCGCCGCCCTGATCGCGCTCACCGCCCTCGCCCCCGTCTCCTGGGGCACCACCTACGCCGTCACCACCGAGTTCCTCCCGCCCGACCGCCCCCTGTTCACCGGCCTGGCGCGCGCCCTGCCCGCCGGACTGCTGCTGCTCGCGCTCGCCCGGGTGCTGCCGCGCGGTACCTGGTGGGGGAGGGCGGCCGTGCTCGGCACGCTCAACATCGGCGCCTTCTTCCCCCTGCTGTTCCTCTCCGCCTACCGGCTGCCCGGCGGTACGGCCGCGGTCGTCGGCTCGGTCGGACCGCTGTGCGTGGTCGGCCTCTCGGCACTGCTGCTCGGCCGGCGGCCGACCGCGCGCACCCTCCTCACCGGGACCGTGGCCGCCTTCGGCGTCAGCCTGGTGGTCCTGAAGGCGGCCGGGGCGCTGGACCCGCTCGGCGTGCTCGCGGCGCTCGCCTCCACCGTCTCCATGTCCACCGGCACCGTGCTCACCCAGCGGTGGGGCCGGCCCGAGGGCGTCGGCCCGCTCGCGCTCACCGGCTGGCAACTCACCGCGGGCGGTCTGCTCATCGCCCCGCTCGCCCTCCTGGTCGAGGGCGCGCCGCCCGCGGTGGACGGCCCGGCGATCGGTGGTTACCTCTACCTCGCCCTGGCGAACACGGCGGTCGCGTACTGGCTCTGGTTCCGCGGCATCGGCCGCCTCACCGCCACCCAGGTCACCTTCCTCGGCCCGCTCTCCCCGCTCACCGCGGCCGTCGTCGGCTGGGCGGCGCTCGGCGAGGCGCTGACACCGGTGCAACTGGTCGGCATGGCGCTGGCGTTCGGCGCGACGGTGGCCGGCCAGATCGCTCCGCGCGGCCGGGCGACGTCGGACGCTCCCCCCGGCCCCCACCGCCCCCGGACCGGCGGAGCCGTTTCGCCGACGGAAGCCTCCCGCCCTCGGTGAGCGGGGCCGACGGGGCCGGGCGGGCGCGTCGAGTGAGGACCTGTGCGTGAGGGTCTGCGCGTGAGGAACTTCGGCCGAGGGGCGCGTACGGCGCCGGGGGAAGGGCGCCCGGTCCGGAAGCCGTGCTTCAGTCGCGGGTGAGGGACCGTTCGACGAGGGCGACGGTGGCGCGGGGGTCGTCGACCTCGACGACGAGGCGGTCGTAGGTCTCGGCGTCGGCGAGTTCGATGACGACCGCCTTGTCCGGGTTCTTCACGTCCCAGAAGAGGCGTTCGCCTTTGTGGAGGTAGCGGCCGGCGGTGATGAGGCCGGGGAAGTGGGTGCCGCCGACGCGGAGGCCCTTCGGCTCGCGGGCGATGCCGGGGTCGTGCGTGGCGCCCCGCACGTGGGCGAGGGGTATCTCCAGGCGGCTCTTGAGGGTCCAGAGCTTGTCGAGACCCTGGAACTCGACGGTCAGCAGGTCGCGTGCGCGGTCGATGGAGACCAGGGCCATGTCAGTGCTCCTTGGAGGCGGTCGGCAGGCCGGCGCGCAGGCGCAGGCGGGCACCGAGGACGGTGGAGGCGAGCCGGGGGGCGGCGTCGCCGTGGGAGGGGCGCAGGGCGTCCTCCAGCGCGGCGACGCCCTCCGCGACCAGCGCGGCGACCTCCGGGTCGTGGGGCGCGCGCTCGGCGGCGGCGAGGAGGAGGAGTCCGGCGGCCGGGCCGTTGTCGTACGAGGCGATGGCCGTCGACAGCACCTGCTCGGGATCGGTGAGGGTGGCGAGGGCGGCGGTGGTCGGGCGGATCTCGTGGTCGAGGTGGTTGCGCAGGGCGGTCAGGTGCAGGCTCCGTTTGGATCCGAAGACCTTGTAGAGGCTGCCCCGGTGGATGCCGGTGGCGGTGACCAGATCGTCCACCGAGGTGCCCTCGTAGCCGTGGGTGGCGAAGAGGGTGGCCGCGGTCTCGATCGCCCGGTCGGTGTCGAAGGCGCGTGGTCGTCCCATGCCCATGACACTACGCGGTAAAGGAACGGTCGGTCAAGAACGACCGTTCCTTTACCCTCCCCGAAGGTCCCGAGGGCCGGTACTTCCCGGAATCCCCAGCTCCTCGAGGCGTTCGAGGTCGTCGCGCACCGACTCCCGCTCCCGGGTGGTGAGGGGGATCGCGGCGGCCCGGGCGAGCGCGGACGCCGCGGTCCCCTCGTCGCCGAGGCGCCCGGCGACGTCCGCGCGCAGTACGAGGAGGCGGAGCAACTGCACGGGCGTGGGCTGCGCGTCCTCGACGCGCAGCACCCGGTCGATGATCTTCGCGGCGCCCGCCGGGTCGTCCTTCGAGTCCGCGAAGAGGGACGCGTGGTGGAGGGCCCGGGCGAAAGTTTCCTCGGGCGCGGGCCGGTGGTGCGGGCCGCGGCCCGTCGGCTGCCCGACGCGGAGGCAGTTGCCGCCCGGATCGGTCACGAGGAACTGCCGCACCCCGTGCGAGGTGTCCTTCAGCGGCCCGATGCGGGGCAGCCCCCGGAGCGGGATCCTCCCGTACGCCGCCTTGAGCCCGGCCCGGAAGGCCTCGTACAGCCCGTCCACGTCGTCGGTCAGGATGCAGCACGTGCTGAACGACTCGGCCGGCTCGTACCGCTTCATCCCGAAGAAGTGGAGCTGGATGCCGCCGCGTTCCACGACCGCGTAGGGGTTGGGGCTCTTCTGCTGGAAGGTCACCTCGAAGCCGAGGGCGGCGTAGAAGTCGAGGACGGGCCGGAGGGTCCGGCACGGCAGGATCGGAACGGTCTTCTCACCCATGCCCGCCACTCTAGTCAAACTTGATTAGTGTGGAGGCGGATTCGTCGGGACGTCCGTGCCGGCCTCCCGGTGTCCGTCAGCACAGGGAGGGGCTGTCCCTCCCGCCGAGCCGGCGGATCTCCTCCAGCGGGTACGGGGTCCGCCTGCTCCGGCTCCGGAACGTGCGGTGGAAGTCCGACACCACGGCGGCGACCGGCGCGTGCCGGGCGATGATCGCCGCGGCCTCCTCCGGGATTCCCGTGGGGCGCTCGCCCTCCGCGTAGGCGCGCACCAGCGCGTGGCGGCCGTCCCGGTCCTCCCTCCGGCAGCCGCACAGAGCGGTGACCAGCCAGTTCACCAGGTAGGTGGCGGTGTAACAGCGGTCGTAGACCTGATGCCGGTCGAAGAAGTCGGCCTCGTCCCGGGACAGTTCGAAGCGGGAGGAGAGCGCGAGGCCGTAGTCCGCGAAGTAGAGCCGCCGGCCGTCGGTGAGGATGTTCTCGAAGTGCGCGTCGAAGTGCAGGAGCCCCCGCGCGTTCATGAACGAGATTCCGGCTTCCAGGTTCTCCTCCACCATGGCGCAGGCCCGGTCGGCGGCCTCGTCGCCCGCTGCGACCTGAGCGCCCAGCCACTGGTGCAGGTTCTGCGGGACGTACTCCAGGAACAGCGCGACGCTCGCCGAGGACCGTTGGAGGGCCTCGATCCGGCGACGCACCTGCGGTCCTCCGCCCCAGTAGGCGACGGCCCGTTCGACGTCGGCCAACTCCTCGGGCAGGGGCGTCGAGTCGGGCAGCACCCTCCAGTGGTACATCAGGGGGAAGCCCTCGTGCTCCGCCGCGAGCACCCAGTTCGTCGTCATGATGTGCACGGCGAGCTCTCGCCAGGCGCCGAAGCCCGGACCGCCGATGGAGCCGATGCCGTACTGGCAGAAGACGGGCAGCTCGAACAGGTTCGCCGTGGACCGGATGTGCTCGGGTCGCCTCTCCGGATCGGTGAGGGGCACCCGCTTCACGAAGACCGGGGTACCGGCGACCTCCATCAGGGCCGACTTCCCGCCGATGCCGGACCCGATCGGCACGGCCGTGTCCACGAGTTCGCGCAGGGCGCGATCACTGCACAGGGCCAGGGCGGTGGAGACGGCACCATGGGCGGCCAGACGCGCACCGCGCGCCATGTCGGGAAACTTCACTGCGGCCTCCACCTCGGTCGGCGCCGGCCTCGACCATCCGCTCGGTGCCGAGGGCGCATGGTCGTCCCATGTCCGTGATCGTATGTGAGGGGAGGACGATCAACCGGGAACGAGCGTTCTTCTCCGGCCCTCGGAGATGCCGGGAGACGGGTGCGCCCGGAGAGGGCTCCCCCGGCAGCGGGAGCCGCGGATGGCTCTGCCGCCGACCGCGAGCTCCCCTCTTCGCGGGGCGAGGTTCGCCGCTTTCGCGCGACAGCCCCTCTCAGGAGGACGTGCCCGACAGCTCCTTGATCAAGGAAAGAGTGGTGTCGCGCTGCTTCGCGACCTTCTCCAGCTCCTGTCGGTTCCGGGCTGTCAGCGACTTCTGGATCCGTGTTTCCTCGGCCTTCCAGATCTCGATCAGCCGAGAGGAGTTCTTGCACTCCACATCCGCCATGGCCACTTCCTTCTCGGCCTCGGTGGCGGCGGGCGTCGCGAACCGGCGATCGTTGCTGGCCGAGAACGGCTCGGCGTCGTACGTGTAGCCCTTGTCCCGCATGCACGCGGACCAGTCGCGCAGGGCCTGCTTGACGCTGTCCGTTCGCAGGGAGGCGTCGAAGGACTCGAGGTCCAGGTTCTGCACCATCGCGGGATTGCCCGGAGTGGCCGTCGGCGAGTAGCCGAGTGCCTTCAGCGCCTGGCCCTTGCAGCCGCCGGGGGGCACGTCCTTGCCCGCCTCGTTCCTCCCGCCCTTACCCGGCTCCCCCGGCTTGCTGCTGCCGCCGGTGATGGTGAACTCCTCGTCCGCGGTGAGCGGCTTCTCCTTCTCGCGCGGTGCGGCGTCGCCCTGGTCCGCCCGGAAGCCGAGGCGCTTGGCCAGTCGGCCGTCCGTGATGCCGTAACGCCGTTCGTTGTGCTTGCTCACCGGCGGAGGTGCCGGTTCGGGAATGTACGTGTCCGCGTGTCCGTATTTTTCCATGCACGCCAGGGTGCCGTTCCGGAGCAGGACCATGAGTTCGTGGCTCTCGAACTCGTCGAACATGTATCGGTCCAGCGGAAGGTCGATGTCTTCTGGCGCCGGCATTCCGGATTTTTCGGTCGGGGCTGCGTCCTCTGCTTTGATGCCGGAGCAGGCGGTAGCGAAAAGGAGAGCCGCTGATGCACATATCAGGACCGGTAGGGAACGTGGAAAGTGCGTCATGGGACTTCAGACCTGACAGTGATCGAGGGGGACGAAAGGAGCCCTTCGGGGGTTTCCCGGAAAGAGAAGCCCCCGAAGGTCGCTCATCAGCAGTTGCCGGTTTCGTAGAAAACGCTGGACGCGTTGTTGTTCTTCAGGGTGCTGTTCAGGTTTGACCAGCTCCAGGGGTTGATCTGCTGGCGGGGGCCCTGCAGGTTGGAGTTGTAGTAGACGAAGTGCGGGTTGTAGTGGCTCCAGTTCTGCACCGACGCCGCGTTGTTCTTCAGCGTGATGCCGGCTCCGTTGCCCGGACCGATGAACTTGAAGTTCACGTGGTTGTAGGACCAGCAGTCGTCGATGTCGACCTTGGCGCCCTTGAGGTCCGAGTTGTAGAAGAAGCAGGCGTCCCTGTCCGTGTGGCAGACGCCGTCACCGCTTGCGCTGGCGGAAGGTGCCAGCGCAAGGAGAGTTGCAGCGGAAAGAGCGATTGCGGCAAAAGCCCGTGTCTTGTTCAACTGTGCCCCCTGTGAAGGTCGGTGTGGATGCCTCGTGAGAGAAGAGGCGGGGTGAAGGCTACAAGAAGAAAGTTCCAAGATCAAAAAGAGATGCCCCACGGGCCATGAGCCCCGATTCTCGAATGCCACCCCGGTTCTTGTCCGCATTGTTGACCGATGGGAGGGCTTGCGATGTATCGAGAGAAAACGGATGTCGAGGGCGGTGAACCCTTTCCAGGTGGCCGCGGATCCGGTGGCCGCGACCACCGGATCCGACGCCCTGAGGCGTCGTTTTCTTCCGTTGTTTCATCCCGGGATCTGCGGTTGATGTGGATTTACGGGGTCGCGCCAGGAGATGGTGTTCTCGTCGCAGGCCGAGGGTGTCGGCGACGACGCTCCGCTTGCCGCCCGCGATCTTCTTCGCCGCGTCCGCGCCCTTGCCCTCCTGCCGGCGTAACGGACTGCGCAGTACGCCGGTGAGCTGGGTGAACACGCCATCGTGCTGCCATGTGGCGAAGGAGCCGTAGCAGGTCTGCCGGGGCGGGAAGTCGTGCGGCAGGTAGCGCCACTGCGCCCCGGCGCGGTCCACGCGAGGGAAGAAGACGACCTTTAGGCGGCGCCCAGTTCGCACCACACGTACTTGCCCCGGTTGCCGTCCCTGGTCAGTGGCTGCCAGCCCCAGACGTCGGCGCAGGCGCGTACCAGGGCCAGGCCCCGGCCGTCCTCCCGTTCCCACTCCGGGGTGAAGGGTTGCGGCGGCTCGGGCGGTGACGGGTCCGCGTCCCACGCCCCGATGCGCAGGACACCGGCGCCCGACCAGTGCACCCGCAGGGCCGCCGGGCCCTTGGCATGACGCACCGAGTTGGAGATCAGCTCCGTCGCCAGCAGTTCCGCGACGTCGATCAGGCGGATCAGGCCGTGCATCGTGAGGATCAGACGGAGCGTGCGGCGGCAGACGGTGACGGCTCTCGGGTCGCTCGGGATGTGCAGGGAGTACTCCCAGGGTTCGGTTTCGGACACGCGAACTCCTCTTGAGTGAAGGGAAGTCGGGGTTGCACTGAGGTCATGGGCGGCGGTGTCGTTGCCGCTCCGTCATGGCAGGACGAAGCGGTGCGCTTCCGGCGCCCGAAGCTGCGCAGTGTGTGCGCTGCGTCACCGACGGTAGACCTTAGAATTAACCTGGATCAAGCCGATCCCGTAATCTGACGCCCGAACGAGTCGCCTTGACGGGCGTGTTGAGCGAGGAGCGGTCGATGGGGAGCAGGCGGGAACCGACAGCACGGCAGTTGCGTCTGGCCGTGGAGCTCCGCCGACTTCGGGAGGCGTCAGGGCTCAGCGCCCGTGAGGCTGCGGCACTGCTCGGTGTGAACTCCGTCCAGATCAGCCAGATCGAGGCGGGCACCACAGGGGTGAGCGAGCAGCGACTGCGTCGCATGGCGGCCCACTACGCCTGTACGGACGGTGAATTGGTCGACGCCCTGGTCGCGATGGCGACCGATCGGGGGCGCGGTTGGTGGGAGGAGTACCGAGGCCTCCTGCCCACGTCGTTCCTGGACCTGTCCGAGTTGGAGTGCCACGCCACCTTCCGGTGGGACGTGGACTTCCTGCATGTCCCTGGGCTGTTGCAGACCGAGGGCTACGCTCGGGCGCTCTTCTCGCGGCGGATCCCCGAACTTCCCTGTGAAGAGCTTGAGCTGCGCGTGCGTCACCGGATGCAGCGGCGTCTCGGCATGGAGAGCACGCGGCCGATGCCGTACGAGGCGCTGGTCCATGAGGCGGCGCTGCGCATCAGGGTGGGAGGCAGGGCGACATTGCAGGATCAGCTCGCCAACCTCCTGGAGCTGTCGGAGGCGGAACACGTGACGGTACGCGTCATCCCCTTCGACCTGGAGGAGTTCGCGGACATCACGGCCGCCATGGCGTACGCGGGCGGAGCGGTCCCGAGGCTGGACACTGTGGTGCGCGACGGTCCTGACGGAACCGTCTTCGTGGACTCCGAAGCGCAGCTCGGTGTGTTCCGAACACTCTTCCGTAGAGTGAAGGCGGCGTCACTCGACCCCGAGCGTTCGCGTGACTTCATCCACAGGCTGACGAAGGAGCTGTGAGGAACCCGGTGATCACTCCCGACAGTTGGCGGAAGTCTTCCTATTCCGGTAGCGGCGACGGCAATGCCTGCGTCGAAGTAACCCTCCGCCACCCCTGCATAGCCATCCGCGACTCCAAGAACCCCTCCCACGGCACCCTCTCCGTCTCCGCCCCCGTGTTCGCCGCCTTCGTCGGTGCCCTGAGGGAACGCGAAGGGCGCCCGGCGTAGCACCGGGCGCCCCTCAAGCAGTACGGGCGGTTACGCGGACGCCGCCGCGTCCGCCGCCTGCGCCCGCAGGGCGCGTTCCACGCCCGCGCGGGACTCCGAGACCAGGCGGCGCAGGGCCGCGCTCGGCTCGGCGGAGGCCAGCCAGGCGTCCGTCTTGTCGAGGGTGTCGCCGGAGATCTGGACCGCGGGGTAGAGGCCGACGACGATCTGCTGGGCCATCTCGTGCGAGCGGGACTCCCAGACGCCCTTCAGCACCTCGAAGTACCGGTCCGTGTACGGCGCCAGCAGCTCGCGCTGGTCGGTCTGGACGAAGCCGGCGATGACCGCCTCCTGGAGGGCGTTCGGCAGCTTGTCGGAGTCGATGACCGACGCCCACGCCTCCGCCTTGGCCTCCTCGGTCGGGCGGGCGGCGCGGGCGGTGGTGGCGTGGCGTTCGCCGGCCGCCGTCCGGTCCCGCTCGTACTCGGCGGCGATCTCCGCCTCGTCGTACCGGCCCACCGCCGCCAGGCGCTGCACGAACGCCCAGCGCAGCTCGGTGTCCACGGCCAGGCCCTCGACGGTCTGCGTCCCCGCCAGCAGACCCTCCAGCAGGTCCAGCTGCTCCGGGGTGCGGGCCGTCGCCGCGAACGCCCGCGCCCAGGCGAGCTGGTGGTCGCTCGCGGGCTCGGCGGACCGCAGGTGGGCCAGCGTGGCGTCGGTCCAGCGGGTCAGCAGCGCCTCGCGGGCGGCCGGGTCGGCGTACAGGTCGACCGCCAGCTTCACCTGGCGGTGCAGCGACTGCACGACGCCGATGTCGGACTCCTTGCCGATGCCCGACAGGACCAGGGAGAGGTAGTCGCGGGTGGCGAGTTCCGCGTCCCGGGTCATGTCCCAGGCCGAGGCCCAGCACAGGGCGCGGGGCAGGGACTCCGCGAAGTCGCCGAGGTGCTCGGTGACGAAGGCGAGGGACTGCTCGTCCAGGCGGACCTTGGCGTAGGACAGGTCGTCGTCGTTGAGGAGGACGACCGCCGGGCGGCGCTTGCCGACGAGCTGCGGGACCTGCGTCAGCTCGCCGTCGACGTCCAGCTCGACGCGCTCGCCGCGCACCAGCCTGCCGTCGGCGTCGAGGTCGTAGGCGCCGACGGCGATCCGGTGCGGCCGCAGGGTCGGCTCGCCCTTGGCGCCGGCGGGCAGCGCGGGGGCCTCCTGGCGGATGGCGAAGGAGGTGACGACGCCCTCGGCGTCCGTCTCGATCTCCGGGCGCAGGACGTTGATGCCGGCCGTCTCCAGCCACTTCTTCGACCAGGTCCTCAGATCGCGGCCGGAGGTCTCCTCCAGGGCGCCCAGCAGGTCGGACAGGCGCGTGTTGCCGTACGCGTGGCGCTTGAAGTACGCCTGCACGCCGCGGAAGAACGCGTCCTCGCCGACGTAGGCGACGAGCTGCTTGAGGACGGAGGCGCCCTTGGCGTACGTGATGCCGTCGAAGTTGACCAGCACGTCGTCCAGGTCGCGGATGTCGGCCATGATCGGGTGCGTGGACGGCAGCTGGTCCTGGCGGTAGGCCCAGGTCTTCATGGAGTTCGCGAACGTCGTCCACGAGTGCGGCCAGCGCGAGCCGGGCGCCGCGGCCTGGCAGGCGATGGAGGTGTAGGTGGCGAACGACTCGTTCAGCCACAGGTCGTTCCACCACTCCATGGTGACCAGGTCGCCGAACCACATGTGGGCCAGCTCGTGCAGGATGGTCTCCGCGCGCACCTCGTACGCCGCGTCGGTCACCTTCGAGCGGAAGACGTACTGGTCGCGGATGGTGACCGCGCCCGCGTTCTCCATCGCGCCCGCGTTGAACTCCGGCACGAACAGCTGGTCGTACTTCTCGAAGGGGTACGCGTAGTCGAACTTCTCCTGGAACCAGTCGAAGCCCTGCCGGGTGACCTCGAAGATCGCGTCCGCGTCGAGGTACTCGGCGAGCGAGGGGCGGCAGTAGATGCCGAGCGGGACGGACCGGCCGTCCTTCTCGTAGACGCTGTGCACGCTGTGGTACGGGCCGACGATCAGCGCCGTGATGTACGTCGAGATGCGCGGCGTCGGCTCGAACACCCAGACGTTCTCCCGGGGCTCGGGCGTCGGCGAGTTGGAGATGACGGTCCAGCCCTCCGGCGCCTTCACGGTGAACTGGAACGTCGCCTTGAGGTCCGGCTGCTCGAAGCTCGCGAAGACGCGGCGGGCGTCCGGCACCTCGAACTGGGTGTACAGGTACGCCTGGTCGTCGACCGGGTCGACGAACCGGTGCAGGCCCTCACCCGTATTGGTGTACGCGCAGTCGGCGCTCACCCGCAGGACGTTGCGGCCCTGCAGCAGGCCGGGCAGGGCGATGCGGGAGTCCGCGAAGACCTCGGCGGGGTCGAGGGGGTCCCCGTTGAGGGTCACCTCGTGCACGGTGGGGGCCACCAGGTCGATGAAGGACTCCGCGCCGTTCTCGGCGACGTCGAAGCGCACCGTGGTCACGGACCGGTAGGTGCCGCCCTCCTGCGCGCCGGAGAGATCGAGATCGATCTCGTACGAGTCAACGGTCAGCAGCTTCGCCCGCTGCTGCGCCTCTTCGCGAGTCAGGTTTGTGCCAGGCACGCGGTCATCTCCTCGTGATGGGTCGGTTGCGTCATCCTTCCACGGGACCTGCACCGACGCGATGTCCGTATTCCGCCGGTGGCGTGGCCCGCCGGGTACGAGCCTGGGGGGATGACCACGTACACCGCACGTCCGATCACCGCCCCCGTCCTGAAGGAGCTGCGCGCCCTGGACGACGCGGGGCGGCCCCCGGTCCTCCGCACCGACGAGGAGGGCGGCGCCCCGCTCCGCTGCTGTCTGCGCCCCGGCGAGCCCGGTGAACCGATCGTCCTCGTCTCCTACGCCCCCCTGCGCCGCTGGGCGGCACGGACGGGCGCCGACCCGGGCGCGTACGACGAGCAGGGGCCGGTCTTCCTGCACGCCGAGGAGTGCGCGGGCCCGCAGAGCGACGCTCTGCCCTTCACCCGCGCCCACCGCGTCCTGCGCCGCTACTCCGCCGAGGGCCGCATCCTGGGCGGGCGGCTGGTCGGAGCGCCGGAGGACTTCGAACCCGCCCTCACGGAGGCCTTCGCCGACCCCGGGGTGGCGCTGGTGCACGTGCGGGCCGTGGAGTACGGCTGCTTCCTGTACGAGGTGCGGCGGGTCTGACCGGGGCGCCCGCGGGGACGCGGGGACGTCTGCCCGCGCGGACGCCGGGACGCCCCCGCACGGACGCGGGTGGCCGACCCCCGCACGGACGCCGGGGCGGCCACCCGCGTGCAGGCGGCCGCCCCGGGGACGCGTACGGGGGTCGGGGGGGTCACTTCGCGGCGGTGAGCTCCTGCGCCACCAGCTCCGCGATCTGCACGGCGTTCAGCGCCGCGCCCTTGCGGAGGTTGTCGTTGGAGATGAACAGCGCGAGGCCGTTGTCCACCGTCTCGTCGCGGCGGACGCGGCCCACGTAGGACGGGTCCTGGCCGGCGGCCTGCAGCGGGGTGGGGATGTCGGCGAGGGCGACCCCGGGGGCCTGGGCCAGCAGCTCGGTCGCGCGCTCGGGGCTGATCGGGCGGGCGAAGCGGGCGTTGACCTGGAGGGAGTGGCCGGAGAAGACCGGGACGCGCACACAGGTGCCGGAGACCTTGAGGTCGGGGATCTCCAGGATCTTGCGGGACTCGTTGCGCAGCTTCTGCTCCTCGTCGGTCTCGTTCAGACCGTCGTCGACGAGGTTGCCGGCGAGGGGCAGCACGTTGAAGGCGATGGGGCGCTGGTAGACGCCGGGCTCGGGGAAGTCGACCGCCCCGCCGTCGTGGACCAGCTTGTCGGCCTCGTCGACCACCTTCCGGGTCTGGTCGTGCAGCTCCGCGACGCCCGCGAGGCCGGAGCCGGACACCGCCTGGTAGGTGGCGACGACCAGGGCCTCGAGGCCCGCCTCGGCGTGCAGCGGACGCAGGACCGGCATCGCGGCCATCGTCGTGCAGTTCGGGTTGGCGATGATGCCCTTGGGGCGGTCGGCGATGGCGCGCGGGTTCACCTCGGAGACGACGAGGGGGACCTCGGGGTCCTTGCGCCAGGCGGAGGAGTTGTCGATCACGACCGGGCCCTGCGCGGCGACCTTCTCGGCCAGCGCCTTCGAGGTGGCGCCGCCCGCGGAGAACAGCACGATGTCCAGGCCGGTGTAGTCGGCGGTCGACGCGTCCTCCACCGTCACGCCGTCCAGCTCCGTGCCCGCCGAGCGGGCCGAGGCGAACAGGCGCAGCTCGGTGATCGGGAAGTTCCGCTCCTTGAGGATCCTGCGCATGACCGTGCCCACCTGACCGGTGGCTCCGACGATTCCGACCCTCACGGCGACTCCCTACTGCGTCTCTGTACGTTCCTGATTGCCTGGCCGAGGCTCTTCCATCATGCGGCCGACCACGGCCCGCCTGTCCAATCCTTTGCGGGTTCTGCCCGCGAAGTGGGACGGACCGGCCGTGACCACCGGTTGCGGACCTTCGGCCGTAACCACCCTGAACTGCAGGAATTCAGCCTCCGGGGCCCCCGGACCGCAAGGTCCCCTGCCCGGTCGGCCTTCGGCCACACGGAGATGTGACGTACGCCTCGGCGGGGCCCGAAGGGCCCGGGTGAACGTTCCGGGCGGCAGTGGCGTCGTAGGGGAAACAGTGTGAGGGGGTGGCCGGTGCTGCGCGGAAGGATCCGGCGCGGACGGGGGGCGTACGTCGCCGACGACGACCCGCTGGACGCGGCGCAGGAGCGCCGGGTGCGGGCGGTGCTCGCACTGGGCGGGGTACCGCAGGCGGACCTGCCGGACGGGGTGCAGCAGGTCCGGCTGCGGCTGCTGGAGCGTGCCGCGAGCGGCCGCGAGGCGCCGCGGGACGTCTCGGCGTGGGCGGCGGTGGTCGCCTCCAACCTCGCCATGGACTGGCACCGGGCCAGGCGCCGCCAGGAGCGGCTGGGCGAGCGCCTGGCCGCGTTGCGTCCGGCGGACCACCCCTCCGGCGAGGAGACCAGCCTGCTCTCCCTCGCCGTCGCCCGCGGCCTGGACGAGCTGCCCGACGCCCAGCGCCAGGTCGTGGTGCTGCGCTTCTACGCCGACCTGCCGGTGCGCTCCATCGCCGAGCAGCTCGGCGTTCCGGAGGGCACGGTCAAGAGCAGGCTGCACACGGCGGTACGGGCCCTGCGCGCCCGGCTGCACGAGGACGAGGTGGTGTGACGTGACCGCCCACGACGACGACCGGGACCTCCGGGACCTCGGACAGCCGGGCGCCGGGCACGGCGCGTACGACGGCAGTGCGCACGACGGCGCCGCACAGGACGGCACCGGGTACGACGGTGCCGGGCACGACGGCGCGGAGCACGACGGCGCGGAGCACGACGGC
>NZ_MSGP01000106.1 GCF_002078235.1 Streptomyces viridosporus
GCCACGCAGGTGGCGGTGCTCTCCCTGGGGGCGATCGTGACGGCGGAGCGCGTCCCCGTCGGCGGCGAGGCCGTGGACCACGCGATCGTGCAGCATCTGCGCCACCGGCACGAGCTGGTGCTGCCGAGCCAGTCCGTCCGGCCGCTGCAGCTCGCGCTGTCCGGCACCGGGCTCACGTCCGAGGGGCCGACGTCGACGGAGATCCACGGGCGGGACGTCGCCACCGGCCTGGCCCGTTCCGTGAGGGTCGACACGGCCGCCATCCGGGAGGCCATCCAGACACCGCTCACCGCCGTCCTCGACGGCATCGGCAAGGTGCTGCGGGAGTGCCCGCCCGATCTGGTCGCCGACCTCGCCGACCGCGGGATCGTGATGGTCGGCGGGAGCGCCCTGCTGCCGGGCCTGGACCAGATGCTGCGTCAGGCGACGGGCATGCCCGTGCACATCGCCGAGCGGCCGGACGTGTGCGCCGTGGAGGGGCTGGGCGCCATGCTGGAGGGCAGGATCGCACCGATGGTGCTGGATCCGCTGAGGGCCTGAGTCCGGCCGGACCCCGCCGGCCGCGAAGCGGTCACCGGGCGAACCAGCACCGCACCGTCGTGCCCTCGTCGCCGGTGTGCATCCGCACCAGGTCGGCGATCAGGTTGACCAGCAGCAGCCCGCGCCCGCCGCTCCGGCCGCGGACCGGGGGCCGGCGTCCGGCGAGCGGGTCGGTGAGCCGTCCCCGGTCGCGCACCTCGCACAGCACGTGGCCGCCCTCGCCCCAGATCCGCAGCACTCCCGAACCGCCGCCGTGCACCACACTGTTCGTGGTCAGCTCGGCCGCGGCGAGGGCCAGGTCCTCCAGGGTGACGCCGGTGAGGCCGAGCCGCCGCCCCTCGTCGGTGGTGAGGTGCCGGACCCGGGTCAGCGACTCGGCGGCGAAGGGGAGGGTCAGCGCGTCCGGCACGAGCGGCAGCGGCTCGTTGTAGCGGGCGACGACGGCGTCGGGGGCGTAGGCGGCGCTGTCCTGCGCCGGGCCGGAGCCGGCCGGGAGGACGACGGGGTGGGTCGCACGGGCGTCGGCGAGGACCGGTCCGGGCAGGCTCCCGGCGTCGTAGGGGCACAGGATGGTCACCGCGCGGCCCCGGAAGGCGGCGTTGATCAGCGCCTCGTGCTGGGCGCAGGCGGGGTACTCGGCCGCGGAGCGGCCGGCCCAGATCGGCTCGCCGATGATCCGCACCCGGCGCCCGTCCGGCTGGGCGTCGGCGAAGGAGCGCAGCACGCCGGGGATGATGCGGCCGGGGTTGCGTCCGGCCTCCCGCATGTCCAGCAGCCGGACGGCCCGCGCGTCGTCGCCGAGCGCGTCCCGGATCAGCCGCAGCCGGTCACCGGGCACGGCGACCGCCACGGGGTCACCGGCCGCCAGTGCCTCGCGCACGAACGGGACGGTGCCGTCCAGGTACTCCCGCTCGTCCCGGTAGAAGAGGGCGGGGTGGACGAAGGGTTCGGGGGTGGTCCCCGCCTGTTCGGCCGCGGCTCTCATGACATCGACACCTCGATCGTCGGAAGGTCGGGCCAGAACATCTCCAGCACCCGTCGCAGGGCCGGCGGCGGACGGCGCACCACGAACCGCCGGCCGTCCCCGAGCCGCTCGGCGGCGGCCACGAGGGCATCGGCGCCCGCGACGTCGACGAACGTCACCTCGGACAGCTCCAGGTGGTACACGTCCTCGCCCTCGCGCACCGCCCGTTCCAGTGCGTGTTCCCAGACCGTGTGCGTGGCCAGGCCGACCTCTCCGGCCGCACGGACACCACGGCACCCGTCCAGTGGGCGCACCGTCAGGAACGGCACCGGGGTCCCGGGTCCGTGCGGCGCCTGACGCCCAGTGCCCAACACCGTCTCCCCATGTTCAGGACCAGCAGGTACCCCGGCGATTCCGGGTCATTCCTCGGCCCGGCGTGTAGGGAGGCACAGGTGGGGCAGGCGCACCCGCAGTACGGCCGGGACCGTGCGCAGCCTACCGCCCCGGTTCCGGCGGTGGCCGAACTCACCCGGACGTCCGACGACCACCCACGAGGACCGACAAGGCGGTGACATGACCTCCTCGGCACCCCTCCCCCTCCCGGGCAGGACGAACACCTTGGTCATCGGCGGGCGCATGGAGACGGACCGGGCACTGCTCGTCCCGCGTGGCGAACTCGTCCGCGGGTGCGCGCACGCCCTGACCGAGAAGCTGGCCCGGCTGCCCGCCGACACGGCGCGGGTGGACCTGGACATGAGCGGCGTGTACTTCATGGACACCGCCGGACTGGAGTTCCTCGACGTCCTGCGCGACCACGGCCGTCGGCGGTCGGTGCCGGTCACGGCCACCCGCTGGAACGGCCAGCCGCGCCGCATCCTGGAGCTCGCCGGCCTCGACACCACGGACCCGCTGCGCTCCCCGGCCCCGGAAGGCGCGTCGACTCGGGCCGCCTCGGCGGTGTCCCTGGAACGGGCGGAACGGCTGCACACGCTCCAGGCCGAGGTCGAGCAGCTCCGGCAGGCGATCGCCTCCCGCCCGATCATCGACCAGGCCCGCGGCGTCCTGATGGCCACGTACGGCTGCACCTCGGACGAGGCCTGGCACATCCTCCGGGAGGCCTCCCAGCTGTCCAACACCAAGCTCCGCACGGTCGCCGCGGCCCTGACGGCCTGCGCGGCGGCGGAGGGCACTCCCCTGCCGCCGGAGGTCCGCACGGCCCTGACCAGGGCCCTCGCACGCCGTCGGTCCTGAGGAACGGTCCAAGGCCCGCGGGCCTTCCGCGAGCTGATGCGCCGTCATCGCCGCCACCGCCGCGATTTCCGTGCTTTTCGCGCCATCTGCGCTTATCGTACTTTTCGCGCTTCCCGTACGTTCCACGCCCGTCGCGCCTGCCGTGCCCGTCGTACCTGCCGTGCCCGCCCTGTGTACAGCGGTGCCGCTGGTGACGACGGTCCTGCGGGGGTACTCGGTTCGCGCGCCACCGGAGCGCCCCTCCCGGCCGCCCGGCGGCGGACGGCCACCTGTTCCACGACGCGGAGGCACCCACGATGACCGAGCACCACACCCCGTCCCAGGCCGAGGGCGACCGCGACGACGAGGAGCCCACCGCGAGCTCCGAGCCGCGCCCCACTCCCTCCCAGGCGGAGGGCGATCGCGACGACCGCGACGACCGCAATGACACGAAGGAGTCCACCGGGACCGACAGCGACACCGGCCCGCACGGAGCCGGAACCTGAGGAGCCGGGTCCGCGCACGCACGGCGCCCGTTTCCGCGCGTGCGGCGAGTGGTGGGGCGGGTGGGACTCGAACCCACGGCCGACGGATTATGAGTCCGCTGCTCTAACCGGCTGAGCTACCGCCCCATGGCGGCGTGTCGCGTACATGTGTGCGCGCCGTCTGCCGCAGCATAGCCGCTCATACGATCTCCTGCCTCGGCTGGGCGGCTGCGCACGGCCTTCGTGACCATGGAGACCGCACCCGGCCCCGTGCGGTTCCGGCGAACATGAAAAAGGACCCCCAAGGGGGTCCTCGTTCATCATGCTCCCCCGACTGGACTCGAACCAGTAACCTGCCGGTTAACAGCCGGCTGCTCTGCCAATTGAGCTACGGAGGACCGAGCTCCCCCGACTGGACTCGAACCAGTAACCTGCCGGTTAACAGCCGGCTGCTCTGCCAATTGAGCTACGGAGGAATGCCTCGTTGCATCGAACGTACCTCCCTGGGTATCCGCCAGGGGGCGCGCGCTCGCTGCGACACATACATTAGCGCAAGCAGGGGGGTGCTCCGCCAATCGGTACTCCCTGCGCGAGCCGCGCCGGAGACCTACGCAGACTTGAGCAGAGGGAAGGGTGTGCCGCCATGCGTTACCGGCTCACGTTCGTCACCGGAGTCGTCCTGGGTTACGTGCTGGGCACGAGGGCCGGACGCGAACGCTACGAGCAGTTGAAGAAGTCCGCGCAGCAGTTCACGCAGAACCCCGCCGTGCGCAACACCGCGGAGACCGCGGCGCAGCAGGGCCGTGAGTTCGCGGGCAAGGCCTACCACGCGGTGAGCGACAAGGTCGGGGACCGCATGCCCGACTCGGTGGCCCACCGGGTGCGCACCCTGCGCGAACGCACCGCGCAGGGGGCCGGCGAGGACGACTGGGGCACGAGCAACACCTAGGGCCCGACGGCCCTGCGCGGCGAGGTTCCGGGGTGCGGCAGAATTTCGGTCATGGGGATAGTTGCCGGGTTGGACAGTGCGCCCGATTTCACTCGTATCGTCGTCTGTGACACGGACACCGGGGCCGTGATCAGGCAGGGATATGCGCCACACCCGGTGGAGAGCCCCGTGGGCGGAGGCCGTCCCTCCGACGTCGATCCGCAGGCCTGGCTGCTGTCGCTGGGCGAGGCCGCGGGCGGCGGGCTGCTGGAGGGGGTGCAGGCCATCGGGGTCTCCGCGCAGCAGAACGCGCTGGTCCCGCTGGACGCGCAGGGCAACACGGTGCGGCCCGCCCTGGTCGGCGGCGACAAGCGGGCACAGGTCGCGGCGGCCGATCTGATCGAGGCGCTCGGCGGGCGCGAGGCGTGGGCGCAGGCGGTGGGAAGTGTGCCGCAGGCCGCGCAGCCGGTGACCAAGCTGCGCTGGATGGCCCGCAGCGAGCCCGAGAACGCCGCGCGCACGGCGATGCTGCTGCAGGCGCACGACTGGCTGGTGTGGCAGTTGCTGGGCCGGCCGGTGCGCCGGACCACCGACCGAGGCGGCGCCTCCGGCACCGGCTACTGGGCGGCGGCCACCGGTGGCTACCGTCCCGACCTGATCGAGCTGGCGCTCGGGCACCAGGCCATGGTGCCCGAGGTGATCGGCCCGGCGGAGGCGGCCGGGACGACGCCGGAGGGGCTGCTGATCTCCGCCGGGACCGGCGAGACGATGGCGGCGGCCTTCGGGCTGGGGATCGGGCTGGGCGACGCGGTGGTGTCGCTGGGGGCGTCCGGGTCGGTGATGGCCGTGCACCCCGAGGCGCTGTACGACCCGAGCGGGACGATCACCTCCCTCGCCGACGCGACCGGTATGCACCTGCCCGTCGTCACCACGCTGAACGCCGTGCGGACCCTGCGCGGCACGGCGGAGCTGCTCGGGGTGCCCGATCTGGAGAGCCTGTCCGACCTGGCGATGAAGTCGACGCCGGGGGCGCACGGGCTGGTGCTGCTGCCGTACCTGGAGGGCGAGCGGACACCGAACCTGCCGCACACCGCCGGGACCCTGGCGGGGCTGCGGCGCGAGTCGATGAAGCCGGAGCACCTGGCGCGGGCCGCGTTCGAGGGGATGCTGTGCGGGCTGGCGGACGCGCTGGACGTGCTGCGCGGCCGGGGCGTGGAGGTGCGGCGGGTCTTCCTGCTGGGGTCGGTCGCGGAGCTGCCCGCCGTGCAGGCGGCGGCGCCGCCGCTGTTCGGGGTGCAGGTGATGGTGCCGCAGCCCGCGGACTACGCCGCGGTCGGCGCGGCCCGGCAGGCGGCCTGGGCGCTCGGCGTCTCCCAGGGCGCCCTGGACCCGCGCACCCCGCCGGTCTGGCAGGGCGCGGCGGCGCAGGTGCTGGACCCGGGCGAGGAGCTGGCGGTGGGCCAGGCGGTGCGCCAGCAGTTCGTGTCGGTGCGCGAGCAGACCCACCCGGGGGCGTTCCGGCTGTGACGCCGCGGCGCGGTCCGGCGCGTTAAATCGGTTGAGGTAACGCGGGTGGAGTGTTCGACGATGGGGGCCACGGGCAACCAACGCCCCCGTCGACCACTCCGAGAGAAGCAGCGTGCTCATCAGACTTCTGCGTGCCCATCTCAGGCCCTACAAGAGACCCATCGCCCTCCTGGTGCTGCTGCAGTTCCTGCAGACCTGCGCCTCGCTCTACCTGCCCACCTTGAACGCGGACATCATCGACGACGGTGTCGTCCAGGGGGACAGCGGCTACATCCTGACCCACGGCGCCCTGATGATCGGCGTCTCGCTGGTGCAGGTCGTGTGCAACGTGGGTGCCGTGTACTACGGCGCCCGGACCGCGGCGGCGCTGGGGCGGGACGTGCGCGCCGCCGTGTTCGACCGGGTGCAGTCGTTCTCCGCGCGTGAGGTCGGTCACTTCGGCGCGCCCTCGCTGATCACCCGGACGACGAACGACGTCCAGCAGGTGCAGATGCTGGTCCTGATGACGTTCACCCTGATGGTGTCGGCGCCGATCATGTGTGTGGGCGGCATCGTGATGGCGCTCGGGCTGGACGTCCCGCTGTCCGGGGTGCTGGTCGCGGTGGTGCCGGTGCTGGGGATCTGCGTGACGCTGATCGTGCGGCGGCTGCGGCCGCTGTTCCGGACCATGCAGGAGCGGCTGGACACGGTGAACCGGGTGCTGCGCGAGCAGATCACCGGCAACCGGGTGATCCGGGCGTTCGTGCGGGACGCGTACGAGCAGCGGCGGTTCCGGGAGGCCAACACCGAGCTGACCGAGGTGTCGCTGGGCACCGGCAACCTGCTCGCGCTGATGTTCCCGGTGGTCATGACGGTGGTGAACCTGTCGTCGATCGCGGTGGTGTGGTTCGGCGCGCACCGCATCGACAGCGGCGGGATGCAGATCGGCGACCTGACCGCGTTCCTCGCCTATCTGATGCAGATCGTCATGTCCGTGATGATGGCCACCTTCATGTTCATGATGGTGCCGCGCGCCGAGGTGTGCGCCGAGCGCATCCACGAGGTGCTGGACACCTCCTCGAGCGTCGTGCCGCCCGTCGCGCCCGTCACCGAGCTGCGCCGCCACGGCCACCTGGAACTGAGGGGCGCCGGCTTCGGCTATCCGGGCGCCGAGGAGCCGGTGCTGAAGGCCGTCGACCTGGTGGCGCGGCCGGGTGAGGTCACCGCCGTGATCGGCTCCACCGGCAGCGGCAAGTCCACGCTGCTCGGGCTGGTCCCCCGGCTGTTCGACGCGACCGACGGCGAGGTGCTGGTGGACGGCGTGCCCGTGGCGGACATCGATCCGGCGCTGCTGGCGCGGACGGTCTCCCTGGTGCCGCAGAAGCCGTACCTGTTCGCGGGGACGGTGGCGACCAACCTGCGGTACGGCAATCCGGACGCCACCGACGAGGAGCTGTGGCACGCGCTGGAGGTGGCGCAGGCCGAGGAGTTCGTGCGGCGGCTGGAGGGCGGGCTCGACGCGCCGATCGCCCAGGGCGGGACCAATGTCTCCGGCGGTCAGCGCCAACGGCTCGCGATCGCGCGGACGCTGGTGCAGCGCCCGGAGATCTACCTCTTCGACGACTCCTTCTCCGCGCTCGACTACGCCACCGACGCGGCCCTGCGCGCGGCGCTGGCCGAGGAGACCGCCGAGGCGACCGTGGTGATCGTCGCCCAGCGGGTGGCGACCATCCGGGACGCCGACCGGATCGTGGTGCTGGACGAGGGCCGGGTGGTCGGCACCGGCCGGCACCACGAGCTGATGGCGGACAACGAGACCTACCGGGAGATCGTGCTCTCCCAGCTGACGGAAGCGGAGGCTGCCTGATGGCGGGGCCTGCGGCGCGGATGATGGCCGGGGGCGGCCCCGACCAGCGCACGATGGACTTCAAGGGATCGGGCAAACGGCTGATCGCCCGGTTCGGACCGGAACGGCTGACGATCTACGGGCTGCTGGCCTGTGTGGTGCTGAGCGTGGGGCTCAGCGTGATCGGGCCGAAGATCCTCGGCCGGGCGACCGACCTGGTCTTCGCGGGCATCGTGGGGCGCGACATGCCCGCGGGCGCCTCCAAGGAGCAGGTGCTGGACTCGATGCGCGAGCGCGGCGACGGCGACGTCGCCGACATGCTCCGCAGCACCGACTTCACCCCCGGCGAGGGCATCGACTTCACGGCCGTGGGACACGTCCTGCTGCTCGCGCTGGCGGTGTTCGGGGCCGCCGGTCTGCTGATGGCGGTGGCGACGCGCCTGGTGAACCGGGCCGTGAACCGCACCATGTACCGGATGCGCGAGGACGTGCAGACGAAGCTGTCGCGGCTGCCGCTGTCGTACTTCGACCGGCGGCAGCGCGGGGAGGTGCTCAGCCGGGCCACCAACGACATCGACAACATCGGGCAGACGCTGCAGCAGTCGATGGGCCAGCTGATCAACTCGCTGCTCACCGTCATCGGCGTGCTGGCGATGATGTTCTACGTCTCCTGGATCCTCGCGCTGGTCGCGCTGGTGACCGTGCCGCTGTCGTTCGTGGTCGCCACGCGCGTGGGCAAGCGGTCGCAGCCGCACTTCGTGCAGCAGTGGCGCACGACCGGCACGCTCAACGCGCACATCGAGGAGATGTACACCGGGCACGCCCTGGTGAAGGTGTTCGGGCGGCAGGAGGAGTCGGCGAAGCGGTTCGCCGAGGAGAACGAGGCGCTGTACGAGGCCGGGTTCCGGGCGCAGTTCAACAGCGGAGTCATGCAGCCGCTGATGTTCTTCGTGTCGAACATCAACTACGTGCTGGTGGCGGTGGTCGGCGGTCTGCGGGTCGCGTCGGGCGCGCTGTCCATCGGTGACGTCCAGGCCTTCATCCAGTACTCGCGGCAGTTCTCGATGCCGCTGACGCAGCTCGCCTCGATGGCGAACCTGGTGCAGTCGGGCGTCGCGTCGGCCGAGCGGGTCTTCGAACTGCTGGACGCCGACGAGCAGCGGGCCGACCCCGAGCCGGCCGAGAAGCCGGCCGCGCTGCGCGGGCGGGTGGCGCTGGAGCAGGTGTCGTTCCGCTACGACCCCGACAAGCCACTGATCGAGAACCTGACGCTGAAGGTCGAGCCGGGACACACGGTGGCCGTCGTCGGCCCGACCGGCGCCGGCAAGACGACGCTGGTGAACCTGCTGATGCGGTTCTACGAGGTCTCCGGCGGGCGCATCACCCTCGACGGCGTGGACATCGCGCGGATGTCCCGGGACGAACTGCGGGCCGGCATCGGCATGGTGCTCCAGGACACCTGGCTGTTCGGCGGCACCATCGCGGAGAACATCGCCTACGGCGCCGCCCGCGAGGTCACCCGGGCGGAGATCGAGGAGGCGGCCCGGGCGGCCCACGCCGACCGGTTCATCCGCACCCTGCCCGACGGCTACGACACGGTGATCGACGACGAGGGCAGCGGGGTCAGCGCCGGCGAGAAGCAGCTCATCACCATCGCGCGGGCGTTCCTGTCCGACCCGGTGATCCTGGTGCTGGACGAGGCGACGAGCTCCGTGGACACCCGCACCGAGGTGCTGATCCAGAAGGCGATGGCCGAACTGGCGCACGGACGCACCTCGTTCGTCATCGCGCACCGGCTCTCCACGATCCGGGACGCGGACACGATCCTCGTCATGGAGAACGGCTCGATCGTCGAACAGGGCTCGCACGAGAAGCTGCTGGCGGCCGGCGGGGCGTACGCGCGGCTGTACCGGGCGCAGTTCGCGCAGGCGGTGGCGGAGGTGGACTGAGCGGACGCGGCGGGCCGCCCCGGTCGGGGCGGCCCGTCCTCGCGTCAGTCCAGGTAGCCGCGCAGCTGGTCGGCGAAGGCGTGGTCGCGGAGCTTGTTGAGGGTCTTGGACTCGATCTGCCGGATCCGCTCGCGGGTCACGCCGAAGATGCGGCCTATCTCCTCCAGGGTGCGGGGGCGGCCGTCGACGAGTCCGTAGCGGAGCTGGACGACCTTGCGCTCCCGCTCCCCCAGCGTCGACAGCACCGCCTCCAGGTGCTCCTTCAGCAGCAGGAACGCGGCCGACTCGACCGGGCTCGCGGCGTCACCGTCCTCGATGAGGTCGCCGAGGGCCACGTCGTCCTCCTCGCCCACCGGGGCGTGCAGGGAGACCGGTTCCTGGGCGAGCCGCAGGACCTCGCCGACCCGCTCGGGGGGCAGGTCGAGGTGGGCGGCGACCTCGTCCGGGGTCGGCTCGTGGCCGCGCTCCTGGAGCATGCGGCGCTGGACGCGGACGACGCGGTTGATGAGTTCGACGACGTGGACGGGGACGCGGATGGTGCGGGCCTGGTCGGCCAGCGCGCGGGACATGGCCTGGCGGATCCACCAGGTGGCGTAGGTGGAGAACTTGTAGCCGCGGGCGTAGTCGAACTTCTCCACCGCCCGGATCAGACCGAGGTTGCCCTCCTGGACCAGGTCGAGCATGGTCAGCCCGCGGCCCACGTACCGCTTGGCGACGGACACCACGAGCCGCAGGTTCGCCTCGATGAGGCGGCGCTTGGCCATCCGCCCCATGACGACGAGCCGGTCCAGGTCGTGGGCGAGCCGGCTGTCCAGGTCGGGCGTGAGCCGCAGCTTCTCCTCGGCGAACAGCCCGGCCTCGACGCGGCGGGCGAGTTCGACCTCCTCGGCCGCGGTGAGCAGGGGGATGCGGCCGATCTCCCGCAGGTACTGGCGGAACAGGTCCGATGAGGGGCCGCCGGTCTCGGGGCGCGGGGGCGGGGTCCCGGCGGGCTCGGCCGGCTCCCTCGCGTCCGCAGGCGGTTCGGCCGGCTCGGGCGGGATCCCGGGGTCCGTCCCGGCCTCGGAGTGGTGCACGACACGGCTCTGCGCGGGCACCGCCACCAGGACGTCCGTGGCCGGCGGCGCGCCGGCCGTGCTCGTGTCGGTCTGGGCGAGGGTCTGGGTCTGCACGGGGGCGACCTCCAGGATGATCGCCGTCGCCGGGAGGGGCGGCAGCGGTACTTCGGGAGCGGAGTCGGCGGCCTCGCCGCTGTCCGTCCCGTACGCGATGGGCGGAACCGCGGGTGTCCGGGACCCGTCGTTGACGGATCGGCCGCGCTCCGAGGACTCAGGCACCGCACCCCAGTGTGGGGTACGACACATCGTCCCCACGAGGGGCGTGCGATGACTTTTTGCGTCCGGTCCGTGACCGGGCGGTTACACCGCACGGAAACCCGGATGCCGGGCGCGGCCCCGGTCCGGGACGGCCCCCGGGTGTCCGATCCCCTTTACGAAACCCATGTGACGGTCCGCTGCCGCGGCCCCGAGGAGCCGAGCGGTCGCGCCGGTGGGCCGCGGAGCACCCGCGGTCCGAGGACGCCGAGCGGGAGTTCGTCGACCGGCTGGTGCGGGCGGTGACGCCCGCGTCCACCCGGGCCTGACCCCGTCTCCTACAGCGCCGCCGCGCCGTGTTCCCGCAGTGCCTGGTCGTACTGCTGCAGGACCCACAGCTCGTTCTGCACGGAGGCCAGTTCGGCCGGGTCGCCGTGGGTGGCGAGGCGGGTGAGGCGGCTGGTGACGTCGCGGATGCGGCGTTCGACGGCGCGGCGGCGGACGGTGACGAGCTGGGCGCCCGCGTAGGTCTCGTCGACCTCCTTGACGCCCCGGTGCAGCATGATCGCCTCCACGGCGAGTTCGGTGACCATGGCGCGGACGGTGTCGTCGGGAGCGGCGTCGCGGACCCGGATCAGGTACTCCTGCGGGTTCTGCACGCCGTACTCCGCGCCGCCCGCGTCCAGGACGGCCTGGCGCACGGCCGCGTAGGGCGGGGCGGTGAACTCGTCGACGCCGTACGCGTCGAAGGCCGGGGAGACCAGTTCCGGGCGCTGGAGGGCGAGCTTGAGCAGTTCGCGTTCGGTGGCGAAGACCGGGTTGCGCAGGGTGAGGGCGGGACCGCGCGGGGCGGCCG
>NZ_MSGP01000107.1 GCF_002078235.1 Streptomyces viridosporus
TCACAGGGGGATGTTGCCGTGCTTCTTCGGCGGCAGCGCGGCCCGCTTGGTGCGCAGCTGGCGCAGCCCGCGCACCAGGTGGCGGCGGGTCTCGGAGGGCAGGACGACCGCGTCGACGTAGCCGCGCTCGGCGGCCGTGTAGGGGTTGAGCAGGGCCTCCTCGTACTCCCGGATCAGCCGGGCGCGGGTGGCCTCCGGATCGTCGGCGGCGGCGATGGCGCGCCGGTGCAGGATGTTGACCGCGCCCTGCGCGCCCATCACCGCGATCTGCGCGGTGGGCCAGGCCAGGTTCAGGTCGGCGCCCAGGTGCTTGGAGCCCATCACGTCGTAGGCGCCGCCGAAGGCCTTGCGGGTGATCACCGTGATCAGCGGCACGGTCGCCTCGGCGTAGGCGTAGATCAGCTTGGCGCCGCGGCGGATGATGCCGTCGTGCTCCTGGCCCACCCCGGGCAGGAAGCCGGGCACGTCCACGAAGGTGAGCACGGGCACGTTGAAGGCGTCGCAGGTGCGCACGAACCGGGCCGCCTTCTCCGAGGCGGCGATGTCCAGGCAGCCGGCGAACTGCAGCGGCTGGTTGGCCACCACGCCCACCGGGCGGCCCTCGACGCGGCCGAAGCCGGTGAGGATGTTCGGCGCGAACAGCGGCTGCGTCTCCAGGAACTCGCCGTCGTCCAGCACCCGCTCCAGCACCGCGCGCATGTCGTAGGGCCGGTTCGCGCTGTCCGGCACCAGCGCGTCCAGCTCCCGGTCCGCCTCGCCGACCGCCAGGTCCGCCTCCTGCGGGAACGCCGGCGGCTCGGCGAGGTTGTTGGACGGCAGGTAGGACAGCAGCTGCCGGACGTACTCGACCGCGTCCTTCTCGTCGCCGGCCAGGTGGTGGGCCACCCCGGAGGCGGTGTTGTGGGTGCGGGCCCCGCCCAGCTCCTCGAAGCCCACCTCCTCGCCGGTCACCGTCTTGATCACGTCCGGGCCGGTGATGAACATGTGCGAGGTCCGGTCCACCATGACCGTGAAGTCGGTGATCGCCGGCGAGTACACCGCGCCGCCCGCGCACGGCCCCACCACCAGGCTGATCTGCGGGACCACCCCGGAGGCGTGGGTGTTGCGGCGGAAGATCTCCCCGTAGGCGCCCAGCGCGGCCACCCCCTCCTGGATCCGCGCGCCGCCGGAGTCGTTGATGCCGATCACCGGGCAGCCGGTCTTCAGCGCGAAGTCCATCACCTTGACGATCTTCTGCCCGTACACCTCGCCCAGCGCCCCGCCGAAGACCGTGAAGTCCTGCGAGAACACCGCCACCGGCCGGCCGTCCACCGTGCCGTACCCGGTCACCACCCCGTCGCCGTAGGGCCGGTCGGCCTCCAGCCCGAAACTCGTGGAGCGGTGCCGGGCGAACTCGTCCAGCTCCACGAAGGAGTCCTCGTCCAGCAGCAGGGCGATCCGCTCCCGGGCGGTCAGCTTGCCCTTGGCGTGCTGCTTGGCCACCGCCCGCGCGGACCCGGCGTGCGTCGCCTCCTCGATGCGGCGCCGAAGATCCGCGAGCTTCCCCGCGGTCGTATGGATGTCGATGTCGTTCACTGGTTGCTCACCCCGAGGCTCATCGGTTCAGAAGGTGTCGTGGGGGACGTACACGCCCCAGACGTCGCGCAGGGCATGGGAGACCTCGCCGACGGTGGCGCGCAGCCGCAGGGCCTCGCGCATCGGGGGCAGGACGTTGTCGGTGCCCCGGGCGGCGGTGCGCAGGGCGTCGAGGGCGCGTTCGACGGCGTCCTTGTCGCGTTCCTCGCGCAGGGCGGCGAGGCGCTCGCACTGGTCGAGTTCGATCTGCGGGTCGACGCGCAGCGGTTCGTACGGTTCCTCCTCGTCGAGGACGTGCGCGTTGACTCCGACCACGGTGCGTCCCTTGTGGTCGATCTCCTGCGCGATCCGGTAGGCGGAGCGTTCGATCTCGGACTTCTGGAAGCCCTCCTCGATCGCCGCGACGGCGCCGCCGCGGTCCTCCACGGCCCGGATCAGCTCCAGGGCCGCCGCTTCCAGGTCGTCGGTCATCGACTCCATGAAGTAGGAGCCGGCGAAGGGGTCGACGGTCTTGGTCACGTCGGTCTCGTAGGCGATGACCTGCTGGGTGCGCAGGGCCAGGCGCGCCGCCTTCTGGGTGGGCAGGGCGATGGCCTCGTCGTAGGAGTTGGTGTGCAGGGACTGCGTCCCGCCCAGGACCGCGCCCAGGCCCTGCAGGGCGACCCGGACGAGGTTGACTTCCGGCTGCTGCGCGGTCAGTTGCACACCGGCGGTCTGGGTGTGGAAGCGCAGCATCTGCGACTTCGGGTTCCGGGCGCCGAATTCCTCACGCATGACGCGTGCCCAGATGCGGCGGGCGGCACGGAACTTCGCGATCTCCTCCAGCAGCGTGGTGCGGGCGACGAAGAAGAACGACAGGCGCGGGGCGAAGTCGTCGACGTCCAGACCGGCGGCGACCGCGGTGCGCACGTACTCCTTGGCGTTGGCGAGGGTGAAGGCGATCTCCTGCGCGGGCGTGGCTCCGGCCTCGGCCATGTGGTAGCCGGAGATGGAGATCGTGTTCCAGCGCGGCAGCTCCCGGTGGCAGTAGGCGAAGATGTCGCTGATCAGCCGCAGGGACTGCTTCGGCGGGAAGATGTAGGTGCCGCGGGCGATGTACTCCTTGAGCACGTCGTTCTGGATCGTCCCGGTCAGCAGGCTGCCCGGGACGCCCTGCTCGGCCGCGACCAGCTGGTACAGCAGGAGCAGCGTCGAGGCCGGGGCGTTGATCGTCATCGACGTCGACACCTTGTCGAGCGGCAGGCCCTGGAACAGCGTGCGCATGTCCTGGATCGAGTCGATCGCCACACCGACCTTGCCGACCTCGCCCCGGGCCAGGGGCTCGTCGGAGTCGTAGCCCATCTGTGTCGGCAGGTCGAAGGCCACGCTCAGGCCCCCGGTGCCGGCGCCGACCAGCTCGTGGTAGCGCTCGTTGGACTCCTTCGCGGTGCCGAACCCGGCGTACTGCCGCATCGTCCAGGGCCGCCCGGTGTACATCGACGGATACACGCCGCGGGTGAACGGGAACTGCCCCGGGGCGCCCAGCGCGGTGTCCGCGTCGAAGTCCGTCAGTGTCCGGCCGTCGTAGACCGGCTGGATCGGCAGACCGGACTCACTGCGTGCGAAGGAATCCACATCGATCTCCTCTGGTACCCAATCTCTTATGAACGGTACTCAGTACCATTCCGGTGGGCAAGTGGCCCCCGGGGACCGAGACGAGGGAGGATGGGTGATCATGAGCAAGCCAGCCGCGCGAACCCGGCTCGCGGACGCCGCCTTCGCCCTGTTCGACGAGCGCGGATACGAGCAGACCACGGTCGACGACATCGCCGAACGGGCCGGCGTGGGCCGCACCACCTTCTTCCGGCACTACCGGTCCAAGGAAGACGTCATCTTCCCCGACCACGACCGGATGCTCGAGCAGATCCAGGACCGCCTGGCCACCTCCAGCCACGCGACCGCCCTGGCCGCCGTCTCCGACGCGGTCCGCCTGGTGCTGCTGCACTACCTCGCCGAAGGCGACCTCGCCCGCCGGCGGTACCGGCTCACCAGCAAGGTCGCCGCGCTCCGCGACCGCGAGATCGCCAGCGTGGCCCGCTACCAGCGCCTGTTCCGCGAGTTCATCGCGAACTGGATGGGGGACTCCACCGAGTCGGCTTCGCTCAGGGCCGAGCTCATGGCCGCGGCCGTCGTCGCGGCCCACAACCACGTGCTGCGCCGGTGGCTCCGGGGCGAGTCCCCCGACCCCGTCGCGGAGGTCGATGAAGCGATGCGCGAGGTGCTCTCCCTGTTTCCCGGACCCCGGTCCCCCTCGGAGACCGGTGACGGCGGCACCACCGTCGTCGCCTTCCGGACCGGACAGGACCTCGACCTCCTGCTCCCCTCGCTGCGGCGCCTCGTCGAGGGGCAGACCGGGCAGTGAGCGACCCTCCCGTGGATCCCGGGGTCCACGGGACCGCCGCCCCCGGGTGCGCCGTTCCGGCGCGCCACGGCCCTCGGGGCACCGCCGAGCACCGTCACCGGCGGGCATCGCACCGGACGGCCGTGCGGGGCGCCGCAACGGGCGGCTCCGGCCGGGTTCCGCCGGTCGCCGCCGCGCGGACAGGCGGCGCGGTGGCGGCCTGAGCCGGTCCGCGGCCGGTCCGGACATCACCGCGCCGGTGCCGGACCGCCCGAAGCGGGTCCGCAGCGGGGCGGGCACCCGGGGCCGGCCCGCTGCCGACCGGGCCCGCCGAGGCCACGTCGCCTCCCGCCGTGCCAGGCGGAAACAGATCGCCGAGTGCGGACGGAATGGTTTGCGGCGGTGAAACCGCCGAGCCCGCAAGCCGAACGGCACACAGCACCCGTCCCTCGATCCGGGGCTCTGCGGGGCATCGGGCGGCAGCGTACTGACGCCGCATCAAGAACGGCCCGACCATCACGGACCTTTGTTCCGGGGCCGCGTCACGGGCGAGGAGCATGGACGCCCAGGCGCCGACCGGGCGTCCGTGCGCCGTGACGGGGTGCGTGGTTTGCGATTCCGCAGCTTCCCTGGACATCGGCCGGAGGGCTTGCGAGCGCAAGCCCCGGCGGGCACGACCTTTTCCGGAAAGACTCTTGACACCCCGAATCAAACGCTGTGTGATTACCGCCACTGTCGGCGTGAGGGAGGTCACACGGTGAAGTCGAAGGCAGCCATCCTCTGGGAAACGGGCCAACCGTGGAGCGTTGAGGAGATCGAGCTCGATCCACCACGGCAGCACGAGGTTCTCGTACGGATCGAGGCCGCCGGCATGTGCCACTCCGACGACCATGTCCGTCTCGGCGACGGGTACGCCGCCCTTCCCACCATCGGTGGACACGAGGGCGCGGGCGTCGTCGAGCAGGTCGGTCCCGGCATCGAGCACCTGGCGGTGGGCGACCACGTGGTCTTCTCGTTCCTCCCCGCCTGCGGAAGGTGCCGGTGGTGCGCCACCGGGCGGTCCAACCTGTGCGACTACGGCCAGTTCCTGATGGAAGGCTCGATGATCAGCGGCGGGTACCGCGCGCACGCCCGGGGCAGGGACGTCGGCACGCTCTCCCTCGTCGGCACGTTCAGCGAGCGCACGGTCGTGCACGAGACGTCGGTCGTGAAGATCGACCCGGACATCCCCTTCGAGGTGGCCTGCCTGCTCGGCTGCGGTGTGCCGACCGGCTGGGGCTCGTCGGTCAACATCGGCAAGGTCCGGCCCGGCGAGACCGTCGTGGTGGTGGGGATCGGCGGCATCGGCGCCAACGCGATCCAGGGCGCCCGGATGTGCGGCGCGCGGAACATCGTGGCCGTCGACCCGGTGGCCTTCAAGACCGACCGGGCGAAGGTCCTCGGCGCCACGCACACCGCGGCCTCCATGGAGGAGGCGATGGGCCTCGTGCGGGACATCACCCGGGGCGTCATGGCCGACGTCGGGGTGTGCACGATCGGCGTGGTCGAGGGAGGGATGGTCCAGCCGTTCCTCGACCTGGTCTCCAAGGGCGGTCGCGCGGTCCTCACCGGCATGGCCCGCAACGTCGACGACAAGCCGACCCTGGGCCTGCAGATGTTCGCGCTGTTCGAGAAGTCCCTGCTCGGCACCGTGTACGGCGGCTGCAACCCGCGCGCCGACATCCCCCGCCTCGCCGAGCTGTACCGAGCAGGAAAGCTCCAGCTCGACGAGTTGGTCACCCGCACCTACTCCCTCGACCAGATCAACGAGGGCTACGCCGACATGCTCGCAGGCAAGAACATCCGCGGCGTGATCGTCAACCAGTTCTGACCCGGTCCCGCCGCCGAGGAGGCTCCGTGACAACGACGCACCAGGACGACAGCCAGCAGCTCGACCACGAACAGCGACTCGCCGAACGGCTCAGCCACTTCGACATCTTCAGCTGGGAGGACCAGCAGGTGAAGTGGGAGCTGTTCGCCTACGCCCGGGACCGGTGCCCGGTGGCGCACACCGACGGGAACGGCGGTTTCCACATCGTCAGCCGGTACGAGGACGTCCGGCGGGTCATGGAGGACTGGGAGACGTTCTCCTCGACCGAGTCGCCCCTGGTCCCGACCGGGGTGCCCTCGCTCTGCCCCATCGACGACGACCCGCCCGTCCAGACCGCCGCCCGGCAGCTGCTCAACCCGCTGTTCTCCCGCAAGGCGCTCGCGCCGTACGAGGAGGCGATGCACCGGACCGCCCGGGACCTGATCGACGCGTTCGTCGACCGCGGCTCCGCCGAGATCCTCAACGAGTACGCCGGCCCCTACGTCGGCCGGATGCTCACGAAGGTGATCTTCAACGACCTCACCGACGAGGAGCTCAAGGCGGCCCAGGAGCTCGCGCTCGCCGTGGCCGAGGGAGCCACACCGGAGCTGTTCGGGCAGCTGTTCGTCATGTGCACCGAGTACCTGGAGCGCGCCAAGAAGCGCGGGATCACCGGCGACGGTGTGCTGGCCCGCCTCGTCAACGGCCGCTTCGGCGACCGGCCCCTGTCCCATGAGGAACAGGTCGGCTGCCTGGGCATCCTGATCCTCGGCGGCCTGGACACCACCCGTGCCGCGATCGGCAACATCACCTACCGGCTCACCCAGCACCCCGGGCTCGAGGACCGGCTGCGGGACCCCGCCTGGGTGCGCCGGGACATGGACGAGTTCCTCCGTCTGGACTCCCCGGTCGCCGCGATGGCCCGCGTGGCGACCCGGGACGTCGAGCTCAACGGGGTGCTGATCAGGAAGGGCGAGCGGGTGCAGGTCCGGTTCGACTCCGCCAACCGGGACACCGCCAAGTTCCGCGACGCCGACCGGCTCGTCTTCGACGAGGCGCGCAGCGGCCACGCGGCCTTCGGCATGGGGGTCCACCGCTGCGTCGGCTCCAACATGGCCCGGATGCAGATCGAGATCGCCTTCGAGGAGCTGCTGAAGAGGGTCAGGAACATCCGGCTCGCCCCGACCGCCGACATCACCTGGGTGCCGGGCCAGAGCAACGCGCTCCACGCCGTCGACGTCGAGTTCGACCGGGTGGGGTGAGCGGCCGTGAAGGTCCATGCCGACACCGCCCGGTGCCAGGGTCACGGCCGGTGCGCGCTGCTCGCCCCGGACGTCTTCGACGTGGACGACGACGGCAAGGTCGTCGTGCTGCTCGCGGACGTCGGCGACGACCACGCCGCCGACGTCCGCGAGGCCGTGACGAGCTGCCCGGAGGCCGCGCTCGAGGTTGTCTGACCGTCCCGGCCCGACCCGGTTCGGGCCGGGACCCCGCATGCCGGGCACCCCCGCCCCGGCTCCCGCTCCACAGCTGTCCGTGCATCACGCCCCTCGGCCCGCGAAGGAGACCGACACCGTCGCCGACCCGGAACCGATGACGGCGGGGCTGCGGCTGCTCGGGCGCGGCCCCGTCGCCCTGCTGCACGGCGACCCGCACATCGGCGACACCTACGTCACCGAGGACGGCCGGACGGGCTTCGCCGACTGGCGGTGCGTACTGCGCGGGTCGTGGGCGTACGACGTCTCCCACCTGCTCACCGGCGGGTCGGCGGTGGAGGACCACGACCCGGTCGCGCTCCTGCGCGACGCTCCCGGTGCCGGTCACGGCAGGACGTGAGGCGCACCGCACGCCCTTCTCCCGGAACGTCCGGAAGAAGGGCGATGACTTAACCAATCAACGCTTGGTAATGTGGGGAGGGCCACGCCTTCCCGCCCTCTCCGATGTGGGCCGCAGACGTCGGCGTGCCGTGTGGTCGTCGCCTCCGCTTGCCGCGGAGCCCGAAGGGAGAGATGTGAGCGCGAAGGAAGTCCTGACCGAACGGGCCGGCGCCGTGCTGGTGATCACGATCAACCGGCCGGACGCCAGGAACGCACTGAACCGGAACGTGGCCGAGGGCATCGCGGCGGCAGCCGACGAACTCGACGCGTCCGAGGAGTTGAGAGCCGGTGTACTGACCGGGGCCGGCGGGAACTTCTCCGCCGGCATGGACCTCAAGGCGTTCCTCCGCGGTGAGTCACCCAGTCTGGAGGGGCGGGGACTGTGCGGCATCACCATGACGCCGCCCCGCAAGCCGATGGTGGCCGCCGTGGAGGGCTGGGCGCTGGCGGGAGGGCTCGAACTGGTGCTGGCCTGCGACATGGTGGTCGCGGGCGAGACGGCGCGGTTCGGTGTTCCCGAGGTGAAGCGCGGTCTCGTCCCGGCCGCCGGCGCCGCACTGCGGCTGCCCACCCGGGTGCCGCAGGCACTGGCGCTGGAGATGCTGCTCACCGGTGAGCCGATCGAAGCGCCCCGAGCCGCGAAGATCGGCCTGGTCAACCGTGTGACGCGGGCCGGCGGGGCGCGGGAGGGCGCACTGGACCTGGCACGGCGGATCGCCGAGAACGGCCCGCTGGCGGTCCTGAGGACCAAGCAGATCGCGAGCGCCGCGCCGGACTGGGGGGCGCAGGAGGGCTGGAAGCGCCAGCAGCCGTTCATCGACGAGGTCTTCGCCTCCGAGGACGCCGCCGAGGGGGCACGCGCCTTCGCGGAGAAGCGTCCCCCGGTCTGGCGCGGCCGGTGACGTCCGGCGGCCGTACGGGTCTTCGGCCCGACATCCGTCCCATCGATCTGCAGGAGGAGAGAGAAGCATGGACATCAGCGGAGCGGGCGCTCTGGTCACGGGAGCGGCGTCCGGAATCGGCGCCGCGGTCGCACGCCGCCTCGCGGCGGAAGGAGCCCATGTGGTCGTCGCGGACATGCAGGAGGAGAAGGGCCGCGAGCTCGCCGCGGAGATTGGCGGCGTGTTCGTCCGGGTGGACGTGACCGAGACGGACCAGATCGGTGAGGCGGTCGCGGAGGCGACCCGGACGGCGCCCCTGCGGGCCGTGGTCAACTCCGCCGGCATCGGCGGCGCCCAGCGGACCATCGGCCGTGACGGTACCCTCGGCTCGGCGCACGACCTGGCGGCGTTCTCCCGGATCATCGCGATCAACCTGATCGGCACGTTCGACGTCGTGCGCCAGGCGGCCACCGCCATGAGCACCAACGAGCCGGACGCGAACGGGCAGCGCGGGGCGATCGTCAACATGGCCAGCGTCGCGGCCTTCGACGGGCAGATCGGCCAGGCGGCCTATTCCGCCTCGAAGGGAGGCGTGGTCGGCATGACCCTGCCGGTGGCGCGCGACCTGTCGGCCTCGGGCATCCGCCTGAACACCGTGGCCCCCGGTCTGATCGACACGCCCATCTACGGCGAGGGCCGGGAGGCCGAGGAGTTCAAGGCGCAGCTGGGCTCGCACGTGCTGTTCCCGAAGCGGCTGGGACTTCCCGAGGAACTCGCTTCCGTGGTCCTGGAGTTCCTCAGGAACGACTACCTCAACGCCGAGACGGTCCGAGTGGACGGCGGTATCAGGATGCCTCCTCGGTGACCGCCCCGGCCCGGACCCACCGGCTCACCCCGCGAGCATGCCGCTCGCGGTGACCGGGCCGGTGGGGCCCGGGAGCGGGCGATCACCGGTGGACGGTGGACACAGTGACGGGCGCTGCCGGGCGGGCTCCTTGAGGGAGCCCGCCCGGCAGCGCCCGGTGCGTGCTACGCCCGCAGTGACCCCACCGCGAGGCCTGCGGCCATCAGCCGGGGCACCGCGCGTCCGGCGGTGGCGAAACCCGGGCCCGTTCCGACGCCGGCCCGGTGCCGGTGCTCGATGCCGGCCGCGATCGTGCCGATCTTGTAGTAGGCCAGGGCCAGGTGGAAGTCCCAGTGGTCCAGCGGCACTCCGCCCGCCGCCTCGTAGGCCTCCGCCAGCGCGGGAGCGTCGGGCAGCCGGTCGCTCGTCCAGGCGCTCGGTGCGCCGAGGATGAGGTCGAGGGCCTCGTCCCGGTAGGCGCACATCATGGCCACGTCCGCCACGGGGTCGCCGATCGTGGACAGCTCCCAGTCCACGACGGCCGCCACCCCGGGCAGGCGACCGTGGTCCAGGATGGTGTTGTCGATGCGGAAGTCGCCGTGCACGATCCCGGTGGAACGCTGTTCCGGGACCGCGGCCACCAGTCGCCGCTCGAGCTCGGCCGCCGCGGCGCGGACCTCCTCGTCCTCGGGGGCGACCAGTTGCCACTGCCCCCGCCAGCGGTGCAGTTGCCGCTGCGCGTACGCGTCGGGCCGGCCGAAGCGTCCGAGTCCGGCGGCCACGTGGTCCACGCGGTGCAGGGCCGCCAGGGTGCTGGTCAACGAGGCGACGACATGGTCCAGTTGGGTGTCGTCGAGGGCGGCCAGGTCGTCGCGCGACTGCACGCTGCGGCCGTCCACGTGCTCCACGACCGTGAAGGCGCCGCCGAGCAGCGACTCGTCCTCGCACAGGACGACCGGCCGCGCGACGGGGACACCGCTGTCCCGCAGACCGGACGTCACCCGGAACTCCCGTGCCACGTCGTGCGCGGAGGGCGTACGGCCCGCGCGGGGCGGCATGCGCAGGACCCAGCGTGCCGTCCCGTCGCTCAGCACATAGGTCAGGTTGGACCGCCCGCCGGTGATCAGGGCCGCTTCGAGGGGGCCGGCGGGGGGTACGTCCGCCTCCGCCATGCGGCGGGCGACGGCGTCCAGTTCGGCGCGGCTCAGGTCGGTCGTCGCCCGACTTGCCTGTGCAGGTGGCTCGGTCTTCACGGATGCTCCTCCTGACGGTCGCGGCCGGCCGCGGGCCGCCCCGGAACGTCCGGCGGCCGGGACGGGGCGGACGTGAGTGTGCCGCGAGGCACCCTTCCACGCACGACGGACTATATCTATTGGTGTTTGGTTTAGCGTAGCATGGGGCGGACCGGACCGTCCGGTCGAACAGCCCAGGCGGGGAGGCCAGTACGTGGCGGACACCGGACGCGGAAGCCGACGCATGTCGTTCCTGGTCCTCATCCTCTCGGCCGTGGCGTTCTCGTCGCTGCAGTCGCTCCTCGTCCCCGTGCTCCCCCACATCGAGCACACCTTCCGCACCGACCAGCGGACGGTCGTCTGGGTCCTCACGGCCTACCTGCTCTCCGCCTCGATCCTCACCCCGGTGCTCGGACGCGTGGGCGACATGGTGGGCAAGCGACGCATGCTGGTCGTGACCCTGGCCGCACTGACCCTCGGCTCCGCGCTCGCCGCGCTCGCGCCGTCCGTCGGCTGGCTCATCGCGGCCCGGGTGATCCAGGGTGCCGGAGGCGGAGTCATGCCCCTGGCCTTCGGGATCGTCCGCGACCTCTACGGCGAGGCGCGGGTCTCCCGGGCGGTGGGCGTGCTCGCCGCCATCGGCGCGCTCGGCTACGGCGCGGGCATCGTCGCGGCCGGGCCCGTCGTCGACGTGCTCGGCTACCCCTGGCTGTTCTGGCTGCCGACGATCACGACGGCGGTCGCCGCGGTGGCGGCCCTCTTCGTGATCCCCGACTCCCCGGTGCGCGACTCCCGCGGCCTGCCCCTCCTCCCGGCCCTCCTGCTGTCGGTGTCACTCGTGGCGCTCCTGGTCGCCCTGAGCGAGGGCAACGTCCGGGGCTGGGGCTCGCCCGGCATCCTCGCCCTGCTGGCGCTCGCGGTGCTGGCGGGGGCCGGCTGGATCCGGACCGAGACGCGCGTTCCGGTGCCGATGATCGACATGGCGATGATGCGCCGGCGCGGCGTGTGGTCGGCCAACTGCGTGTCGGCCCTGCTCGGGTTCGGGATGTTCGCGGGGTTCTCGTTCCTGCCCCAGCTCATGCAGACGCCACCCGAGGCGGGCTACGGCTTCGGGAGCACCATCTCGGAGTCGGGGCGCCTCCTGCTCCCCTCCGCCCTGGCCATGTTCGCCGTGGGCTTCGCGACCGCCCCGCTCGTCCGGCGCTTCGGGTCCCGGACGGTGATCGTCTCCGGTTCGGCCCTGGGTTCCCTGGCGTACCTCGGGCTGGCCGGCTTCCACGCCGCCCCCTGGCAGACCTGTGTCGCGATGACCGTCCTCGGGGTCGGCCTCGGGCTCGTCTTCGCCACCGTCGCCGGTGTCGTGGTCGGCGCCGTGCCACCCGAACAGACCGGCGTGGCCAGCGGGATGAACGCCAACATCCGCACGATCGGCGGTTCGCTCGGGGCGGCGGTCATGGGAGCCGTCGTGACGAACCGGGTCTCGGCGACGGGCCATCCGCCGGAGTGGGCCTACACCCTCGGCTTCACGGCGCTGGGCGTGGCGCTCGGGCTCGGCGGCGTCGCGGCCCTGTTCGTCCCCGGCCCCCGGGGGCGGCTGGTCGAGGGGTCACCGCGCGACACGGCGTCCACCGGGCCGGACGCGGTCCCGTCCGGCCGCGCTTCCTGATACGGTCCGCGGGCACAGGCCCCCGCCGAGGGCGAATCGGCGGGGGCCTGTGCCCGTTGCGGCGTCACCGAGGCACTCGGCCGGCCGGGTGACGGGTCAGCGCACCTCCCAGGTGTCGGCTCCGTCGACGAGGGCCTGGAGGTCGCCGTCACCCCTGCGCTCGCGGTCGGCGGCCACCTGGGCGCGGGCCAGGTCGTCGTACGTCGGGCGCCGGACCTGGCGGAAGACGCCGATCGGGGCACGGGTCATCTCGCCCGTGGCCGTCAGCCGCGACAGCGCGAACGCGACGGTCGGGTCCTCGGCGTGCGCGTCGTGGACCACGACCCGCCCCGCGTTCCCGGGTGTGACGCGGTCGACGTGTACCTCGCCGGTGGGCCGGCGGAAGACGCCGAGCCCTCCCCGCCCGTCCTCCGCGGGCGCGCCGAAGCGGACGGGTTCGCCGTGGACGAGCGGGATGATCGCGTCCGCGGCCGAGTCGCGGCCCTTCAGGGCGTCGTAGGCACCGTCGTTGAAGATCGGGCAGTTCTGGTAGATCTCCACGAGCGACGTGCCGCGGTGCGCGACCGCGGCCGACAGCACCGAGGTGAGGTGCCCCCGGTCGGAATCGACGGTGCGGGCCACGAAGGTGCCCTCGGCGCCCAGGGCGAGGGAGACCGGGTTGAAGGGGTGGTCGACCGAGCCCGCGGGCGTGGACTTGGTGACCTTCCCGGTCTCGCTGGTGGGCGAGTACTGGCCCTTGGTGAGCCCGTAGATCCGGTTGTTGAACAGCAGGATCGTCATGTTGACGTTGCGGCGCAGGGCGTGGATCAGGTGGTTGCCGCCGATGGACAGGGCGTCGCCGTCGCCGGTGACGACCCACACCGAGAGGTCCTCACGGGCGGTGGCGATGCCGGTGGCGATGGCGGGGGCACGGCCGTGGATGGAGTGCATCCCGTAGGTGTCGAGGTAGTACGGGAACCGCGAGGAGCAGCCGATGCCGGAGACGAAGACGATGTTCTCGCGGCGCAGGCCCAGCGTGGGCAGGAAGCTCTGGACCGCCTTGAGCACCGCGTAGTCGCCGCAGCCGGGGCACCAGCGGACCTCCTGGTCGCTGGTGAATTCTTTGCCGGTCTGGGGGGCGTCGGCGGACGGGACGAGGGCGGTGCCGCCGTGCTCGTCCCCGACGGTGGGGACGGGGAGGTCGGTGACCGTCATGAGGCCTCCTGCGAGATCTCGTCGATGTGGGTGAGGAGCTCCTGTTCGAGCTGCTCGGCGCCGAACGGCATGCCGCGCACGGTGGTGAGTCTGCGCACGTCGACGAGGTAGCGGTCGCGCAGCAGGGTGGCGAGCTGGCCCAGGTTCATCTCCGGGCACACCACGCGCTCGTAGGCGGCCAGGACGTCGCCCAGTTCCGCCGGGAACGGGTTGAGGTGGCGCAGGTGCGCCTGGGCGATGTCGAGGCCGCGCCGGCGCAGCCGGCGCACGGCGGCTCCGATGGGGCCGTACGTCGAGCCCCAGCCGATGACCAGGACGCGCGCCCGGCCGTCCGGGTCGTCCACGTCGAGGGCGGGGATCGACCGGGCGACCGCGTCGACCTTGGCCTGCCGGGTGCGGACCATGTGGTCGTGGTTGTCGGGGTCGTAGGAGATGTCCCCGGTGCCGTCCTTCTTCTCGATGCCGCCGATGCGGTGCTCCAGTCCGGCGACTCCGGGCGGCGCCCAGGGCCGGGCCAGGGTCTCCGGGTCGCGCGCGTAGGGCAGGAAGCTGCCGCCGCCGTCCGGCGGGGTCGCGAAGCCCGGCTCGATGCGGGGCAGCGCGGCCACGTCCGGGAGCCGCCAGGGTTCGGAGCCGTTCGCGAGGTAACCGTCGGAGAGCAGCATCACGGGGGTGCGGTGGGTGACGGCGATCCGGGCCGCCTCGACGGCGGCGTCGAAGCAGTCCGCCGGGGACCGGGGCGCGACGACCGGCAGCGGCGCCTCGCCGTTGCGCCCGTACATCGCCTGGAGCAGGTCCGCCTGCTCGGTCTTGGTCGGCAGTCCGGTGGAGGGTCCGCCGCGCTGCACGTCGACGATGACCAGCGGCACTTCGAGCATCACCGCGAGGCCGATGGTCTCGGCCTTGAGCGCCACGCCCGGTCCGGACGTCGTGGTGACGCCGAGGTGGCCGGCGTAGGAGGCGCCCAGGGCCGCGCCGATGGCGGCGATCTCGTCCTCGGCCTGGAAGGCGGTGACGCCGAAGTTCTTGTGCCTGCTCAGTTCGTGGAGGATGTCGGAGGCAGGCGTGATCGGGTAGGCGCCGAGGAACACCGGGAGTCCCGAGAGGCGTCCTGCGGCCAGGAGGCCGTAGGACAGGGCGGTGTTGCCGGTGATGTTGCGGTAGCGGCCGGGGGCCACGGCGGCGGGCTTGACCCGGTAGGAGACGGCGAAGGTCTCGGTGGTCTCGCCGAAGTTCCAGCCCGCGCGCAGCGCCGTGACGTTGGCGTCGCGGATCGCGGGCTTCTTCGCGAACTTGCCGCCGAGGTAGGCGACCGTGCCGTCGACCTCGCGGCCGTACAGCCAGGACAGCAGGCCCAGCGCGAACATGTTCTTGGCGCGGGCCGCGTCCTTGCGGGAGAGCCCGAAGGACTTGACCGCCTCCACGGTCATCCCGGTCAGGTCGAGGGCGTGGACGGCGAAGTCCGCCAGCGAGTCGTCGTCCAGCGGGCTGGCTTCGTAGCCGGCCTTGGCGAGGTTGCGTGCGGTGAAGTCGTGGGTGTCGACGACGACCGTCGCGCCCGGCCGGAGGTCCCCGATGTTGGCGCGCAGCGCGGCCGGGTTCATCGCCACCAGGACGTCGGGCCGGTCGCCGGGAGTGAGGATGTCGTGGTCGGCGAAGTGCAGCTGGAAGCTGCTGACGCCCGGGATGGTGCCCTGGGGCGCCCGGATCTCGGCCGGGAAGTTCGGCAGGGTGGACAGGTCGTTGCCGAAGACGGCCGCTTCCTGGGTGAACCGGTCCCCCACCAGCTGCATGCCGTCGCCGGAGTCGCCGGCGAACCGGATCACCACCCGGTCCAGTTCGGTCACTCGTGCGCTCATCGGGGTGCCTCCAGGTGGGCTCGGACCACTGAGCGGGTGTCGTCGGCCCAGCCCTTGCCGGCGGCGTACCCGATCATCTCGTCGTAGCGGGTGCGCCACCCGTCGTCGCCGGACGGATGGGCGCGGCGCCGGAGTTCGGCGACGTCGAGCCACACGTGTGCCGGGTCCTGTTCGTCGGTGGCGCGGGCCAGGCCGTCGGCCGCCAGCGCCCGTGCCGCGCTCCGGGCATCGAGTTCGGTGACGACCGACAGCGCGGTCAGCAGGGCGGGGTCGAGGATGTCGATCCTCTCGGCGGTGACGCGCACCTGCATGGCGGCTCCTCTTCTCGAGGGGTGGGCGTGCTGGCGCCCCACCGTATCAAACGTTGTTAGATTACTGTGGAGTCGGATCACCTGTCTCCGGGGGACTGGTGATCCGTGGCGGACAACGGGGTTCAGAGGGCCAGCGCGGCCGTCGCGGTCTCCCAGAGCCTCTCGGCCGCGGCCGGGTCCAGCGCGTACGGGGCCACGCCCCCCGAGTGGTCCGAACGGCGTTCCGCGACGACGGCGGCCGGCCCGCAGTCCTGGTAGTAACCGCCTCCCGCGTGCGCGAGTTCGGGTGCGGTGGCGAGCAGGACCGACGTCGCGGCGCCCTGCTCGACGGACTTCATGGGCAACCCCTCCGTGTCCCACCGGATGTGCCGCTGCAACTCGGTGTGGACGATGCCGGGGTGGGCGGCGTTGGCTCGCACGCCCCGGTCGCCCCAGCGGCGCGTGACCCCGACGGCGAGCAGCACGTCGGCGGTCTTCGACTGCGCGTACGCCAGCCACGGGTCGTAGGGGCGGAAGCGGAAGTGCAGGTCGTCGAAGACGACCGGCGAGCGCAGGTGCGCGGCGGAGCTGAGGCACACCACGCGGGCGCCCGACGCCTCGGCCAGCGGCCGTTCCAGGCCCCGCACCAGTGCGAAGTGACCGAGGAAGTTGGTGGCGAGCTGCTGCTCCCAGCCGTACGGCGTGCGCTCCAGTTCGGGCAGCGCCATGATCCCGGCGTTGTTCACGAGCACGTGCACCGGCCCGGTCCACCCGTCGGTGAACCGGCGCACCGAGCGCGGGTCGGCGAGGTCCAGTTCGCGGGCCTCGATCCGCCGGTTGCCGGTGCGCTCCGTCAGTTCCGCGGCGATCCGGGCCGCGGCGCCGGTGCGGCGGGCGGCGAGGACGACCCGGGCCCCCGTCACGGCGAGGGCGCGCGCGGTCTCGGTGCCGAGGCCCGAGGTGGCGCCGGTGACGATCGCCGTGCGGCCGGTGAGGTCGACGCCGTCGACGACCTCGTCGGTGGTGGTCCCGAAACCGAAACCCGTCAGCCGCTTCCCCGTCTCAGACAACGCCGTCCTCCCGCGTCCGTACGGCCGCGGGCCCGGCGCCCTCCGCGAAGCGCACCGGAAGGCTGCGCAGCCCGTGGGAGTTGGTGTGGCCGCCCCAGACCACGGGGCCGTCGAGTTCGAGGGCCGGGAACTCGTCCAGGAGGTGCTCCAGGACCGTCCGCAGCTCCAGCCGGGCCAGGCCCTCCCCGAGGCACCGGTGCCGACCGCTGCCGAAGGCGAGGTGCTGGGTCAGGCCGGGGCGGTCGAGGTCGAAGGCGAAGGGGTCGTCGAACTTGTCGGGGTCGCGGTTCGCCGCGCCGAAGGCCAGCATCACCTTCTCGCCGGGGCACAGTTCGGCGTCGCGCAGGGTGGTCCCGCGCCGTACGGTGCGGGCCATGTTCCACACCGGCGGGTGCAGCCGCAGGCACTCCTCGATCATCTTCGGCACCAGGGAGCGGTCGGCGAGCAGCCGGTCGCGGACGCCCGGTTCGGTGATGAGGCGGTAGATCATCGTCCCGATGCCGTCGACCGTGGTGCCGTGGCCGGCGACGACCAGGAGCTGCACCAGGCCGAGCGCCTCGACGTCCGAGACGGTCTCGCCCTCGATCTCGGCGTTGACCAGTTGCCCGAGCAGGTCCTCGGCGGGCCGGCCGCGCCGGGCGGCGATCTCCTCCGCCAGGAACGCCTCCAGCCGCTGGGCGGCGGCCCTGCCCCGTTCGGGGTGGTCGGTGTCGGCGAACGCCTCCATGAACTCCTCGCCGAGGGAGTGAATGCGCTCCCAGTCCGCCCGGATGCCGAGGATCCGGCAGATCACCAGGACGGGCACGGGGCGGGCGAACTCGGTGACCAGATCGGCGCGTCCCCGCTCCGCGAGCGGGGCGAACCCGTCCGCGACGATGCGGCGGACACCGGCCTCCCAGGGGCCGAGCGCCTTGGGGGTGAAGTGCGGAAGGACCAGTTTGCGGAAGGCGCCGTGGCGCGGAGGGTCCAGTTCCGCCGGGATCACCGGCATGGACTTGCCGGTCGGCGGGATCATGATGCCCTCGGTGACGGTGAACGTCTCCCAGTCCGCCGAGGCGGTCACGATGTCGGCGTGCTTGAGCAGGGCCCAGAAGCCGCCGGACGCCTCGCTCCAGGCCACGGGACACCGCGCCTGCATGTCCGCGAGCGTCTCGAACAGTTCACCGGCCAGTTCCGGCCTGCGGTTGTCGAGGTCCACGAGGTGTCGCTGCCTGCGGTCGTCGGTCACGGATCCTCCTCGGTGATCGGACCGCGCTAATCTAACAGCGATTGGCTCTGGTGTGACCGGGTGACGCCTGTCACTCTGGGGGCTGCGAAACCCATCACCGTTAGGAGCCTGGTGTGTCCTCCACGAACCCCTCCGACTGTGTCCTGGTCGAGCACGACGGGGCGGTCGCCACGGTCACGCTCAACCGCCCGCTGCGGCGCAACGCGCTGTCCTCCCGGCTGATCGGGGAGCTGAGCGCCACCATGGCCCGGCTCACCGACGACGCGCGGGTGCGCGCGGTGGTGCTGACCGGGGCGGGGCGGGCCTTCTGCGCCGGGCTCGACCTGCGCGAACTGGGCGAGACCGGGGACAACATGCGCTCGGCGGGCCCCTCGGCCGGCGACAACGCCCCCTGGCACCGTCCGGCCAAGCCGGTCGTCGCCGCGGTGAACGGTCCGGCGGTCACCGGCGGTCTGGAGATCGTGCTGCACTGCGACTTCGTCATCGCCTCACCGGCGGCCCGCTTCGGCGACACCCACGCCCGGGTCGGCGTGCTGCCCGGCTGGGGCCTGTCCTACCTGCTGCCCCAGGCCGTCGGCGTGCGCCGGGCCCGGGAGATGAGCCTCACGGGACGTCTGATCGGCGCCGGGGAGGCGCTCACCTGGGGGCTGGTCAACCGGGTGGTGGAGGCCGAGGACCTGCTCGCCACCGCCCGGGAGACGGCACGGCAGATCGCCGAGCTCGACCCGGAGATCGCCGCCGAGTACCTGGCGCTCTACCGCGACAACGCCGCCTCCACGCTCGCGGAGGCGGTGCGGCGCGAGAGCTCCCGCTCCCTGGCCTGGGCGGAGCGCGTGTTCCGTCCGGAGAACGTCGCCGCCCGGGCCGACGCGGTCATCGAGCGGGGGCGGGCCCAGAACTGAGGGCCGGCCGGAGGGCCGGCCCGTGCCGTACGGCGGACCGGGCCGCCCCTCCGGACGGCGGCACGCACGGTGCCGCTCTCCCCCGGCCCGGTGACACCGGTGAGGCGCTACTCCCGGACCGCCGGCGGCAGGCCGAGGTGGTCGCGGAGGTTCCCCAGGAACTCCGCGTACCGGCTCGTGAAGGCCTCGTGCATCTCGGCCTCGACGCCGGCGTCGCAGTCGAAGTCGCCGTACCACTCGACGAACGTCCCGTTCGTGCGCGTCACCGGGCGGACCCGGACGGTCGCCCGGTAGCTGCGCACCGGGAACGGATTCTCCCCGGGCGGGAAGTCGTAGGAGTACGACCGGTCGTCGGCGTCCATCGCCACGAGCCGTTCGCGGACCACCCGACCCCCGTCGCGGAGCACGAGACGGCGTACGGAGCCGACGGCCGGTCCCCCTTCGCCCTCAAGGCCGCCCTCCGACAGTTTTCCGACGAAGTCCGCGATGTCCTCGAAGCGGCCCAGCACCGCCCAGACGGTCTCGACCGGCGCGGGCAGGACGTCGCTGACGTAGGCACGGCTCATGGTTCCTCCGGTAGGGACCGTGTCGGGGCGGACGGGGGCGTCACTGCTGTCCCGCGGCCGGGAGGGGCCGCATGAACGTCTCCGTCTCGCGCTTGAACGCCACGACGACGCGGCGCTCGCGGAACAGCCACCGGCCGTCGACGCGTACGAACTCGTCCTCGTAGTCCCCGGCGATGGCCGGACGGGTGTCGACCGCGAGGCCGTCGGGGCCCCGGTCGTCCCGGAGTTCGACGGCGACGGACACACCGCGGGCGTGGTCGGCGTCCAGCACGTCGACGGCGATGTTGGTGACGACGTGGCGGGTCGTCCGCGCCGTCAGGGCGTCCCGCCGGGCGAAGAAGGCACGCAGCTCCTCCCGCCCGACGGCGTCGATCGTCGGGGAGCGCCAGGCGCCGTCCTCGGTGAAGAGGTCGGCGGCCGACGCGCCGCGTCCGTGGTCGAGCCGGCGGCCGTACTCGACCATCAGCCGTCTGCACTCCTCGACGGCCAGGAGCCTTTCCAGAGGCGGAACCCGATGGCTCGTCATGCGCGTGTTCCTCCCGTCAATCGGGCCGGTCGATCAGGTCGAGGGCCGCGCGGACGATGTGATCGGCGTCGATGCCGTGTGCCGCGTACAGGTCCGGCAGGTCGCCGGACTCGCCGAACCTCGTCACCCCGAGCGTGCGGATGCCGAGCCCCGCGGTGTGGGCGGCCAGGAAGGCCAGGGTGTGCGGATGGCCGTCGAGGACGGTCACCAGGGCCTGCGGACGGCGTTGCGGGAACAGCTGGTCGAGGATCCAGCTGTCCCCCGGTTCCAGTCCGTCGCGGGCCCGCTGGGCCCGCATCAGCCGGTCCGGGCTGGTGGCCACCACCACGTCCACGGGGTGGCCGCCGGCCGTGAGGCGGTCGGCCGCCGTGACCGCCTCCGTCACCATCGCCCCCATGGCGACGATCGCGACCCGGGCGCCGGGCGCGGTGCGCAGCCGGTAACCGCCGGCCAGCACCTGGCGGCGGCGCCGCTCCCGGGCGGCGGCCTCCTGCGGTATCCGCGCCAGCGCCTGGTCGACGGGGCGCGTGGACAGCCGCAGGTACGTCGAGCTGCCGCCCTCGCGGCCCAGCCGGGACAGGCCGTCCAGCAGGCACCACTCGGCCTCCAGGGCGAAGGCCGGCTCGAAGGCGACGCATCCGGGCTGCTCCAGGCCGATCGAGGGCGTGGTGATCGACTGGTGGGCGCCGCCCTCGGGTCCCAGGGTGACGCCCGAGGGGGTGCCGACCAGGATGGACTGTCCTCCGGCGTACATCCCGAAGGACCAGGGCTCCAGGGCCCGTCCGACGAAGGGGTCGTAGACCACGCCGATCGGGAAGAGCGGGTGTCCCCACCGGCTCCAGGTGGCGCCGAGTTCGCCCAGCAGGCCGACCAGGTTGACCTCGGCGATGCCGAGTTCGATGTGCTGGCCGGTGGGCCGTTCGGCCCAGCGCAGCAGGGTCTCGGCGTCGTCGGCGAACCAGTCCTGCTTGGCCGTGCTGGACCAGGGGCCGGCCTTGTTGAGCCATCCGCCGAGGTTGGTGCTGGAGGCGACGTCGGGGGCCACCGTGACCACCCGGGCCGCCACCTCCGGCGCGGACCGGGTCAGGTCGAGCAGGGTGCGCCCGAGCGCCTGCTGGGTGGACGCACGCCCGTTCGGGGTCCGCCCCAGGTCCGCCGGAACGGCCGGCGGCGGGGCCGGCTCCACCGGCGTGCGGGTCAGCCGGGCCGCGACCGCGGCGCAGTGCCGGCCCTCGGCGCTGTCCGCGGGGAACGCGGCCCACGGGTCGGCCGGGTCGGCCCCGGTGCGCACGGCGAGGTCGTGCAGCTGCTCGGGGCTCAACAGGTTGGCGTGGTTCTGCGGGTGTCCCGCGCTGGCCAGCCCGTAGCCCTTGACGGTGTAGGCGAAGATCACGGTGGGGCGCGTGTCGTCGATCCGGTCGAAGGCGTCGAGGAGTGCGGGCAGGTCGTGGCCGCCGAGGTCGGCGACCGCCTCGACCAGTGTGGTGTCGTCGACGTCCGCGACGAGGGCGGCGACCACGGCGGCGTCGGGTCCGATGCCGGGCAGGCGGCGGCGCAGTTCGCCGGCGTCGCAGCGCAGCAGCCGCTGGTACTCCGGGTTGGGCATCTCGTCGATCCGGCGTTCCAGGGCGTCGCCGCCCGGCCGGCCGAAGAGGGCCCGCAGTCGGCGTCCGTACTTGACGGTGAGGACCTGCCACCCGGCCGCGTCGAACATCTGCTCCAGCCGGCCGGCGGCGATGTCGGGCACCACGCGGTCCAGGGACTGCCGGTTGAGGTCCACGATCCAGACGACCTCGCCGAGGCCGGCCGTGGCGGGGTCGAGGACGGCCTCCCAGACCGCGCCCTCGTCCAGTTCGGCGTCACCGACGAGCGAGTACTGCCGTCCGCCGCGCCGGGTGCCGGTGCGGTCGTCGACGTACCTGCCCGCGACCGCGCCCCAGATCGGCGCGGTCGCCCCGATGCCGACCGAGCCGGTCGAGTAGTCGACCGGGTCGGGGTCCTTGGTGCGGCTCGGATAGCTCTGCAGTCCGCGGTACTCCCGCAGCCGGGTGAGGTAGGACCGGTCGAGCCACCCCAGCAGGTAGTTGACGGCGTGCAGGACCGGCGAGGCGTGCGGCTTGACCGACACCCGGTCCTCGGCCCTCAGGCGGCCGAACCAGAGGGCCGTCATGATGCCGGCCATCGAGGCGCTGGAGGCCTGGTGGCCGCCGACCTTGAGCCCGGAGCGGTTGGGGCGCCCGCGGTTGGCGTGGTCGATCATCGCCGTCGCGAGCCACCGGACGCGGCGCTCGATCGATTCCAGGACCGCCGTCTCGTCCGCCGTCCGGTCCCCGTCCGTCCGGGCCACCGTGCCGGAGAAGGCTTCCGGCGGGCGCGGGGGGTGGGTGGTGCTGTGGGTCATCGGTCTCTCCCGGTCACTCGTCGGCTCAGCCCGCGTACGGTCGCTCCCGGCGCAGTTCCTGCCGGGCGACGGTGCGCCGGTGCACGGCGTCGGGTCCGTCGACGATCCGCAGCACCCGTGCCCAGGCGTAGAAGTAGGCGAGCGGCAGGTCGTCACTCACGCCGGCGCCCCCGAACACCTCGATCGCCCGGTCGATCACCCGGGTGGCGACGGCCGGGGCGACCACCTTGATCTGGGAGATCTCCCCGCGGGCCGCCTTCGCCCCGTGCCGGTCGATGAGCCCGGCCGTGTGCTGCACCAGCAGACGGGCCTGGTCGATGTCCATCCGGGAGTCGGCGATGAGTTCCTGGACGACCGGGTTGTCGGCCAGCCGCCCGCCGAACGCCACCCGTTCCCCGGCGCGGCGGACCATCAGGGCGAGGGCCCGTTCGGCCATCCCGAGCGCGCGCATGGCGTGGTGGACGCGGCCGGGGCCGAGCCGGGCCTGGGCGATGGTGAATCCGTCGCCCTCGGCGGCGAGGAGGTTCTCGGCCGGCACCCGCACTTCGTCGAAGACCAGTTCGGAGTGGCCGTGCTGGTCCTGGTAGCCGAAGATCGGCAGGTGCCGCTCGATGGTGAGTCCGGGCGTGTCCCGCTCCACCAGCACCATGGACTGCTGCCGGTGGGTGGGGGCGTCCGGGTCGGTCTTGCCCATCACGATGAAGACCTTGCAGCGCTCGTCCGCGGAGCCGGTGATCCACCACTTGCGTCCGGCGATGACGTAGGAGTCGCCGTCCCGCCGGATCGTGGTGGAGATGTTGGTGGCGTCGGAGGAGGCCACGTCGGGCTCGGTCATCGCGAAGGCCGAGCGGATCTCTCCGGCGAGGAGGGGTTCGAGCCACCTCCTCTTCTGCTCGTCCGTGCCGAAGAGGGCGAGCGTCTCCATGTTGCCGGTGTCGGGTGCCTGGCAGTTGATCGCCTCGGGCGCGATGACCGGGGACCAGCCGGTGATCTCGGCGACGGGGGCGTACTCGGCGTTCGACAGGCCGGAGACCGAGGGCAGGAAGAGGTTCCACAGCCCCCGCTCACGGGCGGAGGCCTTCAGCTCCTCCATCACGGGCGGGTAGCTGTGCTCGCCGTGCTCGCGCAGGTGGGCCGCCCAGACCGGTTCGGCCGGGAACACCTCCTCGCGCATGAAGTCCCACATGCGGTCCTGCAGGGAAGTACTCATGAACAGCGCTCCTAGTGGCCGCTAGTGGCCGGACATACCGCCGTCGACGGGCAGCGTGATGCCGGTGACGTACGTCGACGCGTCGCTCGCGAGGAACACCACGACGCCGTCGAGCTCGTGCGGCTCGCCCAGCCGCTTCAGCGTGGTGTTGTGCTCCAGGAAGTCGTCGAGCGCCGGACGCGGGATCGGGTCGGTCAGGTCCGTGGCGAAGTAGCCGGGGGCGATCGCGTTGACCCGGATGCCCTTGCGACCCGACCACTGCTGGGCGAGGTCGCGGGTGAGGCCGACCAGGCCGGCCTTGCTGGAGACGTAGGCCGCCTGCGGGGCGAAGGGCTTGACCAGCGCGAGCGCGCTCGCGACATTGATGATGCTGGACCCGGGACGCATGACCCGGGCGCAGGACTGGGCCATCCAGTAGGCGCCCATGAGGTTGACGTCGACGACGCGGCGGAACTCCTCCGGTGTCTCGCGCAGGGCCGGGACGGCCGTGCCGACGCCGGCGTTGTTCACGAGCACGTCGACGGCGCCGAGTTCGGCGACGGCACGGTCGACGACCGCCGTGCAGTCGTCCGGGGACACCACGTCGCAGCGCACCGGCAGCGCCCGCACCCCGTGCTTCTCGACCTCCCGGGCGACGTCGCTGAGACGGTCCACCCGGCGGGCGGCGAGGACCACGTCCGCTCCCGCGGCGGCCAGCGCGCGGGTGAAACCCGCCCCGAGCCCGGAGCTCGCGCCGGTGACGAGCGCGATCTTCCCGGTCAGGGAGAACTGCTCGACGCCGGTCCTGGGCGTCTCGTCCCGGGCCGCCATCAGACCAGCTCGACCAGGGTCGCGTTGGCCATGCCCCCGCCTTCGCACATGGTGATCACACCGCGGCGTCCGCCGGTGGCCTCCAGGTGGCCGATCAGGGTGGCGAGGATGCGGGTGCCGGAGGCGCCCATCGGGTGGCCGAGGGCGATGGCCCCGCCCCGCGGGTTGACCTTCGCGAGGTCGACGCCGAGTTCGCGGGCCCAGACCAGGGGCACGGGGGCGAACGCCTCGTTGACCTCGAAGACGTCGATGTCGTCGACCGTCAGGCCGGTGCGGTCCAGTAGGCGCCGGGTGGCGGGGACGACGCCGGTGAGCATCAGCAGCGGGTCGCTGCCGGTCACCGCGAAGCCGGTGAGCCGGGCCCGCGGTGCGAGGCCCAGTTCGGCGGCCTTCTCCTCGCTGGTCACCAGGGCCGCGGAGGCCCCGTCGGTCAGGGGCGAGGAGTTGCCGGGCGTGATGTGCCACCCGATCTCCGGGAAGCGTTCCCCGAGCGTGTCGTCCTTGAACGACGGGCGCAGGCCCGCCAGTTGGTCCGCGGTGGTGCCGGGGCGGACGGTCTCGTCCGCGGTGACGTCCCCGACCGGCACGATCTCCCGGGCGAAGTCACCCGCGGCCGCACGGGCCGCGGCCAGTTCGTGGGACCGTGCGGCGAACTCGTCCAGCTCCCGCCGGTCCAGTTTCCAGCGTCCCGCGATGATCTCGGCCGAGACGCCCTGTCCGACCAGTCCTTCGGGGTAGCGGCCCGCCAGGGGCGCGAACGGCTTGCCGTCGCGCCCCGGGAATCCGAGCGGCACCCGGCTCATGGACTCCACGCCGCCGGCGACCACCACGTCGTAGGCACCGCTCATCACGCCCTGCGCGGCGAAGTGCAGCGCCTGCTGGGCGGAGCCGCACTGGCGGTCGACGGTGGTGGCCGGCACGGACTCCGGGTAGCCGGCGGTGAGCAGGGCGGTGCGGGCCACGTTGGTGGCCTGGTCCCCGGCCTGGCCGACACAGCCGGCGATCACGTCGTCGACCTGCGCCGGGTCGATCCCGGTGCGTTCGAGCAGGGCCGTCAGCGTCGTGGCCAGCAGGTCCGCCGGGTGCACACCGGACAGGGCGCCACCGGGCTTGCCCCGGCCGGAAGGGGTGCGCACCGCGTCGACGACGACGGCAGGAGACAGCACGGGCATGGGTTTCTCCTGAGTGGGACGGTCGGGTCGGGGCCGGGGCGTCGGAGCCGGTCAGGCGTCCGCGAGCTGCGGGATCACCTTGCTGCCGAAGAGCTCGATGGCGTTGAACAGCTCCGGTTCCGGCATGCCGCCCATGTCCATGTAGGCGAGATGCGTGGTGACCTTGAGCTGCTCGCTCAGCCGGGAGATCCGGTCGACGACCTCGTCGGGGCTGCCGACGATGGCGGGGCCCTTGGTGGTGAGCCAGTCGAAGTTGAAGGGACGCTGGTTCTGCTTCGGGACGGCGGGGTTGATCTGCGCGAGCAGCTCGTTCATCCAGGCGTGGTAGGCGGCGTACCGCGGTTCCCACTGGTCGCGGGCCGACTTGCTGTCGGCGCCGACCCAGACGTGCCATCCGGCGCCGATCTCCGGCTCCCAGTCGTGGCCGAACTCCTCCCACTTGGCGAGGTAGTGGTCCACGACCTTGGTGAAGAACGACGGGTCGCCGAAGGCGCTGGGAAGCATCAGCTTCCATCCCAGGCGGGCGGCGAGCTCGACGGACTCCAGGGAGCTGCCGCCGCCGATCCACATGCAGTCGCGGGCGGCTTGGATCGGGGCCGGCTGGAGGGACTCGCCGTTGATGGAGGGCCGGAACCGCCCCGACCAGTGCAGGGGTTCACCGGTCCAGAGCTGGTCGACGAGCTCCGCGTTCTCCTTGAAGCGGGCGGCGGACTCGTCCAGGCTCTGGCCGAAGAGGGTGTAGGTCGAGGCGAAGAAGTTGCCCCGGCCGTGCACGACGTCGACCCGGCCGTCCGACAGCACGTCGACCGTGGCGTAGTCCTCGGCGATGCGCAGCCCGTCCAGGTTGGCGAGCAGGGTGACGGCGGTTCCGAGGCGCAGGGTGGTGGTGCGCTCCGCGATGGCGGCGAGGACGACGGGCGGTGCCGAGTAGATGTACTCGATCCCGTGGTGCTCCCCCATGTTGATGCCGTTGAAGCCGGCCGACTCGGCGAGGACGGCCATCTCCGGGAACATCTTGTAGCGGCGCGCGTTGGTGCTCCGCTCACCGGTCACGGGGTCGGTGACGAGGTCACCCAGCGACATCAGGTTGAACTTCATGGAGCCTCTTTCGCGTCAGGCCGGCAGGGCACTCACAAGGAGCCTTACGGAGCATTAATCTAACACCCTTGGGTTAAGGGGTCAATCGTCGAGGAAGGCCCGGATGGCCTCGACGAACGCGTCGTTGCGGTCGCCGACGACCATGTGTCCCGCGCCGTCGAGGGTGACCGCGCGGGCCGTGGGCATCACGGTGAGGAACTCGCCCACCTCGTCCTCCCGGACCACGTCGCTGGCACCGCCCGCGACCAGCAGGGTGGGCACGGTGACCGACTTCGCGGCGGCGACCGCGTCGTCCGGCCGGACCAGCGGGTCGGGGCCGTCGCCCGCCTCCCGGAGGATGGCCGGGTCCCAGTGCCACCGCCATCGTCCGTCCGCACCGCGGCGCACGTTGCGGTGCAGTCCCTCGGTGTCCGGACGACGTTCGGCGGAGCGGTACGCGGCGACGGCCTCCGCCACCTCCTCCAGGCTGTCGAAGCCGTCGAGGTGGGCCGTCATGAACCGTTTGATGCGGGCGATGCCGTCCGGGTGCGGGCGGGGGGTGATGTCGACCAGCACCAGACGCTCGGTCAGACCGGGGCGCCGGGCCAGCCCCATGAGCGCGGTCATGCCGCCGAGGGACGCGCCGGCCAGGCATGCGGGGCGGCCCCCGCCCACCTGGTCCAGGACGTGTTCCAGGTCGTCGACGTAGCGCTCGATGGAGTAGTCCCGGTCCGCGGCCCAGTCGCTCTCGCCGTGTCCGCGGGCGTCGTAGGTCACGGCCGTCCAGCCGTCGCCCGCCAGGGTCTCGGCGGCACGGCTCCAGGAGTGCCGGGTCTGGCCGCCTCCGTGGAGCAGCACCACCGAGCCGCGTCCGGGGCCGGGCCCGGCCGGTTCACGCACGTCGGCCACGATCCGCCCGGCCGTGCCGCGCAGGGCCAGGGATACCCGGTGCACGGTCACCTCCGGCCCGCGGACGTGATCCGCAGCGCACCGAGGATCTCGTCGTTGTGCTCACCGAGCAGCGGCGCACCGCGCCGGACACCGCCCGGTGTCCGGCTCAGCTTGGGCACCACACCCGGCATGGGGACGCTCTCGCCGTCCAGGGACGGATCGGGCACCTCCACCACCATCTCCCGGGCGCGGTAGTGCGGATCGCCGAGGATGTCGGGCGCGGTGTAGATCCGGCCGGCGGGCACCCCCGCCCTGTCCAGCACGTCGAGGAGTTCGTCGACCGTCTGCCCGCGCGTCCACCGCGCGATCTCGGCGTCCAGTTCGAGCTGGTGCTCGCCGCGCAGCAGATGGGTGGCGTAACGGCCGTCCGGGGCGGCCCACTCGGGGCGTTCCATGACGGCGGCGAGCCGGCTGAACACGGTGTCCTTGTTGGCCCCCATGACGATCCACCGCCCGTCGGACGTGGGGTAGACGCTGGAGGGCGCGATGCCCGGCAGCAGTGGTCCGGAGGGACCGCGCACCTTCCCCAGCTTCACGAACTCGGGGAGGATCGATTCCATGTACATCCACGTCGCCTCGTAGAGCGCCACGTCGATCACCTGGCCCCGGGGCCCCGGACGCAGATGGCCCGACAGCAGGGCGAGCAGCGCGCCGATGAAGCCCTGGGTGCCGGCGAGGGCGTCCCCGATGGAGACGCCGACCCGCACGGGCGGCCGGTCCGGTTCGCCGGACAGGTGCCGGAAGCCGCTCATCGCCTCGGCGATGGAGCCGAACCCGGCCCGGTCGCGCAGGGGGCCGGTCTGCCCGTACCCGGTGATGCGGACCATCACCAGGTCCGGGTTGTCGGCGTGCAGGTCCTCGGGGCCCAGGCCCCAGCGCTCCATGGTGCCGGGGCGGAAGTTCTCGACGACCACGTCGGCCGTGCGGGCCAGCTCGCGGAAGGCGGCCTGCCCCTCGGCGTCGCGGAGGTCGAGGGTGACCGACTTCTTGCCGCGGCCGATGATGGGCCAGTACAGCCCCACGCCCTTGTAGAGCCCGCCCCAGCGGCGCATGTCGTCCCCGGTCGGGGGCTCGACCTTGATGACCTCGGCGCCGTGGTCGGCGAACAGGTGGGCGCAGAAGGGCCCGCTGATGATGTGTCCGACCTCCAGGACGCGCAGGCCGGCGAGCGCGCCGCCGTCGGCGGACGCCCGGGCGGTCATCGGTCGAACCCGTTCTGCGTCAGCCAGCCGTCGATGTGGTCGACCGCGGACTGGAGGTGTTCCTTCTGGCCGCTGTAGTAGTGGTTCGCGCCCTCGATGACGCTGAGCTGCTTGTTTTCGTGGGTGATGGCCTCGTAGATGGCCCGGGGGTGGGCCGGCGGGCACGCGTCGTCGCGGGAGTTCTCCAGCAGGAGCACGGGGACGCCGACCCGGGCCGCCGCGTCGACGGCGTCGACCTGGGCGGTGTCGAAGGACCACTGGGAGAGCCAGCTGCGGGTGGTGGTGAAGCGGCCCAGCGCCGAGGGGCCGTCGTTGACCAGGCGGGGGTCGCCGAGGTAGGAGCCGGGGGCCCGGTCGTTGGGGTCGACGCAGAGGTCCAGCCAGCGGGGGTCGGCCATGGTGCCCTGCACCACGAAGCAGTGCTCCTCCTGGTGGCGTCCGGCCGCCTTCAGATCGGCCAGCCGCTCCTGGGCGTAGGCGGTGATGCGGCGGCTGCGGGCCACCTGGGCCGCGCGGTACTCGGCCAGGAACTCCGCGGTGTACGGCGGCTGATGGGGGTTCTGAGGGGAGTACAGGTTCAGGTGCGGGTCGCGCTCGTCGGGGCGCGACTCGTCCAGGATCGAGGCGTCCAGGAAGTCGGTCAGCAGGTGGTGCCGGCTGCGGTGGGCCGCGAGGATCATCACCCCGTCGGCCGGGGTGAGCCGGGTGTCGGCGAGCGGGGTGTGCTCCCCCGCGCCGGTGAGCTTGATGACCGGCTTCTCGGCCTCGGCCTGATAGCCCATCATCAGCGAGCCGCCGCCGCTCCATCCGGCCAGGACGACCCGCTCGTAGCCGAGGCGCTCCTTGGCGTCCTTCACCACGGCGCCGAGGTCGAGGAGGACGTTCTCCATGATCAGCGCGGCGTCGCCGTTGCTGTAGCGGGTGCCGGCGGCGACCACGTGGAATCCGGCGCGGGCCAGCGCCGAGAACATCGGCAGGTAACCGGGGGATCCGATGGGGTGCATGGCGACCACGCAGGTGGTGGACGGGTTCTCACCCCGGAGCAACTGGGCCTGCAGCACCACCGAGTCACCGATCGTGCCGTAGACGTCCTTGCGGGTGGAGTTGTCCCGTTGCACCACGAGGTAGGGGGTGCGGGTGTACTTCACGGACCTGTCCGCGGGCATGGGCGTTCCTCCAGTGCTCGACGTCGTGCGGGTCGGCTGTCCGATGCCGTCCACAAAACCATACAGCGTTTGGATCCTGATGTGCAGCTCTGACCGGGACCGGGGTTCTCCCAACGGCCCGGGCCCTACCGGGGGGATGACGGGTCGATGCCTTCCGGAGACCGGCTGCCCGCGCCGAAGGGCCCGTGGGAACGCCGGCACCGCGGCGGACCGCGGTGCCGGCCCCCACGAGCCCGGCGGGAACCGTCCGAGCGGTCCCCTACGAAGAGGTGTCCCGCGACAGGTAGCCCCGGCGCTCGCCGGAGACGAAGGTCTCACGGGCCTCGTGGGCGTCACCGCGCAGGTTGAGTTCGAGGGTCAGCGCGGTCTCCTGGCGGTACAGCGGGCCGATGTCCCGTCGGGCGCTGCCGTTGATGGCCTTCTTGGCCGCCCTGACCACCGACGGCCGCTTGGCCGCGATGAGCCCGGCCAGCCGCCGGGCCTCCACCGCCACCGACTCCTCGTCGGGCACCGCGACCACGGTCCCGTACGAGGCCAGCTCCCGCCCCAGGACCGGCTCGCAGGTGAGCATGGCCTGGCGCAGCCGCTTGTCCGGCATCAGGCCCATCGCCTGGACCGCGCCGCCGGTGGCACCGTTGTCGACCTCGGCGAGCACGAAGCGGCACTCCTCGTCGGCGACCACGATGTCGCAGGCCCCGGCGACCAGGACGCCCAGCCCGATGCAGTACCGGTGGACGGCCGCGATCACGGGGGCGGCGCACTCGTGCAGGGCCACGGTCAGGTCGGTGGAGCCGTTGACCTGCCCGAGGATGCCCTCGAAACCGGGCAGCCGCTGGACCTCCTTGACGTCACCGCCGCCGATGAAGCCCCTCCCCTCGCCGCGCAGGACCACCGCGCGCACCTCGGGGCGCGCGCCGACGCCCTCCACGGCGGTTGCCAGCGCGGCCAGGTCCTCGATCCCCACGGCGTTGACCGGCGGGGCGTCGACGACCAGTTCGAGAACACCGTCCTCGGACAGCTTCTGGTGGATGGGCACGGTCTCGTCCTTCGCTCAGCGTCCGCGTTCGTCGCCGGTCAGCGACGGGACCTTCGGGTGCGGCATGGGGTGGGCCAGGGGCGGGGCCTCGTCGGGCGCCTCGGCCCGGCACATCTCGACCGCCTTGGCGTAGGCGGCGACCTGCCGGTCCTCCAGCTCGTAGTCGAACCTTCCGGTGTACATCGGGTACGCCTCGGGGGTGGGCGGGTTCTCCCGCAGCCACTCGACGGTCTCCACGAGCGCGTCGTACGCCGTGATCACGTCCCGGTGACCGAGCTGCGTGCGGATCTTGGAGGCGTCGACCATCATGTGCGGCCGGGAGGCCGGCGCCAGGAACTCGTTGACGGCCGAGGGGGCGATCAGCGAGGGGATGCCGACGAAGTCGAGCGGCCGCCCGCAGATCTCCGCCACCACCTCGGCCCACTGCCGCAGGGTGAACTGGTCGTCGTCGGCGACGTTGTAGGACTCGCCGTCGGCCACCTCGGGCCGGTCGACGACGGCCATGATGCCCGCCGCCGCGTTCCGGGCGGCGCAGCGGAAGATCACCCACAGGCCGTCGTCGGGCAGGATCATGTACTTCCGGCCGTCCTGGATCCGCTTCAGCACGGCCCACTCCCACGGCACGATGTTGCGTGGGCCGTAGATCTGCGGGTACCGGACGTAGGTCGCCTTGTAGGCGCCGTTCGCGGCACGCTCCATCACCGAGCGCTCGGCGTTCAGGATCTGCATCGCGAACTTCGCGGGCACCTCGGCGGTGTCGGCCAGCGGGCTGTCCTCGCGGGCGTTGATCTTCATGCCCCACGGCTTGGAGCCCTGCGGCTCGATGAAGCCGCGGTAGACCGGCACACCGCCGACGCAGATCAGCTGGTCGGTCCGGCCGGCGAAGAACTCCCCGGTCACCCGCATCCGCCCGTAGGTCGCGACCACGAGGTCCCACTCCTGGCCGCCGACGGCCTCCTGGAGCGTCTCGGCGAAGTGCGGGTCGGCGTGCAGGTGCCGGACGTCGGGCAGACCGGGCGGCTCGTGGGCGCCGCGGTGCAGCATGGTGACGTCGTGGCCCCGGTCGAGCAGCCCCTGCAGGATGTGCGGGCCGGTCGGACCGGTACCGCCGATGACCAGTGTCCTCTTGCTCATGGCTCAGTCCTCGATTCCACGGCTGACCGCGGGGGCCAGTCCTTCGCTGAAGGCGGTCTGTCCGCCGTCGACCGGGATGACCGCGCCGGTGATGAAGCTGGAGAGGTCGGAGGCGAGGAACACCACCGCCTGCGCCATCTCCTCGGGGCGGCCGACCCGGTTCAGCAGGTGGGAGCGCTCGACCTCGCGCAGCCGCTCCGCGGGCAGACCGCTGCGCAGCGCGGGGGTGTCGAAGACGCCGGGCACGATCGCGTTGCAGCGCACGCCCCGCGCCCCGTAGTGCACCGCCACCGTGCGGGTCAGCCCGATGATGCCGGCCTTGGCGGTGTTGTAGCTCATCCGCCAGGTGGCGCCGGTGACGCCGCGGGTAGAGGCCATGTTGACGATGCTGCCGTTCCCGGCGTCGAGCATTCCGGGCAGCACGTGCTTGCAGCCGAGTGCCGCTCCGGTCAGGGTGACCGACAGACTGGTGTTCCACGCGTCCAGGTCGAGGTGGAGCGGGTCGCGGTCGCGGTCCATCACCGGTCCGGCGGTGAGCGCCGCGTTGTTGTGCAGCACGGTCACCGGCTCGGCGAACTCGCGGCGCGCCGCCGCGACGGCCTCCTCCCAGGAGGCCTCGTCGGCGATGTCGAGGACCACCGCGGCGGCCGTACCGCCGGCCTGGCTGATCGCCTGCGCGGTGGCGGTCGCGGTGTCGCCGTTCACGTCGGTCACCACCACCTTGGCGCCCGCCGCGGCGAGGGCCTCGGCAGAGGCCCGGCCCATTCCGGAGCCGGCGCCGGTGACCAGCGCGACCCTCTCGTCCAGGGAACCCATCGTCGTGTTCTCCGTTCACCTCGGCGTAAAACCAAACAGTGTTCTATCAGGGTCGGCGACACGGGGGAAGAAGGGTCAGTCCCCGGCGCGCATGTGGTCGTCCAGGAGGGGCGGCCGGTCGGTCGTGAAGTCCTCGGGCAGATATCGCTCGGCGAACTCGCGGGTGTCGTAGAAGTAGTCGCGGACCCAGCGGATGCGGCCGTCCTCGACCTTGAGCGTGCCCATCACCTTGAACGAGTGGAGCAGTTCGCCGTCGGCGCCGACGGCGTCGTCGTACCGCTCGGTGAGGACGTGGGGGCCGTCGGCGGCGGCGTGCACCAGCTCGAACCTGAAGCCCGCCACCCCCTTGCGGGCCTTCGCCTTCTCCAGGTCCGCCACCAGCTGCTCCAGGCTGGTCACCCGGGGCGGGTCGAAGCCGGCGGAGGCCCACCACAGGTCGTCGTGGCACAGCCGCCGGGCGGTCGCCACCATGTCGTCGTGGGTCGGCCCGAAGTGCGCGAAGAAGTCGCGCACCACGGTCAGCGGATCGGTGTTCACACCCCCTCGCCCCCTTCCCGGACCGGCGGGCCCGGCACGGACCGGGCGTTCTCGTGGTCGTAGCGGTAGGTCGTGAGAACGGTCTCGTCCTCGCCCTCGTGGAAGCGGCGGACCAGGTCGGCGAAGTCCACGCCGTGACCGACCGGGTGGCGGGCGAAGGCCGGCGAGCGCAGGAACGCGGTCGCCTCCTCGTTGCCGCGGAACCGGTCGATCTGCAGCTCGGCCCGGTTGCCGTCCGGGTCCTGGTAGTAGAGCGACAGGGTCGGGCCGTGGTTGACGGCCCAGGTGGCGTCGGTGCCCCGGCCCTTGAGCCGCTCGTACGTGGCCACCAGGTCGGCCAGGCTCGCGTAGGTGAACGCGATGTGGTCCAGGCCCGCCGTGTGCCCGGCGGGGCCTTCGAGGTCCGGCGGCCGGACGATCGCGATCCGGTGGTGCTCGTCGTCGAAGGTGAGGAAGCCGATGAACTCGTTCTCGAACACCACCTCCGCCTGGAGCAGGTCGGCCCACCAGTCGAGCATCGGCCGCAGCCGCCGGGTGCGGAGCACCACGTGGGCCAGCCGGGCGGGCACGACCCGTCGGGCCGTGCCCCCGTCCACGGTCACCGGCCGAGCTCCTCGACGAGGTCGCCGTCGCGCCGGCCGGCCGGCCCCGCCGTCTCGTGCGGGTCGGCGGACCCGGAGGTGCCGGAAGGCTCGTCGGCCCCGCCCCCCAGGTAGGCGCTGAGCACCCGCGGGTCGTTGCGCACCTCGTCGGGGCTGCCGTTGACGAGGACGGCCCCGGCGGTCAGCACGGTCACCTCGTCGCAGGCGGCGAGCACCATGTCGATGTTGTGCTCGACCAGCAGGATGCCCATGCCCCAGTCCTTGGCCAGGCGGCGCAGCAGCGCGGCGAGGTCCTGTGCCTCGGGGTCGCTGAGGCCGGCGGCGGGCTCGTCGAGGCAGAGCACCGAGGGGGTGCTGGCCACGGCCCGGGCGATCGCCGCGAGGCGGCGGTGGCCCATGGAGAGTTCGCCGGGCTTCAGGTCGAGTTCGCCGAGCAGGTTGAACTCGCGGGCCGCGGCGAGCGCCGCGCCGTTGAGCTGGATGCGGCCCGGCCGCACGAAGTCGGCTCCGTACTTCAGGGGGCTCCACTGCTCGCTGGCGATGGCGAGGTTCTCGCGCAGGGTGAGGTCCTCGAACAGCTCCAGGGACTGGAAGGAGCGGCCCAGGCCGGCCTTCAGCCGCTTCTGCGGCGACAGGCGGGTCAGGTCGGTGCCCTCCAGGTCGACCGTTCCGGTCTCGCACCGTACGAAGCCGGTGACGGCGTCGATGACGGTGGTCTTGCCGGCGCCGTTGGGGCCGATCAGGCCGTGCACGGTGCCGGGTTCGACGGTGAAGGTGGCGTCGGCCACGGCGACGACGTTGCCGAAGCGCACCCGTACTCCGGAGACGGTGAGCCGCTTGGGCGCCACCGGTTCGGCCCTGACGGCCTCGGCGGCCGCGGCGTCGGCGGCGTCGGCCACGGGCTCCGCCTTCCTGCGGCGCAGCCTGCGTCCGATGCCCTTGACCAGTTCGACGTTGACCTGCCAGAGGCCGGACGGGTTCTGCACCAGGATGACCAGCAGCATCAGGCCGCTGATCAGCGGGAGCCAGGACTCGATCGCGTGGATGCCGGAGAACAGTTCGGAGCCGACGCCCGACGGCATCAGCGTGCCGCCCATGACACCGCCGCCGACGTACCCGGCGCCGCCCACCACGGTCATGGCGACGACCACGATGGAGTTGAAGGTGTCGAAGTTGACGGTCACCACGCTGAAGCTGCGGAAGGTGAGCACCACACCGGCGATGGCCGCGATGCCGGCCGCCGCACCGAACGCGAACAGCTTGGCCCCGAAGACGCTGACGCCCAGGGAGGCCGCCGCACGCTCGTTGCTCCGCACGGCGAGCAGCCGCCGGCCGACGGCGCCGCGGCGCAGGTTGAGGACGCCGACCGCCACGAGCACCAGCAGGACGAGCGCCATCACGGCGTAGTTGCCGGGTGCGAGCAGGCCGCTGACGTTCAGTCCGAGGATCTCGATGGGCGGGACGACGATGCCGCTGGTGCCGCCGCTGTAGTCGCTGTTGTTGAGGACGATGTTGTAGATGACGACGGCGAGGCCGAGGGTGACGATGGCCAGGTTGATGCCGCGGGTGCGCAGGGCGGGCAGTGCCACCAGCACGCCGAGCAGCGCGGTGACGGCCACGGCACCGACGAGGGCGGCGAGGAAGGGCCACTTCAGGTCGGCCACCAGGCGCGCGGCGACCAGGGCGCCGAAGCCGGCCAGGACGTACTGGGCGAGCGAGAGCTGCCCGGCGTAGCCGGTGACGAGCACGATGGACACGCACAGGATGGCGAAGCCCATGGTGACGGTGACGGCGTTGGTCCAGGCGGTGTCGAACACCGAGGAGACCAGCCACGCCATGACCGCGGTGACGACGATCGTGGGGACGATCCGCACCTTGCCGGAGCCGACGTCGATCATGCGGTCCAGTACGTGGCTGCGCAGCGGGATGCCGCGTCCGCGCAGCACCATGACGACGACCACGATGATGAAGGGCACACTGGCCGACCAGCCGGGCGCGCTGACGTAGCGGGCCAGCAGGGACTCGACGACCCCGAGGCCGATGGCTCCGGCGAAGACGATCGGGAAGGAGTTGAAGTTGGCGATGAGGCCGACGGCCAGGGCGGGGATCACCAGCATCGCGAGGACCTGCGGCTGCAGGTAGGTGATCGGCGCGATCAGGGCGCCCGCGAGCGCGCTGAGGCCGGCGCCCAGGGCCCAGTTGACGGTCGCGATGCGCTCCGGGGAGTGTCCGAGGCTCGCGGCGACGCGCACGTTCTCGGCGACCGCGCCGGTGGCACGGCCGAACGTCGTGCGGCGGTAGACGAACCAGAGGGCGGCGGTGGAGGTGGCGCCGAGGAGGAAGAGGATCATGCGGTCGGCGCCGACGTAGACGTCCGGGGCGACCTGGATGCCGTTGGTCGGCAGCAGCGACGGCGCGGCCTTCAGGTCGCTGCCGTAGATGAGCACGGCGGCCGAGGTCAGCACCATCAGCACGGCCAGGGTCGAGATGACCTTCAGCAGGGCCGAGGCTTCCTTCATCGGTCTCAGGATCAGCAGCTGCACCAGTGTGCCGAGGACGGCGCCCACCACGACGGCGAAGACCAGGCCGAGCCAGCGCGGGAGAGAGAAGCCCACCACGGCCTGGTAGTAGGCGTAGCCGCCGACCATCACGAAGCCGCCCTGGGCGAAGTTGAGGATGCCGGATCCCCGATAGACCAGTACCAGCCCCTGGGCGATCAGCGCGTAGAGCGCACCGGCTCCCAGGCCGATGAGCACATACCGGAGGATGTCCATGGAGGTGTCTCCTGTGAGTGGTGAGGCCGGGTCGAGCGCGTCAGTCGGCGCTGTCGTGGTCGGAGAGGTAACGGCGCCGGATCTCTTCGTCACCGTCGGCGGAGTCGCCGCTGGCGACGAGTTCGCCGCGGCGCATCAGGTACCAGCGGTCGGAGGCGCCGAGGGCCCGGCGCGCCTGCTGCTCCACGAGCAGGACCCCGATGTCCAGCGTGGTGGCGGCTTCACGGAGGGCCGCGAGGAGCCGGTCGACCACGATCGGTCCCAGGCCCAGGGAGAGTTCGTCGGCGAGCAGGACCTTCGGCCGCCGGGCGAGCGCGCGGCCGAGGGTGAGCATCTGCTGTTCGCCGCCGGAGAGGAGTCCGGCGCGGCGGTCCAGCAGTCCGCCCAGTTCGGGGAAGACCTCGACGGCCGGCTCGATGCCGCCGCTGCCGAGGAGCAGGTTATCCCGTACCGACATCGACATGATGACGGAGCGTTCCTCGGGCACGAAGCCGAGGCCGGCCGCCGCCCGCTTGTGCAGGCCGCCGGTGAGTGGTGCGCCGAACCAGCTGATCTCCCCGCCCAGCGGGCGCAGTTCGCCGGCGAGCGTCAGCAGGGTGGTCGACTTGCCGGCCCCGTTGGGCCCGAGCAGCGCGACGATCTCACCGGCGCGGACCTCGAGGTCCAGCCCGCGTACGACGGCGAGATCGCCGTAACCGGCGACGAGCGACGTCGCCCGCAGGGCGGCGGCTCGCGCCGTGCCGGGCTCGGTGTGGGCGACTTCAGTCACGTCATCTCCCTCAGCGGTGGTGGGGCCGGGTACGCCGCCACAGCGTGGTGGTGACCGGCTCGCACAACGTATTAAACGCTGTTTGGTTTTACGCCTGCACCAAGTTCGGCACAAGGTCTGCGCGCGGCCGGTTTCTCGCGACACCTGACGTGAACACATCCCTTGATGTCCCGAGCCGCACAGCATTAACCTAACTGCGTTTCGTTATGTGTGGCAAGGACTCCGCCTCCCAGGGCAAGGACCCCATGAAGCGAAGACTGTTCTCCACCCTCGCCGTCACCCCTCTCGTCCTCGGTTCGCTGGCCGCCTGCGGAGGATCCGACTCCGGCTCCACGGCCGCCGAGGGCCCGATCAGGATCATGTCGATCGGCTCCTTCGAGACTCCCGTCTTCTCGACCCCCCAGGTCGAGACGGCGCTGCGGGCGAAGATCGCCGACATCAACGCCAACGGCGGCATCGACGGACGCGAGGTCGTCCTCAAGATCTGCAACGACAAGTTCGACCCCAACGAGGCGACCTCCTGCGCCCAGCGCGCGGTGTCCGACGGCATGGTCGCCGTGGTCGGCGGCGCCTCCCCGTTCTCCCCCCAGTTCCTGCCGGTCCTGGAGGCCGCGAAGATCCCGCTGGTGGCCGGGAGCGCCAGCTCGGGTGCGGTGGAGCTGCAGAGCGAGGTCTCCTTCCCCGTCAACGCGGGCGCGCCCGGCATGTCGCTCGGCACCGGCCGTCTCGCCGCCGAGGCGGGCCCCTCCACGGTCGTCATCGCCTCCGACAACGAGGGCTCGCAGACCGGCGCGGACCTGAGCATCCAGGGCGCCGAGTCGGCCGGCGCCAGGATGACCAAGGTCACGATGAAGCTGGGCGCCCCGGACGTCTCCGCGACCGTCGCCCGCGCCCTGCAGCTGAAGCCGGACGCGATCGCGCTGCAGGTCGTCACCGAGGACGCGCTGAAGGTGGTCAAGAGCCTGCGCCAGTCCGGTTACCGGGGCACGCTCACCGCTCCCGGCTCCCTCTTCCCGCCGGCCAGCCTGGAGGCGCTCGGCGAGTTCGCCGAGGGCGTCCGCATGACCAGCCGGGTGGTGCCGCCCACGTCCACCGACATCCCCCAGGTCAAGGAGTTCCTCGCCCAGATGAAGGCCGAGGACCCCGAGGCCCAGACCGACGACCTCGCCCTCAACGCCTGGACCGGCATGCACCTGCTGGCCGAGGTCCTGAAGGGCCGCGAGATCACCGACGGCGCCTCCGTGATCGCGGCCTTCGAGGCCGTCGACGAGCCGATCGAACTCGGCACCGCGCCGGACTACACCGGCGTGCCCGCGACACCGGACGCCAGGACCTACCCCCGGGTGCCGAGGTTCGCCACGGTCGGCAGCACCGTCAAGGACGGCGAGATCGTCCGTGACGGCGACTTCTTCAACCCGCTGGAGCTGTGACCGTGGACGCCGTCGTCGTCACCGGGGGCGCCAGCGGCATCGGCGCGGCCACCTGCCGGTACCTCACCGAACAGGGCTACCGGGTGGTCGTCGCCGATCTGCAGCGCGCCGAGGGTGAGCGGCTGGCCGGTGAACTGGACGGCCTCTTCGTCCACCACGACGTCGGGGACCCGCGGTCCTGGGACGCGCTCCTGTCCGCGGCGGTGGACCGCTTCGGTCCGCTGTACGGACTGGTGGCCGCCGCCGGGATCAAGAGCGAGTACCTCCTGGACAGCCCGCCCGACCCGGTCCTGTTCCACCGCACCGCCACGGTCAACCAGCTCGGAGTGATCCTCGGGGTCCAGATCGTCGGGGAGCACCTGCGGGAGCAGGGCAGGGGCTCGATCGTCAACATCGCCTCCGGCGCGGCGATGCCACCGGCGCAGAGCCCGGACCTCGTGTACGTCAGCACCAAGTGGGGGGTGCGCGGGATCAGCCGGGTCGCCGCGCGCCGGCTCGCGCCGCACGGCGTACGGGTCAACACGGTGCTGCCCGGGCTGGTCCGCACCCCGATGATCGCCGGCATCACGGAGCGGGACCCCGGGCGGGTCACGGCCGTCGAGTCGGCCATCCCGATGGGGCGGATGGGCCGCCCGGACGAGATCGCCCGGGCGGTGTACTTCTTCGTCTCCGAACTCGGCTCGTACGCCACCGGCGCGGAGCTGGTCGTCGACGGGGGGTCCCTCGCCTGAGGGACCCGGCACACGGCGGGGCGGGCGGCCCACGCGGCACGGGAAACCGGGGACACCCCGGCCCCGGTCCGGTGGCCGCACCGCCCCGCCGTGTGCCGGGTCCCTCGCCGGCGGGCCG
>NZ_MSGP01000108.1:0-247 GCF_002078235.1 Streptomyces viridosporus
CATGCTGCGCCGGGCCGGTGTGCCGGCCGAACCGTCCGACCCCCGGGCCGGTGCGGTCTCCCTGGTGGACAGCGGCACCTACGTGTTCGGCACGGCGGACCACGTCGCCGCCCGGCTCGACGAGTACCGGGACGCCGGGGTGGACGAGGTGATCCTCAACTGCGGCGGGGTGCTCTTCACCGAGGGCCCGGAGGCGGCCTTCCGGGACGCCCGGGAGATCATCGAGGCCGTCCGCCGACGGCGGCGG
>NZ_MSGP01000108.1:257-8438 GCF_002078235.1 Streptomyces viridosporus
CGCGGACGTCCGCGCGACCACCGGCGGCGGCACGGCCGTCGGAGGCGGAGCCCGTCACCGTGCGCGAGTACGGCACCCGCCACCTGCGGATCACCGTGCGCCACCACGGGGACACGCGCTTCAGCTGGTTGCGCGTACCCGGGCCGGCCCACACCCGTCCGCAGCGCCTCCCCCCGGCGGCGGTCGGGGCGGCACTGCGCCGCGTCGACGCCGCCGTCGGCACGGCCGGTACCGAGGGCCGGCGCGGTGTCCGGCTCGTCCTGGGGGAGTGGGCCGGCCCGGCGGCGGACGGTGCCGCGGGGTCCGGCGCGCGGTCCGGTGTGCTGTACCGCCTGCCGGGCGCCGTCTCGGTGGCCCGGCTGCTGCCCTGCGGCGACGACGCCGCGTTCCGGCTCTCCGTCGGCGCGCTGGCGGACCTGGGCGGAACGCTGCGGCGGCTGCACCGGGAGCCGTGGGAGTTCCCGGAGCGGCCACCGCACCCCGGCGTGCGACGGCTCCTCGCCTGGGTGTCCGGCGAGGAGGACGTCCCCGAAGCGGCGCGGCTGCGCGCGCTGGCCCGTGCCAGGCTCGGCCCTTCGCTGTGGGCGCGGCTGGCGGACTGGGCCGGGGCCGCGGACGCGTCGTCCGGCGCGGCGGGCGCGGTCCTGCTGCACGGCGCGCCCAGCACGGGGTGGCTGGTCCCCTGCCCCGTCGGAGGCCGGGCCGCCCTGCTCACCGGCGAGGAGGTCACCGGGGGCGACCCGGCCCTCGACCTCGGCTGGGTCCTCGGCGAGCTGTACGAACTGCGTGCCGCCGCCGCACGCGGCCTCGGCGCGGCCGGGCAGGGCCCGCCGGTCGACCACGCGACCGCGGCCCGCGCCCTGCTCTCCGGTTACACCGGTGGTGACGGCACCGACGCCGTACCGCCCGGCACCGGGCGTGCGGCCGCTCTCCGGCTGGCCGTGCACATGCGGGACTTCGCCTCGTTCGTCGGCTGGCACGAGGACCTGCGCCACTACTGCGACCTGCTGGCGGAGACCCTCGCCGAGGACGGGGCTCCCGCCCTTCGGTGGGACACGCCCGAGGCGGTCGCCGAGGACGCCCCGCGGGGACCACGCCGGGACCGCTCGGCCCGCCGGGGCGGACAGGACACGCGGCCCGCACGGTGAGACGCGGGAGCGTCACCCGGCGCGGCAGGGCGGCGGTGCCGCTCCGCCGCCCTGCCGTCAGCCGCCCGCGGCGAGGTTCGTCGCCACCGTCGCCGCGACGGTCGCCGTCAGCGCGCTCTCCGCGGCCCGCACGACGTGGCGCACCGCCGTCGCGGACCACCGGCCGTGCGCGACCGACTCCATGGCGGCCTCGACCCGGCGCACGTCGGCGTCCGGGAAGGCCAGGCGGTGCAGCTTCGCCCCGTGCAGCAGGGCCACCAGGCTCGCCGTGCGCTCGTCCGGCGTCACGGAGCCCCGGAGGACGACGGCGTCGAGGCGCTGCCGCACCGCCGCCTCCACCGAGCCGTCGGCCTCCGGGTAGCGGCGTGCGGGGAAGAGGCCGAGCACCTTCCTCCTCTCCTCCCGGACCAGTCCCTTCTCCAGCAGGCCCGCTCTCGCCCGGGCCACCGCGTCGGTCCTCAGCCGGTTGATCCAGTCCCCGGTCCTGCCCGGCCGGTCCCGGCCGGCGACGGCGGCGAGCGCGGCGTCGAGGGCGGGTTCGCCCGGTGGCGTCGCGTCGACGACGGTGACCCTGTCGTCGGTCACGTCGATCCGGCCGGCCAGGGCGAGTTCCACCAGCGAGGCCGCGGAGACCGCCAGGGCCACCTTGGCCTGCTCCTTCGCGGTGCCGGACTCGTCGTCCAGGGAGAGGAGCAGGAGTTGCTCGCCCAGTGTGGTGGGGGGTTCCGTGGGGGGCATGGTGTCCGTTCCTTCGGTGCTCGGGCGGGGCGGAGGCCGGCGGTGCGGACCCCCGCCCCGCCGTTCTCTGTGACGTCCCCGTCCGTACCGCAGTTCCCCGTGCCGCCGGAAGCGGGGACGTGCCGCGTCCGGGGAGCGGGCCCGCCGGTCATTTGGCGTCGGCGTAGCACTCCACCACCGCCGTCGTGAACGGGAAGCGCACCGGTGTCTCCCCGAACGTCAGCCGGCCCGCCAGGTCCGCGGCCTCCCGGATCGCCGCCACCACGTCCCGGGCCTCCTCCTCGGGACAGTGCACGATCACCTCGTCGTGCTGGAAGAAGACCAGCTCGGCCGCCCGGTCCGCCAGGGCCTGCCGCAGCGCGGCGAGCAGCAGCAGGGCCCAGTCGGCGGCGCTGCCCTGGACGACGAAGTTGCGGGCGAAGCGGCCCCGGGCCCGGGCGTCGGCCGAGGCGTGGCCCGGCACCCACGACCGGCCGCCCTCGGCCTCCTCCCCGGAGGCCCCGGAAGCCCCGGAACCCCCGGAGGTCCCGGAATCCCCGGCGACCGGGATGCCCGCCTCCTCCACCGCGTCGTCCGTCGTGCGGGCGACCGGCGGGCAGGTGCGGCCCAGCCAGGTCCTCACGAGCCGGCCCTCCTCGCCCGCGCGGGCGGCCTCGTCGACGTAGGCCACCGCCCGGGGGAAGCGGCGTCTGAGCGCGGCGAGGTTCTTCAGGCCGTCGCCCGAGGTCTGGCCGTAGACCGCGCCGAGGACGGCCAGTTTGGCCCGGTCGCGGTCACCGGAGAACACGCGGTCGGACACCGACTGGTACAGGTCGGTCTCCCGGCCGGCCACCTCCATCAGCCCGGGATCGCGGGAGATCGCCGCCAGCACTCGCGGTTCCATCTGGTCGGCGTCGGCGACGACGAGCCGCCAGCCCGGGTCGGCGACGGCCGCGCGGCGGATCACCTTGGGGATCTGCAGGGCGCCCCCGCCGTGGGTCACCCAGCGGCCGGTCACGGTCCCGCCCGCGTGGAACTCGGGCCGGAACCGGCCGTCGCGCACCCAGTCCTGGAGCCAGGACCAGCCGTGGGCGACCCAGATCCGGTACAGCTTCTTGTACTCCAGCAGCGGTTTCACGGCCGGGTGGTCGACGGACTCGATCTCCCAGCGGCGGGTCGAGGAGACCTTGACGCCGGCCTGCGCGAAGGCCTTGACCACGTCGGCCGGCAGGTCGGGCCGCACCCGGCGGCCGAAGGCGGCGGACACCTCGTCGGCGAGCTCGGCCAGCCGGCGCGGCTCGCCACCGCCCGCGTACCGCTCGCCGAGCAGGTCGTGCAGCACCGCGCGGTGCACGTCCGCCCGCCAGGGCAGCCCCGCGCGGTTCATCTCGGCGGCCACCAGCATCCCCGCCGACTCGGCCGCGATCAGCAGCCGCATCCGGTCCGGGTGCGCGGTCGCGCCGGTCCGCCGCTGCTGCTCGGCGTAGACGGCGAGGAGGTCGGACAGCGGGAGGGGGACGCCCGCGGGTTCGAAGAGGGGCGACTGCGCGCCCGGGTCGGCCGGTCGCTGCGGCGGGTCGGGCGGTACGGGGCCGCCGCGCAGCCGGGCCAGGGCGGCCGCGGCCGAACGGGGTTCCCCGTACCGCCCCTCGTGACCGAGCAGGAGCGTCTCGGCGGCCTCGACGTCGTAGCACCGCTCGACTCGCACCCCCGTGGCGAGCAGGCGCGGGTAGACCTCGGCGGTGGACCGCCACACCCACCGCGTGACGCCGGGACGGCTCCGCACGGCCTCGGCGGGATGCGCCTCCCGCCGCACCGGACCGGCGGGCAGCCCGTCCGGACCGAGGGGGGCGACGTCCACGCCGCCGTCCTCGGCCGGAGCGAGCGCCCACCGGTCGGCCATGTACGCGAGTGTGGCAGGGGGGTCTGACAACGGCCCCGGATCAGAGCCGGACCAGGGCCGGACCAGGGCCGGGCCAGGGCCGGACCAGTCCTCTCCGGGCCCGGATCAGTCCTCCCGCGGGGTCTCCCGCTCCTCGTCGCCCTCGCTCTCCTTCCGCGCTTCCAGGAACTGCGCCAGCAGCTCGGTGACGTACCGCTCGGTGGCGTCCTTGCCGACGCCGAGGCCGCTGAGGACGCCCTCGCCGTTCTCGTGCTCCAGCAGGGCGAGCAGGATGTGCTCGGTGCCGACGTAGTTGTGGCCGAGGCGGAGGGCCTCGCGGAAGGTGAGCTCCAGGACCTTCTTGGCCGCCGGGCCGTACGGCACCAGCTCGGGGGCCTCCTCGGCGGCCGGCGGGAGCGCCGCGGCCGCGGCCTCGCGGACCGCCTCCAGGGTGACGCCCTGCTCGGTGATCGCCTTCGCGGCGAAGCCCTCCGGCTCGGCCAGCAGGCCGAGGACCAGGTGTTCGGGGACGCCCTCGGCGTTGCGCGCGGCCTTGGCCTCGTTGTGCGCGGTCATCACCACGTTGCGGGCGCGGGGCGTGTAGCGGTTGAAACCCTGGCTGGGGTCGAGGTCGACGCCCTCCTTCGGCACGAAGCGCTTCTGCGCCGCCTGCCGGGTGACGCCCATGCTCCTGCCGATGTCCGTCCAGGAGGCGCCCGAGCGCCGGGCCTGGTCCACGAAGTGGCCGATCAGGTGGTCGGCCACCTCGCCGAGGTGCTCACCCGCGAGCACCGCGTTCTGGAGCTGTTCGAGGGGCTCCTCGTGGACCTTCTTGATGGCCGAGATGAGGTCGTCGAGCCGCACGGACGACGTGATGTTGGGGTTCGCGGTCATGTGTCAACCGTAGGTTGACAGTCCCGAGGTGTCAACCGTTAGTTGACACCTTCGGGTGGCGTCCCGGCATGGCACGATCGGTCCGTGAGCACGTCCAGCACCGTCGACCGCGCCTTCCGCACCGCCCTCCACGACGCCACCGACGAGACCCTCGACGCCGGCGCGTCCCTGCTCGCCGCGGATCCCGTGGCCGATGCCGAACTCGACCGGCGCGGACGGGAGTTCGTGGCGGCGGCCTGGCGGCGCGGCTGGCAGCCGGCCGATGTCGTGCGGATCGTGCGGCGGGAACTGGACGAGGTGCACGTACGGCTCGTCTCGGCGCTGATCCGGGCCCAGGCGCCGCACGACCGGCCCCGCGGTCCCCGCTGGAAGGCCCAGCTCGCCGGACTGACGGCCGAGGACGCGCCGCGCACCGACCGCTTCTCCTGCGCCACCGCCGTGCTGGAGCTGTACCGGCTGCTGCTGCGCCTGCCCGTCCTGGAACCCCTCGACGAGGCGCCGGTGGGGACGGGCCCGCGGGACCGGCGGCCGGAGTCCCGCATGCTCGGCCGGATCCGCGCGCTGCTGGCGAAGGCGGAGGCGACCGGGTTCCCCCAGGAGGCGGAGGCGCTCAGCGCCAAGGCGCAGGAGCTGATGGCGCGGCACAGCGTGGACGAGGCGCTGCTCGCGGCGCGGGCGCCCTCGGGCGAGACGCCGGACGCCTACCGGATCGGGGTGGAGCCGCCGTACGAGCAGGCCAAGGCGGTGCTGCTGGACGCGGTCGCCGACGCGAACCACTGCCGGGCCGTGTGGAACGAGCCCCTCGGCTTCTCCACCGTCGTCGGCTTCGCCTCCGACCTGGAGGCGGTCGAACTCCTCTACACCTCACTGCTGGTGCAGGCGACCACGGCGATGACCCGGGCGGAGGCCGCGCAGAGAGCGGGCGGACGGAAACGGACCAAGACCTTCCGGCAGTCCTTCCTCGCGGCCTACGCCCACCGGGTGGGGACGCGTCTCGCGGCCGCCGCCGAGAGCCAGGTGAGCGACGACCTGCTCCCGGTCCTCGCCTCCCGCGAGGTCGCGGTCGCCGACCGGGCGGACCGCCTGTTCCCGGAGACGACGACCACCCGGCTGCGCGGGGTGAGCGACGCGGCGGGCTGGGAGGAGGGCACCCGGGCCGCGGACGACGCACGCGTCGGGAGGCGCCCCCCTCTTCCCTGACGCGGGAAGGGTCAGTCGCCCGCCTGCTGGTAGGCGCTCACGGAGGCCTGGTGCCCGCCCTCGCCGTCGGACGCGACCGGGCCGTACGACCAGCGGAAGCTGCTCGTGCCGGGGTCGCCGGGGAGGACGACGCGCAGGGTCTCGGCGTCGAAGGCGCCGTCGCCGCGCGGACCGCGCACATAGGTGATGCCGAAGGAGGCGGAGTCGCCCTCGGCCAGGGTCAGCTTCTGCGCCGTGGCGCCCTCGGTCGGCGGCAGGTCGAGGGCGGAACCGCCGGGGCCGGCCAGCCGCACCTCGGGGAATCCCTCCAGGGTGCAGGTGGCGCCCCGGTTGGTGAGGCCGACGGGCACCTCGCCGGTGTCGCCGGCGGCCGGGGCGGCGCTCGCGGGGCCCACCTCCACGCTCACCTCGTCGAGCGAACACGCCGTGCTCTCCCGCTTCCCGTCGTCGCCCGTGTCATTGCAGGCGGTCAGGAGGAGGAGTGCGGCAAGGGCGGAGACAGCGGTCGGCGTGGCGCGCATCGGGGATCCTCTGGAGTCGTGGAGGTACCCCCAGATCATCACGTACGCGGTGCCGGTTGCACCGTCGGCCCCGCCGGTCGGCGGTCCTACGACCCGAGCTCCGCCGTCGGCAGCCCGGTCGGCAACCTGCTGCCCTCGGCCTTCGTGTACGTCTCGGTGCCGAGGGCGCCCTCCCACGTCACCTTCAGGGAGGAGCCGCTGACGGAGCCGACCGTGCCGTTCGCCCGGTCCTCGCTGCCGTCGGTGCACTTCAGACGGAGGGTGTGCGTCCCGGCGTCCTCCCGGGCGGTGCCGCTGCACACCACGCCACCGGTGGCGAAGAGGGCGGCCTGCTCGCCGGTGACCATCAGGGCCACGGCCCTGCCCCCGGCCGTGGCGAGCCAACTGCCCTCGAGCGCGCCGGCCGGGGCCGTGCGCGCGTCGGAACCGCCCGTGCCGCCCCCGGTGCCGGAACCACCCGTGCCGCTCCCCGTGCCGGGGGTCGCCGTGGCGGGCGGGGCGGGGGTCGCGGAGTCCTCGCCGGATCCGCCGTCGCCACTGCACCCGGTGAGCACCAGCGCACCCGCCAGTCCCACGGCCGCGGCCACCGTGCGCACCCGTCGGCGGGACGCCGCGCGGGGCGGGCGGGAGGAACCCGAGAAGGCCACCGAAGCCGCCGAGGTCACCGAAGTCACTGCAAGCCCCCCAAGGTGTGGCCGGCCCGGCGGGCCGGAACGGACGGCAGCCAGCTAACAGGACCCGCCCCGCACCCCACCAGACCCCGTGACGCACCTCGCACCGCCCGTGGGGGACGAGGACGAAGAGGAACGCACGCCCGGCGGCATGAGGAGGCGACACGGGGAAACACGAGGGAACACGACGGCCTCCGTACGCGTCTCTAGAGGGAGCGGGAAGCGGGTGAAGCGTCCGTCGAGGCGGTCACCGTACGGTCGGCGGAGCTGTAACCGTCGCACCACCCCGCGTGCACGTGCATCTGCTCATGCGTCTGCACATGAACAAAGCTATGATCCGGGTCAGTTGACCACTGCATCAATGGCCACACCAGCCAGTGCACCAGCGGGGAGCGACCTGTGGACCACGACGTGTACGACGGTGAGGGGCGCGACGGTGCCGCTGCGTCCGGCGTGTACAACGGCATGGCGGCCACCAGGCTGGACGGCGTGGCCTGGCAGAAGAGCCGGCACAGCAACTCGCAGGGTTCCTGCGTGGAGTTCGCCCGGCTGCCCGGCGGGGAGGTGGCCGTGCGCAACTCCCGCTTCCCCGACGGTCCCGCGCTGGTCTACACCCGCGCGGAGATCGAGGCGATGCTGCTGGGCGTGAAGGACGGCGAGTTCGACCACCTCGTGGTCGGCTGACGCGTCCCCGGGCGGGTGTCCTGGCCCCGGTGCGTCCTGCGCGGTGTCCGGCGGGCGGTGCCCCGCGCGGAGCAGCGGCGCCCGGAGGAGCGGCGCGCGGAGGAGCGGCGCGCGGAGGAGCGGCGCCCGGAAGCGCCGCTTCCCGTCACACGCCGGCGCAGGTGGGGCCGGCGGGGCGCCGGAGGCGGAACAGCGCCCAGACCACCTTGCCGCTGAGCGCGCCCGCCATGGGGTGCCAGCCCCAGCCGTCGCTGAAGGAGTCGACCAGGAACAGCCCGCGGCCCGACTCGGCGGAGCAGTCGTCCGAGTCGCGGGTGACGGGGCTGTCGTCGCTGGGGTCGCGCACCGCGCACACCAGCCGCCCGGTCCAGCGCATCAGATGCAGCCGTACCGGCGGGTCCTGCTCCCTCGACCGCGGGGCGTTGGCCGACAGGCCGTGCCGCAGGGCGTTGGTGACCAGCTCG
>NZ_MSGP01000109.1 GCF_002078235.1 Streptomyces viridosporus
CCAGCGGTGAACTCGCCCCGCTGGAAGAGCAGTTCGATCATCTGCGGGGCGAGTTCACCGCTGGCGACACCACCGCGACGGCGGACGTCATGCGGGTGTACGCGCTCGGGCTGCTGGGCCAGACCCTGGTGGGCGCCCTGATCCGCTCGTACTTCTCGACGGGCCTGCCGAGCTGGTACCCCTTCGGCGTGATGGCCGTGGGCGTCGTCGCCACCTCCCTGATCGGCGCCGTGACCGTGGGCCACTGGGGGGTGGCGGGGATCGCCGCCGCCAACGCCTTCGGCATCACCGTCACCGCCGCCCTGCTGCTGGTCGGGCTGCGCACCGCCCGGCGCGCCGGCTCCCCCGGTGTCTCGGTCCGCGTCCGGCGGGTCCTGGCCGGGCTGGGCGGGCCCGTGCTCGCCGCGGCCGCCGCCACCGCCGCCGGGGCGTTCGCCGCGGGCCGGCCCTCCTCGCCGGCGGCGGGCCTCGCGGCGGGCTGCCTGACCGTGACCGTCGTCTTCGCCGTCCTCTGTCTGGCCCTGGGGGTCCAGGGCTCCGCATCCGCACTGCGCTCCGTCCGCACCGTCACACGAAGGCTCGCACATGGCCGCTTCCGTTGAATCCGCCGCCCACGGCGCCCTCCCCGCCCCGCGCCGTCCGGGCCCCGTCCCGTGGGTGGCGATGTACCACTCGGTGGGCGACTGCTCGGACGATCCGTACCGCATCACCGTCACCCCCGAGCGGCTCGCGGGGCAGCTGGCCTGGCTGCGCCGGCGCGGGCTGCGGGGCGTGTCCGTGGCCGAACTGCTCGCCGCCCGCGCCCGGGGCGAGGGGCGGGACCTGGTCGGGCTCACCTTCGACGACGGGTACGCCGACTTCGTCACCGACGCCCTGCCGCTGCTGCACCGCTGGGGCTGCGGCGCCACCCTCTTCGTGCTGCCCGGGCGGCTCGGCGGCGACAACGCCTGGGACCCGCTCGGCCCGCGCAAGCCGCTGCTGACCGCGGACGGCATCCGGCACGCGGCCGCCGAGGGCGTGGAGATCGGCTCGCACGGGCTGACGCACGTCGACCTCACCCGGGCGGACGACGTGACCCTGAAGACCGAGGTCACCGAAAGCCGCGCACGGATCGCGGAGTTGACCGGCGCCCGGGTCGACGGTTTCTGCTACCCGTACGGCACGATCGACGCCCGCGCCGTCGAGGCCGTGCGGGAGGCGGGCTACGCCTACGCCTGCGCCATCGACCCCGGCCCGCTGACCGGCCCGCACGCCCTGCCGCGCGCGCACGTCGGCCAGAACGACACGGCGTGGCGCCTGCACCTCAAGTACCGGCTGCACCGGCTGCGCCGGCGCCCGGTGGAGGGGGTGTGAGATGGGGGCGTCCGATCTGAGGGTGCTGCACGTCATCACCGGTCTCGGCGTCGGCGGGGCCGAGCAGCAGCTGCGGCTGCTGCTGCGTCACCTGCCCGCCGACTGCGACGTGGTGACGCTCACCAATCCCGGCGCGGTCGCCGACGGCCTCACCGCCGACGGCGTCCGCGTCGTGCACCTCGGCATGGGCGGCAACCGCGACCTGGCCGCGTTGCCGCGCCTGGTCCGGCTGATCCGCGCCGGCGGCTACGACCTGGTGCACACGCACCTGTACCGGGCCTGCGTCTACGGCCGACTCGCCGCGCGCGTCGCCGGGGTCCGCGCGGTCGTCGCCACCGAGCACTCCCTGGGCGACTCGCAGATGGAGGGCCGCAGGCTGACGGCGGGGGTGCGCGCGCTGTACCTCGCCAGCGAACGGCTCGGCTCGGCGACGGTCGCCGTCTCCGAGGCGGTGGCCGAGCGCCTGAAGCGCTGGGGCGTGCCCGCGCCGCGCATCGAGGTCGTGCCCAACGGCATCGACCTGGAGCGTTTCCGCTTCGACCCCGAACGGCGGGAGCTCACCCGCCGTCGCCTCGGTCTGCCCGAGGGGGCGTTCGTCGTCGGCGGTGTCGGCCGTCTCGTCCGGGGCAAGCGGTTCGACGTCCTCGTGCACGCGCTGGCCCGGCTCCCGGAGGACCACTGGCTGCTGCTGGTGGGCGGCGGCCCCGAGGAACACGTGCTGCGCCGCACGGCCCACGAGGCCGGTGTGTCCGGCCGGGTCCTGTTCACCGGCGAACGCCCCTGCGTCCCCGACGGCTCCCCGGGCCCCGACCTGCCCTCGCTCACCTCGGCGATGGACCTGCTCGCCTCCCCGTCCGCGGAGGAGGCCTTCGGCCTGGCGGCCGTGGAGGCGCTGGCGTCGGGCCTGCCCGTGCTCTACGCCTCCTGCCCGGCGATCGAGGACCTGCCCGCGGCGGCCACCGTCGGCGCCCGGCGGGTGCACGGCGGCCCCGAGGCGTACGCCCGTGCGATCACCGAGGTCCGCGCGGCGGGCCCCGGGCCGCGCACGGCGCCCGGCGTCGCGCACCACTACAGCATCACCCGCAGCACAGCCCGCCTCATGGACGTGTACGCGGCAGCCGTCTCCGGCACGTCGCCGTCCCTCGCACCTCGACAGGAAGCACATCCTTCATGACCGACACACCGATCCGTCGGCGCCGTCCGTCCCTGGCTCCTTCCCTGGCCCGTGTCAGGAGCCTGCCGGCCTGGTCCGCGCTCGCGGCGGGCATCCTGGCCGGCGGTCTGTGCGGAGGCGCGTACGGGCTGCTCACACCCCCGGTGTACACGGCCACCAGTTACGTCGTCGCCGTGCCGACGGACAAGGCGCCCCCGGAGGCCGCCCGCGGTTTCGCGCAGGCGTACGGCCGGGTGGCCACCCAGCTCGCGGTGCTCGGCGACGCACAGGTGTGGGCCGGCGTGCCGGTGCGGACGCTGCGGGACAGCGTCCGCGCGGCGACCTCACCGGACGCGCCGATGGTCGCCGTCACGGCCACCTCCGCGCGGCCCGACCTCGCCGTCGACATGGCCAACGCGGTCTCCCGCGCGCTGACCCGGCACGCGGAGGACACCAAGGGCAGCACCCAGGTCCGGCTCGTGCAGTTCTCGCGCGCGGTGAAACCGGGCGGGCCGGCGTCCGCGTCGGCGGCGGTGACCACGCTGGTCGGTGCGAGCGCCGGCGGGCTGCTGGGCGGTCTGGTCCTGCTGGTCCGGCCGAGGCGGCCCGGCCGGGACGAGGACGCCGTGCCGGCCGCCTCGGTGCCGGGCCCGGCCACCGCCGCCGACGCGCACGGGCAGCGGTGACGGCGGTGCACCCGGCCGGTCCGGCGTCAGGACGTACCGCTCGACCACCAGTTGAAGGGGAGGCAGAGCTTCCCGCCGAGCCAGTACTCCACCCAGGTGCCCAGCTCCAGCGGCGAGCAGTTCTCCGGGGACAGCGGAACGGTGGACACGGGCGGTGTGGCAGTGGGGGTGGGAGTGGGCTCCGGGGCCGGTTCGGTCGAGCGGCCGGAGAGGACGGACCGGTAGACGCGGGACGACTCGGGGTGGTCGCCGCACTGCCACACACCGTGCGGGCAGTAGTCGGTCACCGTGTTGTACAGCGGCCGCTGCTCGTCCATCCACTCGAGCATGCGCCGCATGTACTCGGGATTGTCACCGTTGCGGAAGAGCCCCCATTCGGGATAAGAGATCGGCTTGCCGTGGGCTTTCGCGAAATCCACGTGCGCCTGGAGTCCGTAGGGCTCCTTCACCTGTTCGTCGAACGACATTCCGGACGGCTGGTCGTAGGAGTCCATGCCGATGATGTCGACCGTGCCGTCCCCCGGATAGCACTGCGTCCAGGGAACGGCGTCCCGGCCGCGGCTCGGCGCGAAGTCGAACCGGAATTCCTGGCCCGGCACCGCGCGCATCGTGGCGACGATCCGGTTCCAGTACTTCTTCCAGGACTCCGGGTCGGGCCCGCACCGGTGGGTGTAGGTGGCGCCGTTCATCTCCCAGCCGAGCACCAGGATCGTGTCCGGCACCTTCAGCTCGACCAGCCGCTCGGCGAGCGCGCGGAAGTGGTGGTCGAACTCCCCGGCGGCGCCCCGCCGCAGCAGCTGCCGCACCTCGGCGTCGGGGACGCCCTCCTCGTTGCGCTCCTGCAGGGGGACGTTGAGGACGAGCATCCGGTCGTCCTTCTCGTTGCGCCAGCGCGCCCAGTCCTCGAGGAAGCTGACGCGGCCCTCGATGTCGCTCCAGTGGTTGCCGGGCAGGTAGGTGTGTCCGACGCGCAGCTCGGCGCCGCCCAGCCAGCGGCTCAGCTCCTCCATGCGGGCCACGCCACGGGCGTCCGAGGCGAGGAACGCCCCGAACGGGGGGAAGTCCTGACGGGGCGCCCGGAGGTCGGGGACGGTGAGCGGCGGCAGGGGGAGGGCCGGTGCCAGCGGCACCGGCCCTCCCCCTGCCGCCGCTCACCGTCCCCGACC
>NZ_MSGP01000011.1 GCF_002078235.1 Streptomyces viridosporus
CCCCCTCCGCCACCTTCTCGGCGGCACCGGCGTCCCGGAGGTACCCCACCACGACGTCGTGCCCCTCCGCCGCGAGCCGCAGACAGGTCGCGGCACCGATCCCCCGGCTGCCGCCGGTGACCACGGTGACGAGGCGCTTCATGACTTCCTCCTGGTGAAAGCTCCGAGCCGATGATCCCCGGGCAGAGCCTAGACCCGCGGACGGGCGGGGACGCCGTCGTCCAGCGACCGCGGGGGCCGGCTTCGGGCCGGCTTCGTGCGTCAGGTCGCGTCGGCGTCCACACGGGCGGTCTCGGCTCGCCGGATGAGCAGCACGTCGTCGAGGCCCCCGGCATGGAACGACTGAACACGGCACAGCTTCATCGGCTCCGTGTCACCGTCGTCCCGTGAAAGCTTCTCCAGCCGGGTGTGCTCGACCAGCAGACTCCGTACTTCGTCGAGGTCCACGCCGGTGGGGCGCGGACCGTATCGATGCAGGCTCTCGTCCTCGTCCACCGCCGTGCTTCCTCCTGGGGAGCGGACACGGGCGGTCCCCGATCACGCCTTCTCGGCATCCGTCGGGCTCGACACGCGGTCCGGTCCGCTCAGGCCTCGGTGTTCCCGGAGCGGTCGTCGTCCGCCCCGCGGGTCCACCATGAGATGTCGCTGCTCGTCGCTACGGCGACGGTGCGTCCGGAGGGCGAGAAACCGGCTGCTCGGAGTTCGGAGTGGCGCGAGTGGAAGATGTGCCACCACCGCTCTCCGTGCGGACCGGCGTGGGGAAGCCCGCCGTCGCCGGACAGCAGGACACGATCGTTCGGGCAGGCCGGGGAGACGAACTCCAGGGTCCGGCCGTCCGCGGTGGTGGTGTGCGGCCCTCCGCCGAAGAGCCCCGCGATGCCTACGCGGCTTCCGGTGATCGGCCCCAGCCCGGGACAGGACAGGTCGGCGACCGCGTCGGGCGTGCTGTCCTCGGGGTCGGGATCGCGGTCCCCGGCGAGCTTCTCCCCGGTGACGGCGTCGAAGAGACCGTGACCGTCGCGGGAGACGACCATCACCGGATCGTGACCGCTGTCGGGATGCGTCGCGAAGCCGATCCCGAGCAGCCCGCCGGCAGGGACACGGGACGCGAGGACGGGCTGCCATGGCTCAGGAGCGGGCACCACGGGGGCCACGGGAAGCCGGTCCCGCACCGCCCGCCGGTACGCCGAGAGGTCCGGCTCGCCCTCCGACCGCTCGACCGGATCCGCCGTGCCCGTCCACTTCGTCACGGCCCCATGATCCACGCTTCGGCGGGCCTGCCCGACGGATGTGACGCGGCCCGGCGTTCGAGCACGCGCCCTTGCGGGCTGTGAACACGGCTCGACGACCCGGGTCGAGCAGCGTTCACAGTCCCCTTCGCGGCCGACGGCACCTCGCGGGACCGAAGCTGAGGACCGACGCCGGGAAGGGCGACCGTGCGGGCACGGCGGGCCGGACGGCCCGGGGGACCTCTCACCCGGCTGGTCCGAACGCCGTCACGCGGAAGCCATCACCTCGCCGGCCATGACCTCGGGAGGGTGCGGAAGCACCGACGCAAGGTTGTCCCGCACGAAGTCCGCCGCCCTCGCGACCGACTCCTCGGCACCGGCCCGGTCCTGGAAGACGCTGGTCGAGACCATCACCCCGTCCCCGGCATCGATCCAGTAGTAGGCCACGAAGCCGGAGACCTGGCGCATGAGCGGCACGAACCCCTCGTTCACGAGACGTGCCGCCTCGGCCGGATCGGTGACCCCTTCGTATCGCCGGACTGCTGCGTACATCCCGAGCTCCTCACGGCCTTCTGGGTTCGTCCTCTGCGTTCGTCCTCTGCCGAGACGTCGTACCCCCGCGGCGGCTGTTCGGCTCGCGAGGCGTCCGGCGATCACCTGAAGGGGAGCCCTGGGTGATCCGAACGGCGGTCGTCGCGCGCCGCGGCGCGGCCGGTCTCCGGCCGGTGGGCCCGGTAGGCGGTGACGGTGGACCCGGTGTGACGGGCGCGCACCTCGAACCCGGGGCGCGCCGCGGTCGGCTGGTCGTTCACGGTGTCCGGCCCGGCCCCGCCGCACCCCGGAAACGGGTGAATATCCGCGCACGCCCCCTTGGCTCCGTCCGCCGCATGACCAAGACTGAGCCGATGACGCAGCGTACGGAGCTCGCGACCGTGAGGGACCGGCTGGCCGTCGACGAGCTCGTCACCGAGTACGCGGCGGCCGTGGACGACGGTGACTGGGAGGCGTACCGGGGGCTGTTCACCCCGGAGGGGCGGGCGGACTACCGCTCGGCCGGCGGCATCGAGGGGAGCGCCCGGGAGGTGGCCGGGTGGCTCGCGGAGCACCTGGAGGCGTTCCCCGTGCGGCAGCGCCTGATCGTCAACCGGCGGGTGCGGTTCGGCGTCCGGGAGCAGGACACCGGCGACACGGCACGGGTGCGGGCCGACTACGTGGCCCCGATGGGCCGCACCGGGCGGGACGGCGGACCCGCCGAGCCGGACCTCGTGTGCGGCGGCCGGTACGCGTTCGCCCTGCTGCGCACGGACGACGGCTGGCGGCTGAGCGAGGTGGTGGTGCGCGAGAAGTGGCGCCGCCCTCCCGGCCCGCCGACGGCTCCTGTGATCGGCTGAGCCCGCCCGCCCTGTCCCGGATCGCCTCCGGGACGCACACTGGGGGTACCACGGGGTCGGCAACCGAGGGGGACGGGCTGAGCGGGAGTGTGTGTTCCGGCGTGTGCGAATGGCCGGGGACGGCCGGGGCCGGGACGGGTGCCGTCCGGCCGGGGAGGGGGACGGGAGTTCGCCCGTCGCATGCGTGACCTTGTCGGGTGGTGTTCGTTGGGAGGGGCGATCGGGTTTTCGGAGCCGAGCCGGTGGGGGTGCGGGGTGGACGGCCCGGAGCACTCCACGGACACGCGGACGGAGCGGAAACGGTCTTCGGCCGAGGCGTCCTCGTCGCGCCGGGCCGGGAGCACCACCGGGGCCACCCGTCACGACGCCGCCTCGGCGGCCGTCGGACGACGCGCCCCCGGGCACCGCGTCCGGCGACGGACCGCACCGCCCCCGCACGGCCGGAGCGGTCGTGCGGGGCATCGGACCGCCCGGGCCGGAGACGGCACCCGGGGGCGTGAGGAGACCCGTCCCCGGGGTCCCGGACCACGGGCACGATCCGTGCGGCCCGACCGCGGAGCGGACGCGGGAGACCGGTGTGCCCGGCACCGTTCGGGGCACGCGGCTGAGCCCGTGCGGTTCACGCCCGGTCTCCGGGAACGGTAGGGAGGCGCTCATGAAGACGCTCGGCCACTGGCTCACCTCGCCGTGGCGGCGCTCGGCCCTCGCCGCGGTCGTGGGTGCCCTGCCCGTCCTGGCCTTTCCCGCCCCGTCCCTGTGGTGGTTCGCCTACGTCGCCCTGGTGCCCTGGATCCTGCTGGCCCGCACCGCGCCGACGGGGCGACGGGCGGCCTACGACGGCTGGTGGGGCGGGTTCGGCTTCATGCTGGCCATGCACCACTGGCTGCTGCCGAACCTGCACGTGTTCACGTTCGTCGTCGCCGCCCTGCTCGGCGCGCTGTGGGCGCCCTGGGGCTGGCTGGTGCGCCGCATGCTCGGCGGAGACCCGTCGCGGGGCCGGGTCCTGGCGGCGCTCGTCGTGCTGCCGTCGGGCTGGCTGGCCGTCGAACTCGTCCGTTCCTGGCAGGGCCTCGGCGGCCCCTGGGGCGTGCTCGGCGCGAGCCAGTGGCAGGTGGAGGCCGCCCTGCGGCTGGCGTCGGTCGGCGGGATGTGGCTGCCCGGCTTCCTGGTGGTGGCGCTGAACGTCGCCGTGGCCGTGCTCGTCGCCATCCGGCGGTCCCGCGTGCCCGCGGTCGCCGGGCTGACCGCCACGGCCGCCGTGACCTGTGCGGCGTGGGTGTGGTCGCCGCGGCCGGACACCGACGACCGGGTCAGGATCGCGGTCGTGCAGCCGGGCGTCGTCTCCGGCCCCGGCAACCGGTTCGACCTCGAGGAGCGGCTCACCCGTGAGCTCGTGGGCCAGGACGTCGGGCTGGTCGTCTGGGGCGAGAGCAGCGTCGGCTTCGACCTCGGGGAGCGGCCCGACCTCGCGCGGCGGCTCGCGGCCCTGTCCCGTGAGACGGGCGCCGAGATCCTGGTCAACGTGGACGCCCGGCGCTCCGACCGGCCCGGCATCTACAAGAGCTCGGTGCTGATCGGTCCGGACGGCCCGACCGGTGACCGGTACGACAAGATGCGGCTGGTCCCGTTCGGCGAGTACATCCCGGTCCGCTCCCTGCTGGGCTGGGCGACCTCCGTCGGCGAGGCGGCCGGCGAGGACCGCAGGCGCGGCTCGCGGCAGGTGGTGATGGACGCCGGGGAAGGGCTGCGGATCGGCCCGATGGTGTGCTTCGAGAGCGCGTTCCCCGACATGAGCCGGCACCTCGCCGAGGACGGCGCCGACGTCCTGCTCGCCCAGTCCTCCACCTCGACGTTCCAGCAGAGCTGGGCTCCCGGGCAGCACGCCTCGCTCGCCGCGCTGCGCGCCGCCGAGACCGGCCGTCCGATGGTGCACGCGACCCTGACGGGCGTCTCCGCCGTGTACGGACCGGGCGGGGAGCCCGTCGGCCCGCGGCTCGGCACGGACGCCAGTGCCGCGCAGGTGTACGAGGTCCCGCTGGCGCACGGCACCACGCCCTACGTCCGCTTCGGCGACTGGCTCCCGTACACCGCGCTGCTGGTCCTGGCCGCCTGGGGCGTCACCGAAGTCCTGCGCCTCGGGCGGAACGCTCGTGGATCGCGTGTACCACCCGCTCGCACAGCTCATGGGTCGCCAGCGCGTCCCGGGCACTGAGCACCTCGCCCGCGCGCACCGCGTCCAGGAAGGCGAGCACCGCCTGCTCGATGCCGCGCTGCCGGGACACCGGCACCCAGTCGCCGCGCCGGCGCACGGTCGGCTGCCCCTTGTGGTCGATCACCTCGGCGAGGTTGACCACCTGGCGCTTGGCGTCCTGCCCGGAGACCTCGAGGATCTCCTCGGCCGATCCGCTGAGCCGGTTCATCACACCGAGCGCGGTGAAGCCGTCCCCGGCGAGCTGGAGCACCACGTGGTGCAGCAGCCCGTCCTCGGTGCGGGCGCGCACGGTCACGTCGTCGACCGGGCCGGGCACCAGGAAGCGCAGGGTGTCGACGACGTGGATGAAGTCGTCGAGGATCATCGTGCGCGGCTCCTCCGGCAGCCCGGTCCGGTTCTTCTGCATCAGGATCAGTTCGCGCGGATGTTCCGCGCACTGGCTGTAGCCCGGGGCGAAGCGCCGGTTGAAGCCGACGGCGAGGCTCGTCCCGCGCTCCTCGGCGAGCGCCACGAGCCGCGTGGAGTCGGCGAGTTCGTAGGCGAGCGGCTTGTCGACGTAGGTCGGCACGCCCGCCTCGAGGAGGCGGGTCACGATCTCCGGGTGGGCCTGGGTCGGCGCGTGCACGAAGGCGGCGTCGAGGTCCTGGGCGAGCAGCGCGGCGAGGTCCGCGTGGCGCTGCCCGGGCGGGAGGTGGAGGCCGTCGGCGACCCGGTCGAGCGTGGCGGGGGTGCGGGTCTGCAGGTGCAGTTCGACGTCGGGCAGGCCGGCGAGCACCGGGAGGTAGGCCTTCTGCGCGATGTCTCCGAGTCCGATGCAGCCGACCTTCACCGGGTGTTCTCCTCTAGTCCTCGTAGTCCTCGTCCGTCCTGGTCCGCTGCGCAGCATACGGCGGCCGGGGAGGCCGCCAGTCGGCGATCCCGTCGAAGCCGCGCAGGAACAGCGCCGGCCCGGCCTTCGACAGCGCGGCGATCGCGTTGTCGCGCACGGCGGTGCCGACCCGGCCGGTCATCATGTTCAGGCGGGCCACCCTGACGGCCTGGCGGGTGATCGCGGTGGTGCGGGGCAGCCGGGCGGCGGTGTAGCCGGGCAGGTCGTCGACGAGGGAGAGGGTGATCGCGTCCTCGATGGCCTGGTTGCCGCCCTGGCCGAGGGTCGGCGGCATGGCGTGCGCGGCGTCGCCGACCAGGGCCACCCGGCCGCGGTGGTGGGCGGGCAGCGGCTCGGCGATGTGGTGGACGTCGTGGCGGAGCACGTCCTCGGGGCGGGCGGCGGCCAGCACGGCGGGGATCGGGTCGTGCCAGTCGCCGTAGCGCCGCAGCAGTTCGGCCCGCTCGTCGTCGGGGGCGTGCTCCCCCGCGGGAGCCACGGCGGCGGCGTAGGCGTAGACCCGGCCGTCCTTGAGCGGGTGCGTGCCCCAGATGCGGCCCCGGCCCCAGGTCTCGTGCGAGGCGAACTCCACGCCGGGCAGCGGGATCACGATCCGCCAGGTGGTGAACCCGGAGTACACGGGCCCGGGGTGGTCCGGGAAGAGCGCGCGGCGCACCGCGGAGTGGATGCCGTCGGCGGCCACCACCAGATCGGCCTCCAGTTCGCCGTCGGGGGTGCCGACGCGGGCCGGCCGGCCGCCGGCCTCTCCGGGGTCGACGAGGTGCGCGGCGGCGGCCGTGCGGACGGCGTCCGGCGGGAGCCGCGCGGCCAGGTGGTCGATGAGGGTGGCCCGGTGGAGCAGGACCAGGGGGCCGCCGAAGCGCTCCTCCGCGGCGGCGGCGCCGGTCCGGGACAGCCACCGGCCGCTCGGCGCGCGCAGTCCTCCGTCGCCCTGCCAGGCGGACAGGGCGCGGACGGCGTCGCCGAGCCCGATGACGTCCAGTCCGCGCAGCGCGTTGGGCGCCAGGGAGATGGCCGCGCCGACCGGCTCCAGGGAGGGGGCCCGTTCCAGCACCGTCACCCGCGCACCGCGCCGGTGCAGGGCGACCGCCGCGGTCAGGCCGCCGATCCCCCCGCCGATCACGATCGCCCGTTCGGCTCGCCCCATGGCTCCTCCTCACCCTGGAACTACATGTGTAGTAAGCGTACGACTCCGACTGTACTACAGCCGTAGTGCGAGAGGTAGTTTGGCCTCCATGTCCGAACGCACCGCGGGCGCCTCCCGCGCCGATCTAGTCGCCGACGCCGCCCTCGCCCTGCTCGCCGAACGCGGGATGCGCGGGCTCACCCACCGGGCGGTCGACCAGGCGGCCGGACTCCCCCAGGGATCCACCTCGAACCTGGCGCGCACCCGCCAGGCGCTGCTGGAGCTGACGGTGCGGCGGCTCGCCGAGCGGGAGGCACGCGTCCTCGCGCTGCACGAGATGCCGGACCCGCGGGCCGGGTCCGGCTCCCTGGTGGACGCCCTGGCCCTGGCCACCCACCGCGCCTTGACCCGCAACCGCGAACTCACCCTCGCCCGTTACGAACTGGCCCTGGAGGCCACCCGCCGCCCCGAACTGCGGGCGTACTTCGACGCGGCCGGCGCCCGCTTCCGCGACCAGCTCGTCGCCCTGGTCACCGGGCTCGGCTCCACGGAACCGGACCGGCACTCGCTGTCGCTGATCGCCTGGGCGGACGGGCTGATGTTCTCCTGCGTGGCCGGCTCCTTCAGCGCGCGCGTGCCGAGCCTCGCGGAGGTGCGCTCGGACCTGGGGGAGCTGCTGGCCGGGATGCTCGGTCGGCCTTGAAACGCCTGGTGGACGAGGGCGGCAGTGGGCAAGGATGCCCCTCATGACGACCGAACGCCGCGAACCCGACCGGAACGCCGACGAACGCACCATGCTGGAGGGCTGGCTCGACTACCACCGCCGCACCCTCGCGTGGAAGTGCGAGGGGCTGACCGACGACCAGCTGCGCACCGCCTCGGTGCAGCCCTCGGAGCTGTCCCTGATGGGGCTGGTGCGGCACATGGCGGAGGTGGAGCGGTCCTGGTTCCGCAGGGTGCTGGCGGCCGAGGACACCGGGCCGATCCACTACGACGAGGCCGATCCGGACGGCGAGTTCCACCTCACCGGGGCGGACACCTGGCAGGAGGCGTACACCACCTGGCAGGCCGAGATCGGCGCGGCCCGGCGCAACGCGGCCGGCTTCGCGCTGGACGACCTGTCCAAGGGCCGGGGCCGGGACGGTGGCGAACCGTTCACCCTGCGCTGGATCTACACCCACATGATCGAGGAGTACGCGCGTCACAACGGCCACGCCGACCTGATCCGCGAGCGGCTCGACGGCGTCACCGGCGAATGACGTCACCCTCGGCACCTCCCCGGCCCCCCGTACGGGGCCGGAGATCACCCGTGCGGGGCATGCTCCGCCTGTCCGCCGCCCCTCGATGCACCCGAGCCGCCAGAGTGGCCCGGGTGCATCGAAAGACGACCACAGCAACGCTTCTGCTGACCGTGGCGGTCTCGGCCCTCTCGGGCTGCGTGACGGTCCAGCACCCTCCCGCGCCCGGACCGCCGGGGGCGGCGCCCCGGCCGTCCGAGGCGCGCCCGGTCGTGCAGGCACCGGCCCGCGAGGCCCTGGAGAGGGTCGGCCCGTCCCGGCCCCCGAAGGCGTCCGAGACCCCCTCGCACCGTGCCACCCCCACGACCGCCGCACCGGAGCGGAAGGCGCCGCCCGGCGAGCGGAACGGACGGACCCGGTCGGCCCGGCCGCAGCCGAGGACGTCCGGCCACCCGCAGCGGCCCCAGCCCCTCCCCCGCATTCCGGAGGCGACGCGCCCCGTCGGAGGCGACGGGGCGGGGCTGTGCGCACTGGGCAGACAGTACGGCGGCTGGCGCCCGGACAGCCCGGAAGCGACCATCTGCAAGGAGACGTACGGAGGCTGACCCGGCCGTCGGCCGCGTCACCGACCTGTCCGGGTGGCACGCCTAGGGCCGCTGTCGCGGCGGACGCCACCCGCCGGGCGCCCCGCCCTCGCCCAGCCGCAGTTCCAGCCACCGGATGGCGGCCCGCACCCCCTCGCCGTAGGTGTCGTCGGCCAGGGTGCGGGCCGCGCCCCGGGCCCGGTGGAGATGGGTGCGGGCGGCGTCGGGGCGGCCGAGGCGGGCGTAGTCGGCGGCCAGGTTCAGGTGCAGCGACGGATAGAGGGCCCGCACGGCGAGGGACCCCTCGTACGCGGCGGACCGGTCCCCGACGACCTCCTCCGCCGCCGTCAGCGCCCGCAGGTCCCAGGCCAGTTCGTCCTCGGGGTCGTCCTGGGTGTCGGCGAGGTAGTGGGCCAGGGTGCAGCGGTGCAGCGGATCGCCGTGCGCGCCGATCTCCACCCACAGGCCGAGGAAGCGGTGCCGGGCCTCCTCCCGGTCGCCCGCGTGGTGCAGCATCACGACCTGCCCGATCCGTGTCAGCACGGCGTCCGGCGCCGCCTGCCCCTGTCGCTCCGCCACCGCGCCCTCCGCACCGCTCGCCGGCTGTCGCACCCGACGCTAACGGCAGGCGGGGCCGATCCCGGACAAGCCGCTCCGTGGCGCCCCGGGCGGCCGGGCGCGGGATCCGGTGGACCGGCTCGCACCCCCCGGGAGGCGTCAGCCCAGGTTCGGGATGGTCCAGTCGATCGGCTCGTGGCCCTGCGCGGCCACCGCCTCGTTGATCTGCGTGAACGGACGGGAGCCGAAGAACTTCTTCGCCGACAGCGGGGAGGGGTGTGCGCCCTTGACCACCGCGTGCCGGCTCTCGTCGATCAGCGGGAGCTTCTTCTGCGCGTAGTTCCCCCACAGCACGAAGACCGCCGGGTCGGGACGGTCGGCCACCGCGCGGATGACGGCGTCGGTGAACCTCTCCCAGCCGCGGCCCTTGTGCGAGTTGGCCTCGCCGCCGCGGACCGTGAGCACCGCGTTGAGCAGCAGCACGCCCTGCTCCGCCCACGGCATCAGATAGCCGTTGTCCGGGATGGGCGTGCCCAGCTCCGCGTGCATCTCCTTGTAGATGTTGCGCAGCGACGGCGGGATCCGCACCCCGGGCCGCACCGAGAAGCACAGGCCGTGCCCCTGCCCCTCGCCGTGGTAGGGGTCCTGACCGAGGATCAGGACCTTCACCTTGTCGTACGGCGTGGCGTCCAGCGCCGCGAAGACCTCCTCGCGGGGCGGGTAGACGGGACCCTTCGCCCGCTCCTCCTCGACGAACTCGGTCAGCTCCTCGAAGTAGGGCTGCTGCAGCTCGTCGCCCAGAACCCCGCGCCAGGACTCGGGCAGCATGGCGATATCGGTCACGTCGTTGTCCTCACGTGTGCGGTCACTTGCAGGCTTCAGAACCTACAGGCGATCACTGACAACCGGCCCCGCGGGCGGTCGTACCCGGTCCTACCAGCTGGTCTTCCGGGAGAGTTCCCACATCATCATGATCGTCGAGGGGTCCAGCGCCCGCTCCGCCCCCGAGATGTCCCGGCTCGCGGCCACGTACTGCCTCCCCTGCCACAGCGGCAGCAGCCGCGCGTCGTCGACGAGGATCCGCTGGGCCTCCTTGAACTGCTTCACCACGTTGCCGCGGTCGCTCTCGCGGCGGGAACTGGGCAGCAGATCGTTCGTGATCTTGGTGGCCTCGTAGGGCGTGCCGAGCGCGTTCTGCTTGCCGACGAACGGGGCGATGAAGTTGTCCGCGTCCGGGAAGTCGGGGGACCAGCCACGCCCGAACACCGGGTACTCGCCCTTCTGGTAGCCCTCGACGTACGTCTTCCAGGGGCGGCTCTTGAGGGTGACGTCGAACAGCTTCGAGGCCTCCAGCTGGCGCTCGATCTCCTTGAACTCCAGCCCGGTCTCGGAACCGTAGCGGTCCGTGGTGTACCAGAGGGTGAGCGGGACCGGCTCGGTGATGCCCGCCGAGGTGAGCATCTGCCGGGCCTTGGCGACGCTGGGCTCGCCGTAGTCGTCGAAGAAGCCGGTGGTGTGGCCGGTCAGGCCCTTGGGGACCATGGAGTACAGCGGGTCGACCGTGTCCTTGTAGACCTTGTGCGCGATCGCTCCGCGGTCGACGACCTGGGCGACGGCCTGGCGCACCGCCTTCTTGTCGGCCCACGGGTCCTTCGGGTTGAACACCAGGTAGTTGATGTCGGTCCCGGTGCCCTCGATGAGCTGGATCTCCTCCTCCTTGGAGGTCTTGCCCTGGAGGTCGATGACGTCACCGGCGGCCAGACCGCGGTAGGTCAGGTCGATCCGGTCCTCCCGCAGCGCCTTGACCATGGTGCCGGAGTCCTGGAAGTAGCGGACGGTCACCGCGCCGTTCCGGTGCTCGGCGTGGCCCTCGTAGTGTTCGTTGCGGACGAGCCGGGCCTCCTTGCCCTCCTCGTACGACTGGAGGGCGTACGGCCCGGAACCGACGACGGCGCCGTCCTTGCGCAGGGCGTCGGCCGGGTAGGAGTCGGGGTCGACGATCGACATGGCGGGCGTGGCGAGCACGAACGGGAAGGTGGCGTCCGGCTTGTTGAGGTAGAAGACCACCTCGCGCTCGTTCGGTGCCTGTACCCGTTCGAGGCTGCCCAACAGACCGGCGGGGCCGCCGTTGACGTTGATCTCGCGGATCCGGTCGATGGAGTGCTTGACCGCCTTGGCGTCGAGCGTGCCGCCGTCGGAGAACTTCAGGCCCTCGCGCAGTTCGCAGCGGAACACCTGGTTGGAGTTGTCGGAGAACTCGCAGCTCTCGGCGGCGTCCGGCTGGGGCGTGCTCGCACCGACGGGGTAACTCAGCAGCGTCTGGTAGACGTTGCGGAACAGCTCCCAGGAACTGTCCCAGGAGGCGGCAGGATCCAGCGTGCTGGGGGAGCTGGTGGTTCCTATGACGATGGGGCCCTCGTCCTCCGGGGTGTCGGACGACAGGACGCCGCATCCGGTCACCAAGGACGATATGGACGCGATGGCCGCCACCCGCCGCAGGCATCGGTTCCGGTTGAACACGCGCACGCTCCTCGATCTGCCGTACCAAGGGTCGGCAGACGATACCGCAGTGTTCCGCCTCCTGGACCTCTCCGGTAAGGCCCCGGAGATCAACTTTCCGATGACTACGTTGTCAGCGTGCCGTTGCGCCCCAAAAAGCCGACACGGGCGCCGTTTTCGTCAACGGACGCCCGTGCCGGAACCGCCGCACACCGGGCCGCGCGGGTGTCCGGGCGGCGAGGTGTCCGGGCGGCGGGGCGGGGGTCAGGCCACGCCGGTGTTCAGGAAGACGCCGCCGTCGACGACCAGGGTCTGGCCGGTGACCCAGTCCGACTGGTCCGAGGTGAGGAACGCGGCGGCGCCGCCGATGTCGGACGGCACGCCGAGCCGGCCCAGCGGGTAGGCCGCGGCGGCCTCCGCCTCCCGGCCCTCGTACAGTGCCTGGGCGAACTTGGTCTTCACCACGGCCGGGGCGATGGCGTTGACCCGCACCTTGGGCGCGAACTCGTGCGCGAGCTGCACGGTCAGGTTGATCAGCGCCGCCTTGCTGACGCCGTAGGCGCCGATGAAGGGCGAGGGCGCGAGGCCCGCGACGGAGGCGATGTTGACGATCGCGCCGCCATTGTCCCTCTGCCAGGCGTGCCAGGTGCGCTGGGCGAAGCCGAGCGCCGAGAGCACGTTGGTCTCGAACACCTTGCGCGCCACGTCCAGGTCGAGGTCGGCCATCGGCCCGAACACCGGGTTGGTCCCGGCGTTGTTGACCAGGTGGTCGATGCGGCCGAAGGCCTCCATCGTGCGCTCGACGGCGACGGCCTGGTGGGCCTCGTCGTGCGCCTTGCCGGCGACGTACACGGCGCGGTCGGCGCCGAGCTTCTCGACGGCCTCCTTGAGGGCTTCCTCGTTGCGACCGGTGATGCAGACGCGGTCGCCGCGCGCGACCAGCGCCTCGGCGACGCCGTAGCCGATGCCGCGACTGGCACCGGTGATCAGGGCGACCTTGCCCGAGAGTTCCACGGAAGTCATGTCCTCGGCCTTCCCTAGTCGAGCGGTCCGCCGGCGACGTACAGCACCTGGCCGGAGACGAAGCCGGCCGCCTCGCCGGTGAAGAAGGCGATGGCGTCGGCGACGTCCTCCGGTTCACCGACGCGGTTCACCGGGATCTGGGTGGCGGCGGCGGCCTTGAAGTCCTCGAAGCCCATGCCGACGCGCTCCGCGGTGGCCTTGGTCATCTCGGTGGCGATGAAGCCGGGGGCGACGGCGTTGGCGGTGACGCCGAACTTGCCGAGCTCCTTGGCGAGGGTCTTGGTGAAGCCCTGCAGACCCGCCTTGGCGGCCGAGTAGTTGATCTGCCCCCGGTTGCCGAGCGCGGAGGAGGAGGACAGGTTGACGATCCGGCCGAAGCCCGCGTCCACCATGTGCTTCTGGCAGGCCCGGGACATCAGGAAGGCACCGCGCAGGTGCACGTTCATGACGGTGTCCCAGTCGGAGACGCTCATCTTGAACAGCAGGTTGTCGCGCAGCACGCCCGCGTTGTTGACCAGGATGGTCGGCGCGCCGAGCTCCTCGGCGATCCGCGCGACGGCGGCCTCGACCTGCGCCTCGTCGGAGACGTCGCAGCCGACCGCGACGGCCCTGCCACCCGCGGCGGTGATCTTCTCGACGGTGTCCTTGCAGGCGGCCTCGTCGAGGTCGATCACGGCGACCGCACGGCCCTCGGCGGCCAGTCGTACGGCGGTGGCGGCGCCGATGCCGCGCGCGGCACCGGTGACCAGGGCGGTGCGGCCGGCGAGCGGGCGGTCCCCGTCGTCGGGGGCGACGGGCTGGTGCGCGCCGACCTCGATCACCTGGCCGCTGACGTAGGCCGACCTGGGCGAGAGCAGGAAACGGAGGGTGGACTCGGCGGCGGGGGCGTCGGTGAGGCGGACCAGGTTCACGGTCCTGCCCCGGCCGATCTCCTTGCCGAGGGAGCGGACGAAGCCCTCCAACGCCTGCTGGGCGGCGGCCTGGTGGTGGTCGGCGGGGTCGAGCGGGGCGCCCAGCACCACGATCCGGCCGCTCGCGGCGACCGACCGGACGACCGGGTGCAGGGCCGCGTGCACCTCGGCGAGTCCCTCGACGTCCCGTATCCCGGCGGCGTCCAGGACGACGGCGGCGGGCCGGCCCGTGGCGTCGTCCGTGCCGAGCCCGGTACGGGCGAGGACGGGGGCGAGGTCGAGGCCGGACGTGCCCGCGGTGAGGTGGAGCAGGCCGCCGTCCAGGCCCGGCGCCCCGGGCGACCAGCGCCGCAGCGCCGCGGGCTGGGGGAGGCCGAGGCGGCGCGTCAGGAAGCGGCCGGACGCGGTGCCGGTGAAGCTCAGATAGCGGTCGGCCATGAAGGGACTCCCAGCGGGTGTGAGGAGGCTCGCCCCGGACGCACCACGGTGCTTACCCTGCTGCTTACTCCGGAGTAAGGTTACCGGAGGTAATCCTATGTCACCGGTGAGGAGCAGGTCGAGATGAGCCCCCTGGAGCCGCCCACCGCGCGGCGCGTCGCGGTCATCGGCGGCAGCCGTGTCCCGTTCGCCCGCTCCGACGGCCCGTACGCCACCGCCTCCAACCAGGAGATGCTCACCGCGGCCCTGGACGGCCTCGTCGAGCGGTACGACCTGCAAGACCCGGGCGCCGTCGGCGAGTTCGTCGCCGGCGCGGTCCTCAAGCACAGCCGCGACTTCAACCTCGCCCGGGAGACGGTCCTCGGCTCGCGGCTGGACGCCCGCACCCCCGCGTACGACGTCCAACAGGCCTGCGGCACCGGCCTCCAGGCCGTCGTCGCCGCCGCCAACAAGATCGCCCTCGGCCAGACGGAGTCCGCCGTCGCGGGCGGCGCCGACACCGCGAGCGACGCGCCCCTCGGCGTCAACGACGCCCTGCGCACGGTGCTGTTGGAGGCGCGGCGCGCGAAGTCGCTCGGCGCCCGCCTCAGGGCCCTGGCGAAGGTGCGCCCCGGCCACCTCGTCCCCGACGTCCCGCGCAACGCCGAACCGCGCACCCACCTCTCCATGGGCGAGCACGCCGCCGCCACCGCCCGCGCCTGGAGCTCCGCCCGGCTCTCCACCTCGTTCACGCCGGGGGCGCCCCTGTCCCGCGAGGCCCAGGACGACCTCGCGGCGACCAGCCACCGGCGGCTGGCCGCGGCGTACGAACGCGGCCTGTTCCAGGACCTGGTGGTGCCCTTCCGCGGCCTGGTCCGCGACCAGAACCTGCGCCCGGACTCGACGGTGGAGAAACTCGCCGCGCTGAAGCCGGTGTTCGGCCTCGACCACCCCGACCCGACCATGACGGCGGGCAATTCGACACCGCTCACGGACGGCGCCGCGGTGGTGCTGCTGGCGAGCGAGGAGTGGGCGGCGGCACGCGGCCTGGAGCCCCTGGCGTACCTGACCGCCTCGGAGACGGCCGCCGTGGACTTCGTGCACGGCGACGTGGCGGGCGGCGAGGACGGCCTGCTGATGGCCCCGGCGCACGCGGTCCCGCGCATGCTGGAGCGCGCCGGACTGGGCATGGAGGACTTCGACCTGATCGAGATCCACGAGGCGTTCGCCTCCCAGGTGCTGGCCACGCTGGCGGCCTGGGAGGAGCGCGGACTGGCCCCCGTCGACCGCGCCCGCCTGAACGCGGCGGGCTCGTCCCTGGCGACCGGCCACCCCTTCGCCGCCACCGGCGCCCGCATCGTGGCGACCCTGGCGAAGCTCCTCGCCGAACGGGACGCCCCCGGCCGGGGGTTGATCTCGATCTGTGCGGCGGGCGGACAGGGCGTGACGGCGATCCTCGAACGCCCGTGACCGACCCGGGACGGGACCCGGCGCGAGGACGAACGTGAGCCTCCCTCACCCAACCCCGACACTGCACACGCCCGGTTCCGGACCCTCCCCGTATCCGCACGAACCCCTCACGCGAGAGCCGTACGATCCCGAGTCCGACCCGCGGCGCCCCCTCGTCCGGGCGCCGCGGGTGAGCGCCTCGGCGTGCGAGGCCCGTACGTCATGGCAGTAAGCAGTTCCACTGCACGCCCCAGGAGCCGCCCGTGTCCACCGCGCATTCCTCCGCCGCGCATCCCTCCGTCGCGTATTCCTCAGCCCTCGACGACGACTACGGGACGCCCGTCCTGGTCGAACCCGAGATCCGGCGGCTGGACGGAGTCGTCCGGGAAGCGTCCGTCCCGCCGTTCGCCAAGCCGGTGCGGCACGGATCGCTCGCCGACCTGCCGTTCGACAACGCGAGCGCGGCTCCGGACGCGGTGGTCCTCAGCCGGAAGACGTCGGACGGCGGCTGGCGGGACGTGACGGCCGCCGGGTTCGCCGCGGAGGTCATGGCCGTGGCGAAGGGGCTGATCGCCGAGGGCCTGATGCCGGGCGACCGGATCGCCGTCATGGCCCGCACGATCTACGAGTGGACCGTCCTCGACTTCGCCGCGTGGGCGGCCGGACTGGTCACGGTCCCCCTCTACCCCACCTCCTCCGTCTTCCAGGCGCGCTGGATCCTGCACGACTCGGGCGCGGTCGCCCTGATCACGGAGAGCACGGCCCAGGCCGCCGCCCTCGGCCCGGAGTTCCCCCACCTGCCCGACCTGCGGCACGTGTGGATCGTCGAGAAGGGCCACGTCGAGCGGCTCGCGGAGGCCGGCGCGCACCTCCCGGACCAGGAGGTGGACGTACGCCGCGGCGTCCTGGGCCCCGACACCCTCGCCACCCTCGTCCACACCTCGGGCACGACGGGCCGACCCAAGGGCTGCGCGCTCACCCACGGCAACTTTTTCGCCGGGGTGGACAACGCCATCGAGCTGCTCTACCCCGTCTTCCGGGCGCGGACGAGCGAAGAGGCCTCCGTCCTCCTCTTCCTGCCGATGTCCCACATCTTCGGCCGCATGGTCGCCGTCGCCTGCGTGCGCGCCCGGGTACGCCTCGGGCACGCGCCGAGCCTGAAGACCGAGGACCTGCTGCCGGACCTGGCGAGTTTCCGGCCCACCTGCCTGCTGACCATCCCCTACATGCTGGAGAAGGTCTTCAACGCCGCCCGGGCCAAGGCGGAGGCGGGCGGACGGGTGTCCACCTTCGACCGCGCGGCGGCGGTCGCCCGCCGCTACGGCGAGGCCCTGGAGGCCCGGCAGGCCGACACGGGCCCCGGCCCGTCCCGCTCCCTGAGGACGGCCCGCGCCTTCTACGACCTCCTGGTCCACCGCCGCCTCCGCAACGCCATGGGCGGCAGGGTCCGCTACGCCATCTGCGGCGGCTCCCCGCTCGGCCGCCCCCTCGCCGCGTTCTACGCCGGTGCCGGCATCGAGGTCTTCGAGGGGTACGGCCTGACGGAGACGACCGGCGCCACGACGGTGACGCCCCCGCTCCAACCCCGCCTGGGCACGGTGGGCTGGCCGCTGCCCGGCACGCGGATCCGCATAGCGGCGGACGGCGAGATCCTGGTCGGGGGCGAGCACGTGCTCCGCGGCTACTGGGACCCCCAGGCGGGCGGCGTGGTCCCCGCGGCGCCCGACGGCTGGCTGCCCACGGGGGACCTCGGCGCACTGGACGACGAGGGCTACCTGACGATCACGGGCCGCAAGAAGGAGCTGATCCTCACCGCGGGCGGCAAGAGCATCGCCCCGGCCCCGCTGGAGAACTGGCTCCGCTCCCACCCCCTGATCTCCCAGGTCATGGTGCTCGGCGAGAACCGCCCCTACGTCTCCGCCCTGATCACCCTGGACCCCGACGGCATCACCCACTGGCGCCGGATGAACGGCAGGCACCCGGTCCCGCCGGAACTCGCCGCCGACGACGAGGAACTGCGCGCCGTCCTCCAGCGCGCGATCGACGAGGCCAACACGACCCTCTCCCGCCCGGAGTCGATCCGCCGCTTCACGATCCTCCCGGTGGACTTCACGGAGGAGGCGGGCCACCTGACCCCCTCGATGAAACTGCGACGCGAGGCGATCCTGCGGGACTTCGCGGAGGAGGTGGAGGGGCTGTACCGGGGATAGAGGGGCTGTACCGGGG
>NZ_MSGP01000110.1 GCF_002078235.1 Streptomyces viridosporus
GTGCCCCGGGGCACCACCACAAGGGTGGCCTACGCGCCTGAAGTGGACCTGCCGTTGCTCCTCGGCAAGATCACCGAAGAGGAGTGGGTGGACTCCATCGCGTCGGCGCTCTCCGGCCGGGTGACGCAGGCGCAGGCCCGTGAGCTGGGGGTGGCGCTTGCCGAGGCGCCGTTCCGGGCCGACGACGTGGTGGTGGCCCTGCTGCGCCGACTGCGAGGGCACGTGCCCCTGGTCCTGGTGACCAACGCGACCCTGGAACTGGAGCGTGACCTTGGGGCGATGGGGCTGGCGGATCTCGCCGACCACGTCGTCAGCAGTGCCCGGGTGGGGGTGGCCAAGCCCGATCGGGAGATCTACGAAATCGCAGCCGAGCGAGCCGGAGTCGCCGCCCACCGGTGCCTGTTCGTGGACGACCTGTGGGAGAACGTCGAGGCCGCCACCACGCTCGGGATGATCGGTGTGCACTACCAGGGGCCTGCCGACCTCCAGAAGATGCTGGGTTTTCTCCCCGGCAGCTGAGAATCCCGCATTCCTTTCGGCCCGGTCGATATCATCCCCACTCCGTCAGCCAAAACCCGCTCCTTTTGTTGCTTTGGTGCGTTGTTGCTTTGGCGCGCCCCCTTTGTTCGTTCGACGGCCTCCTCCAATGCAACGAGGACACCGTCACTCACCCACCTACCCACCGCATCGTGGCGGGCGCGGGCCACCGTGGAATCGACACTGACCAGAGACGACTCCGCCTGCTCGCGACGGGCGGCCTCCGCGATCACGCTCTCCATCAGGGCCTCGAAGGCGCCGGTGTCCCGCCACTGGGCGAAGAAGGACAGGCCGAACCGATTGCCGGCGACCTACCGCCGCACCCACGACGTCACCTACTTCCGCTTGGCGGCCAGTGACTCAGAAGCCTCGGAACACGCCGTCGTCGTCGACGGCGCCGACGAACTCCTCGAAGCCCATGTTCGCGCCCGCGAGGTTGTTCTCGATGCTCCACAACTCGGCTGCTACGACGCGGACAGAACGCCCACGCTCAGCCCGCAGGTCCACCACGAGGAGAGGCCGTTCAGTCGAGGCGACAGCCGCGGAGTCCGCCAGGACCAGAAGTGGGTGCTGGTACTCCGCGGGGATCAGGCCGAGGGCCTGGTCGGGGGTCAAGCCCTCGTACCTTCGGTCATCGACGAGTGCGACGTTGGCCAGGAAGCCGTCCTTGCTCGGCGAGAACAGCGCCTCTCGCAGGGCGTTCCAAGCACCCTCTGCCGAGAAGTCGGTGCGCACAACGAGGGCTTCCAAGGTGCAGGGAAGCTGATTCATGCGCGGACAGTACCGCCGACCCGGTGAACCAATCCGGCCGCAGCACCGGGCGGTTTCGTTCGGATCAGTTGGTCGTTGGTCCGGGTGTGCCGTTGACCGATGCGCAGTGGGCGCGGATCGAGCCGTTGCTCCCGGACCGGGCACCGAAGCGGGGTGGCCGCCGGCGGGACCACCGTGAGGTGATCGACGCGATCGCCTTCACGTTCCGGACCGGCACCCAGTGGGTGCACCTGCCGGAAAAGTGCGGCAATTGGCGAGGTGTTTACAACCGACTGCGGATGTGGGCAGGCGACGGTACCTGGGAGCGGGTGCTCACCGCTCGGTGGCCCAGGCCGACACGGACGAGGATCTGAGTTGGCCGTCTCGGCGGACTCCACGATCGTGCGAGCTCACCAGCACGCGGCAGGCCTGTAAAAGGGGCCCCGGCAGGCGAACCCGACGACCACGCCATCGGCCGGTCCCGCGGTGGACTGACCACCAAGATCCACCTCGCCGCCTCGGTGATCGAGCCACCGGCCGCAACGCCCCTTGCTGAACTGTCCGGCGGATCATGACGACCCCCATGCGGGACGTGCTACGGCGTGCGAGGGCGGGACAACCGCCCAACTACCGTGACCCACGCCTGCACACGGCGGCGGAAGAGGGAATATGGGCGAGAGAACCGATGGCCCGGTTGCCGGGGGGCGAGGCGTCGGGGCTTCACATTCCGCACTGCGGCACCTTGGCGCTGTGCATCTGAGCGGAGCCGTACTCCTGCTCACGTTCTTGGTGCCGCCGTGGTGGATGCTGGACGCCGGCTACGCGACCCCGCCAGACGATCCCATCGCAGATGCCCCCTTCGTCCTCCTCCTCGCTGTGCCGTTGGCATGCGCAGGCTTCCATGTGGTGGTGCAGATCCCGGCCGGGCTCCTGGGAGCCTGGCTGGGTAGAGGCCGCACGACACTGGTCAAGTACGGAAGCGCGGTCATGGTGGCTGGCGCACTGAGTCTGCTCCTCTTCTGGAGCCTCGGATGGAACGCGAACGCCTGGGGCAGCGTCTTGCCGGCGTGGGCTGACGCCATGGTGCGCGGATCAGTTGGCCTGGCCGGGTACATGTGGGTCATGCGGGTGCAGCCTGGATCTGTGCGGCACGGCCAGGCACTGTCCTGCGACTCGTGGGCGGAGCCATAAGCGGACCGCTGCTGCGGTGACCGGGCCGTGGAAGACGTAGGCCCGTTTGTCGTCACGGGTGGCGACCGCAAGGGAGTTCTTGAGCCGGTTGACGGTCCGCTCGACCTCGTTGCGACGCCGGTGGCGTTCGCGGTCGAACCCGACGGGTCTGCCGCCCGCCCTGCCTCTGTGCCGACGGTTGGCCCGCTGGTCCCTCGGTTCGGGGATCGTGTGCCTGATGCGGCGTCTTCGAAGGTATTGGCGGTTGCGGCGGGAGCTGTATGCCTTGTCGTCGCTGACGTGACCGGGCCGGGTCCGGGGCCGCCCGCCCAGCGGGCGCGGGCCCCAGATCCGGTCCCGGACTTCGATTTCGCGCTCCATCCGGATGTTGCCGGTGGGGGGTTTCCGTTGTTGCGTTGTCGGACCATCCGGTTGGTTTCCGCTGCGCTCTTCGAGATGCACGACGAATGGATCGCCTTACCTCGCCGCCACCTCCCCGAAGGGGATATGGGCGATATCTGCCGTAAACTCTCTTTTGGTTCCTCCGTGCCCCCCAACGCACCGAAATGCAATCGTCAGTTGATCCCCGACACCATGACGAGGGATACTGCCCGGCGGATGCGTGTTCCCGGCCGAGCGGCACTCGCTTCGATACCCTCCCGTACGGGCCATCGGAGGCCATCTACCCAGGGATTATTGGGCAGTTGACCTCAGGGTTTCGTGGTAACGTCCTTGCTCGGAGGGACAGTGCAACCTGAAAGGGAAATCGTGAACACGGAGAAGATCGCCGCTCGCCGCCTCTCGCTGGAAGAGGTGACGAAGCTCGGCGTGAAGGACAGGATCTTCGTTTCCGCCGACACGGCAGAACTCAAACTTCCCGACTGCTATGTCCCTGCTTTTCTGACCAAGCCCGGTGAGGATTTCGAGGGCGGCTCGATCACGGCGAGAACCGTATTCCAGGAAGAGGTCTCCTGCCTTCCCGACGACGAGAATGAAGCCGGAATCTACTTGGCCGACGAGAACGGCTCGGTGACCATCGAGGTCCTCCAGTCCGCCGGTGTCGTGCTGGACCTGGCACTTTTCGTCCCCGGTGGGGACAAGGGGTCCCTCTCGGCCCTTTACGCTGCGGCCCGGCAGGCGTTCGGCGCCGACATCGTGCAGATCTGGCGCCAGGGCCTCAAGGAGGTTCCCGACGTGAAGGTCGACATCTTCGAGGAGCAGATTCCCCGGGGGCGCAAGGGGAGCGACAGCCCCAAGCGTGACCGTCGCGCGATCGACACCTACCCCACCCGTGCGGACTTCATCGAGTTCTCCGCGGGGTGGAAGCCGGTCGTCGAGATTCACAGGCCGATTGTTGACGACACCCCGACCATCTGAGGCGGTGTCACCTCCCGTCTTGGCCTGAGGGAACGCCGTGAACGCATGCGCCGGACCCGGTCGACCCCTGAGCGGCCCAGGGAGCCGTCGGGAAACAACTCACGAACGCCGAAGCGCCGTTCCATTCGATGAACTCGCGAGACAGCCCGCCTGACCAAGATCAAAGCTTGAAGTTACTCTGCGACAGTCCTCAGGGCTTCGGCGTAGTCAAGTGACATCCCCTTCACGCTCGGGCGAGGTCGAGGAGCGTGAGGGGCCGGCGGGCGTCACGCGCATTCGTGCGCCTGGCCGGACGGCGTACCTGCCGTCGCGACCGGTCGGCGTCGGCCGGGGGCGTGTCACAACCCTGTCGGATGCGAGGGCCAACCACGGCCGGTGAGGATGCCCCGCGGTCGGATCTCCGGCTGCCGTACCAGGTATCGAAGCGCCAGGTCAGCGGAGTGATCATTCAGCCTCCCGTCCCGGGACCAGGACGGCCAGGGTGCGGCGCGCCTCGTGTCGCAGTGCGCGGCGCCGGGCGAAGGTGGCGGTGAGGGCGAGGACCGAGACCGTGCCGCCGTAGAACACGGCGGCGATCGTGGAGAGGAGCCCGATCACCATCGGGCACGCACCTTTCTTCCCCCGTTCGGCCCGCCGGCGCACGGACCGGGGCGGGCGACGATGCGTTTCCTTCCCATCGTCGCCCACAACAACTCCACGCGTCCAGACCGGGATTGCCGGACCTTCCGCCTACAGTCCGAACAGGCCGGGGTCCTTCGCCAGTGCGCGGAAGATGTCCTGCGGGTTCGCGACCAGCTTGCGCCGCTCGAGGTCCAGGATGCCGCCGACCCCCGTGAGTTCGGCCGCCACCGTGCCGTCGGACTTGGTGATGGTCTGCTCGATGCCGAAGGTCTTGCCTCCGCTCCAGACGAAGGTGCAGCTCACGTCGACCTCGTCGCCGGCGAGGAGTTCCCGCCGGTAGCGGATGGTGGTCTCCAGCGCGACCGGCCCCACACCCCGCGCGATGAGTCCGGTCTGGGTGATGCCCGCCTCCTGGAGCAGCGACCAGCGCGCGTGCTCGGCGTAGTTGAGGTACACGGCCTGGTTGAGGTGTCCCTGTACGTCGGTCTCGTACCCGCGCACGGTCACCCGGACGGAGAACGGCTCGCTCATCGCGCATTCCTCGTATCTGCTCGGTTCGTCGCCCTGCCCCCCGATCCTGGCACGCCCGTCACACCCGGCGCGGAGAGGCCAGCAGGTAGCGCGCCCGCGTCCTCGGCTCCGTGTACTCCCCGACCTGCCAGCCGGACCGCTCCAGGGTGGCCGCGCAGGCCCGCAGCGCCTCGCCGTCCGGCTCGTGCACGGCGACCGCCTCCGGCTGCGGGGTCGCCCGCACCCGGTAGCCGCCCTCGGCGTCCCCTACCGCCGGGAGGTGCCCGGCGGCCTCCAGAGCCAGCGCGGCGGCCTGCACCAGGTGCGAGCGCTCCCAGCCGCAGGGTCGGTCGGTGGCGCCGTCGGGGTTGGTCATCCGGCGCAGCTCCAGCATGCCCTCCCAGGCGCTGCGCACCTCCCGGAGCCGGGCCGTCCCGGCCCCGGACAACGGTTCCTCGCCGCCCACCCGCGCGGCGAACACCCCGGTGGCGGCGGGCGCCTCCGGCTCGGCCGGTTCGGGCTCCGCCTCCCGTACCCGATGGCCCGCGGGCGTCAGGAAGTGGTCGTGCGGCGGCCTCGGATGCCGGAAGGCCAGCCCGCGCTTCACCAGCGCCGCGAGCTGCGCCGGTGTGCCCTTCAGCCGCCCGGTGGCGGGGTCGGCGGCCTCGATGAGGCGTCGTTGCGCGGCGGTGAGCGGTCGGGTCATCGGTGTCCGGAGGCGTAGGGCAGGAAGGCGGTCCACTGGTGGGGGGAGAAGGTGAGGTGGGGACCGGGTATGTGCTTCGAGTCGCGTACGTGGACGGTGTCCGCCGTGGTGGCGACCTCGACGCAGGCAGCGCCGTCGGGGTTGCTGTGGCTGCTCTTGAACCACTCCAGCTCGGTCATGGGGGGCAGGCTCATGTCTCTCCCAGTAGTTTGTCGACGTAGGCCAGCGACTCCCGCGGAGTGAGGGCCTGGGCCCGGATGATCCCATAGCGCAGTTCCAGGATCTGGATCTCCCTGCGGTCCGAGATCAACCGGCTGACGAGCTGAATGTCGCTGTGCCCCACGGTGGTGCCCTCCTTCAACCGCAGCAGGTGGAAGGGGCCGTCGAGTCCGGCATTGTCCTCGGAGGTCAGCGGCAACACCTGGATCTCGACGTTGCGCATCTGCCCGACCTCCAACAGTCGTTCGAGTTGTCGACGCAGGACCATCTTGCCCCCAACCGGCCGCCGCAGCGCAGCCTCGTCATGCACGAAGCTGAAAGCCGTGCTCGGCTGCGTCCCCTCGATGACCTCCTGACGGGACAGCCGTGCGGCGACCAGCTCGTTCACCTCGTCCTCGGAGAAGGCGGGCCGTCGCGACCCGAACACCGCCCGCAGGTATTCCTCGGTCTGCAACAGCCCGTTGACGACGGAGTTGTCGTAGGCGCAGATCTCCACGGCCTCCGCCTCCAGCTTGGCCAGGTCCCGTACCTTCTTCGGGAACCGGGCCTTCTCCACCTCCTTCTTCAACCCCGAGATCAGGCCGCCCGCGTCCAGCACCCGGTCCGCCGCGTCGAGGAACGGCTCCATCGGCGCCCGCCGCCCCCGCTCGACGGAGGACACCTGCTCCTCGCTGTACCCGATGGCCGTTCCGAGACCGGCCTGGGTCATGCCCTCCCGCTCCCGGCACATCTTGATGATCCTGCCGACGGTCCGCAGGACGGCCGCCGACTCCTCGTCCGCGCCGTAGGGCTCCACGCTCATGTCCCCGCACCTCCCTGTGCCTCCCGTGCTCAACTCGCCGTCGGTACGGGGCGTCACGCGTCGTGGCCCGGACAGGGCCGGACAGCTCCCGTACGGTGGTGATGCGTACCGCCTTCGTGACTCTCCGGAGTCGATGTGATCGGCCACGCTGAGTGACATGAACGTCGAGATCGCTCCCGCCGGGGAACACACCGGCCCCACCCGCCACTTCGGCATCCGCCTCTCGGCCACGGCCAGGGGCGCGCGTCTCGCCCGTCACCTGTCGGCCGAGCAACTCGCTTCCTGGGGCTGGCCGTACGACAGCGAGGCCAACCGCACGGCGGCCCTGCTGGTGGGCGAACTCGCCGCGAACGCGGCGGTGCACGGCCGCGTGCGGGGCCGTGACTTCAGGCTCCGTCTGACCCTCCACCCGGAGGACGCCACGCTCCGTATCGAACTCACCGACGCCCGCCCGGACCGCCGTCCCCCGACACCCGGCGCGCTGGCCCCCGCGGCGCCGGAGCAGGAGTCGGGCCGGGGCCTGCTCCTCGTGGAAGCGCTGGCGACGCACTGGGGCACCACCTGCGGCGACCCGTACACCAAGACGGTGTGGTGCGAGGTCGCCCTGGGCGGACGCTAACCCATGAACTCCGGCTGCTCGTACGGCGTCCACCAGGCCAGGAGCCCCCAGACGCCGAGGGCCAGGGCGGTCGCGGTGAGGACGGTCGCGAGCCACGGGCGGCGCAGCGCGCGCAGGGTGAGCAGCCACACGGCGAGCGGGACGAGCGCGCCGCCGACGGCGATGAGCGGGAGGTCGACGTAGAGGACGCTCAGGTCGCGGTGCATGGCCTCGAAGCCGCCGTGGATGCTGACCCGTGCCCTCGGCGCCCAGGCGAGCACGGCGGTGATGCCGCCGACCGCCGCCCAGAGGAGGGCCGCGCAGCCCTTGCTGTTGTCCGTCATGATCTTTTAGGACGCCGGTGGGCCGCCGACCGGTTCCGGACGGCGGCGGGGCCGGGGGACCACCTACTGCCGGTAGCCGCCCAGGAAGCGGCCGATCCGGCCGATCGCCGCCTCCAGGTCGTCCGCGTGGGGGAGGGTGAGGATGCGGAAGTGGTCGGGGGAGGGCCAGTTGAAGCCGGTGCCCTGGACCACCTGGATCTTCTCCCGCAGCAGCAGGTCCAGGACGAACTTCTCGTCGTCGTGGATCCTGTGCACCTTGGGATCCAGCCGTGGGAACGCGTACAGCGCGCCCTTCGGCTTCACACAGCTCACGCCGGGGATCTCGTTCAGCTTCTCCCAGGCCACGTCCCGCTGTTCGCGCAGCCGTCCGCCCGGCGCGGTCAGCTCGCGGATGGACTGGCGGCCGCCGAGCGCGGCCTGGATGGCGTACTGGGCGGGGGCGTTGGCGCACAGCCGCATGGAGGCCAGCATGGTCAGGCCCTCCAGGTAGTCCTTGGCGTGCTGCTTGGGGCCGGTGACCACCAGCCAGCCGGAGCGGAAGCCCGCCACGCGGTACGTCTTGGACAGGCCGCAGAAGGTGAGGACCACCAGGTCGGGGGCGAGGGCGGCGGCCGAGTGGTGCACGGCGTCGTCGTAGAGGATCTGGTCGTAGATCTCGTCGGCGAGGACCATCAGGCCGTGCCGGCGGGCCAGGTCGAGGATGCCCTCGACGACCTCCTTCGGGTAGACCGCGCCGGTGGGGTTGTTGGGGTTGATGATGACCACGGCCTTGGTGCGGTCCGTGATCTTCGCCGCCATGTCGTCCAGGTCCGGGTACCAGTCGGCCCGCTCGTCGCACAGGTAGTGGACCGCCTTGCCGCCGGCGAGGGTGGTCACCGCCGTCCAGAGGGGGAAGTCCGGGGCGGGGATGAGGATTTCGTCGCCGTCCTCCAGCAGGGCCTGTACGGCCATCGACACCAGCTCGGAGACGCCGTTGCCGAGGAAGACGTCGTCCACGTCGACCTCCAGGCCCAGGGTCTGGTAGCGCTGGGCCACCGCCCGGCGGGCGGAGAGGACGCCCCGCGAGTCGGTGTAGCCGTGCGCCTGCGGAAGCATCCGGATCATGTCCTGGAGGATCTCCTCCGGCGCCTCGAAACCGAACAGGGCCGGGTTGCCGGTGTTCAGGCGCAGCACGCTGTGCCCCGCCTCCTCCAGCGCGTCGGCGTGCTCGATGACCGGACCGCGGATCTCGTAGCAGACCTCGCTGAGCTTGCTCGACTGCCGGAACTCCATGCGCCGCTTCCCCTCGTGCCCGTCTGGTGTCACTTGGTTTTACCAAGTGGGAGCTTGGAAAGTCCAACAACATGTCTAGACTGCGCCGCATGTCACCTCGCCGAAGCTACGACCAGTACTGTTCCGTCGCCCGCGCGCTCGACGCCGTCGGCGACCGCTGGACCCTGCTGATCGTCCGGGAACTCCTCGCCGGCCCGCGGCGCTACACCGACCTGCACGCGGACCTGCCCGGCGTCAGCACGGACGTGCTGGCCTCGCGGCTGAAGGACATGGAGCGCGACGGGCTGACGGCCCGGCGGCGGCTGCCCCCGCCCGGCGCGGCGTACGTGTACGAACTCACCGCCCGGGGACGCGAACTGCTGCCCGTGCTCCAGGCCCTCGGCACCTGGGGGCAGGCCGGGCTGGGGGAGCGGCGGCCCACGGACGCGGTGCGGGCGCACTGGTTCGCGCTGCCCCTGCTGCGGGCGCTGGAGGGCGAAGGGCTGGTCGAAGTCCTGCTGGAGGAGGGGACGTTCCACCTGCGCGTCGGAGCCGGGGACGGTCCGGTGTACGGCGACGGTCCCGCCCCCCGGGACCCCGACGCCCGGCTGGTCCTCGACACCGGCACGTGCACGGCGATCGGCCGGGGCGAGTCGACGGTCGCCGCCGCGGTGCGGGCCGGCCGGATCGAGGTGACCGGCGACGGCACGCTCGCCAAGGCCCTGCGGGAGGCGTGAGCGGAGGGACGGGAAAGGACGGAGGGACGGGAAAAGTGGAGGGGCGGGAAAGGCGGAGGACGAGAAAAGACGGAAGGCCCGCCCGTGCGGGCCTTCCGGACCTTTCGAACCTTCCGGGCGAGCGTCACGCGCCCGGCGGCACCCGGGACGGACGCCCGGACCCGCGGGTCAGCCGGTACCCGCCGACACCCGCCAGCGCGGCCAGCGCACCGCCCACCGCCGTCCACACCCAGCGGTCGGACCACCAGCCGGAGGACCAGCCGTCCTCGGGCTCCAGACCGGCCAGCACGGGGAAGTCGGAGCCCTCCTCGGCATCCTTCTCCTCCGCCTCGGTCCGCATCGCGATGCCCGGCACCAGCGGCTCCGCCAGCGCGCCGTCCACCGCCGCCGCGCCGCCGACGTCCTTGGACTCGACCCGGAGTTCGGCCTCCACCGGCTGCCCCAGGTCGGCGGTCGGGAGCCGCACCGCCGTGAGCCGGACGTAGTACGTGCCGGGCAGCGGGTCGTCGGCCCACGGCTCCGACCAGGCGCGGACCGTGCGCAGCACGCACGTCAGCTCCACCGAGGCCGTGTCCGCCCCGGCGGTGCGGGTCTGCGCGCCGTACTGGCAGGCCTGGCGGCGGCGCAGACCGTCGTACACGTCGATCTGCCAGGTCTGGGCGGCGTGGGTCTCGGGCAGCTTCACCTTCGCGCGGACGGTGGGGCGCTGCTCGGCGTCCGCCGGGAACGACCAGTACAGGTAGTCACCGGCGGAGGCGCGCGCGGTGGCCGTCTGCCCCTGCTCGATCTCCGTGGCGGTGCGGAACGACGTCCCCGCGCGGGTCGGCGCACCGTCGTCGCCGGACGCGCCCGGCGAGGGCGAGGAGTCGGCCGCCGCGGGGGCCGCGGCCAGGCCGAGCGCCAGCAGCGCGGCGCCCAGCACCCGTGTGATGCGCATCAGTTCGTCCTCCAGACCGCGAACCGCCAGCGTGACAGCCAGCCCCAGAGGAGACCGGCGAGGAAACCGGCCAGGACCAGCGTGCCGAGCAGCCACCAGCCGCGGCCCAGGCCGAAGGAGGCCACGTCGCTCGCCCCGTCCGGGCCGTCCACGACGTCGACGGTCAGCTCCAGCGGCAGGCCGGGCGTGGTCTTGACCCCGGCGCCCGCAGAGAAGGAGTGGGTGACCGCCAGGCACACCGTCTCGGCCGCCGGCTTGCCGTCGTCGTCCTCCCGCTCGGGCTTGGGGTAGCGCAGGCCGGTGGAGAGGACGTCGGTGCGGCCGTTGCCGGCCGCCTCGCCGCGCACGATCTCCCGACCGTGCACCGTGACGGCCCGCAGCAGCACGCCGTGGTTCGGGTTCATGGCCCGGTCGGCCCCGACGCTCACCGAGGCGCGCAGCTCCTGGCCCGCCAGCACGTCCACGCGGTACCAGCGCTGCTGCCCGAACTCCTCGCGGTCGGTGTAGAGACCGGACTTCAGCGTCGGCGCCTTCGCGCACGCGTCGGCGCCCTCGGTGGCGACCGGCGTCACCACCGGTTCGGCCGCGCGGTCCACCAACTCGTTGACCCGGTCGGTGAGTTCGTCCTGGTGCTCGACCGAGGCGTAGGTCCCGCCGGTCGCCTCGGCGATGCAGCTGAGCTGCCGGCTCAGCTTGGCGTTCGGCACCAGGCCCAGGGTGTCGATGGTCAGGCCGATGCCCTTGGCGGCGATCTCCCGGGCCACCTCGCACGGGTCGAGCGGCGCGCAGGTGTCCTCGCCGTCGCTGATCAGCACGATGCGCTTGGAGCCGTTGCCACCCTCGAGGTCGTCGGCCGCCTTCAGCAGGGACGGGCCGATCGGGGTCCAGCCGGTCGGGGTCAGGGTGGCCACCGCCGCCTTGGCCTCGGTGCGGTCCAGCGGGCCGACCGGGTAGAGCTGCGCGGTGTCCTTGCAGCCCTCCTTGCGGTCGTCGCCGGCGTAGTTCGCCCCGAGGGTGCGGATGCCCAGCTCCACCTCCTTCGGCGTCGCGTCCAGCACCTCGTTGAACGCCTGCTTCGCCGCCGCCATCCGGGACTGGCCGTCGATGTCCCGGGCCCGCATCGAACCGCTCACATCGAGGAGGAGGTTGACCTTGGGCGCGTCCCGGCCCGTGGGTTCGTCGGCTGCCGCACCGGCCGGGAAGGCGACGAGCCCGGCCGTCAGTGCGGCGAGCAGGACGCAGACGCCTGCCGCCGACCGTTTTCTTGTGATCATCGGAGGAGCCTATTGATCAGATGCACCGCCCTCCAAAACGGGTGATCACATGTGCTCGGCCCGAAGGGGATTGGGCAGTTCCGTCCACTGGTCCCCGGCGGTCCCCGGCGACAGCCGCATCAGCGTCAGCGCCTTCGCGGGCAGGGGGTCACCGAGCAGCGCGGTCAGGTCCGGGGTGCGCGGCAGATCCCGTACGGCCCTCTCCAGGGCCGCCCGCAGCGCCGGGCCCGACCCCGCCGTCCCCGCCAGCGCGCCCGCCACCAGGGAGCCGAACAGCTTGCGCCGCAGGACCCGTTCGTCGTCCGTGACCATGCGCGCGGGCAGCTCGGGAAGGGAGAGGCCGTGCCGCGCCAGGCGGGCCGGTCCCACCCGGATGTCGGCCAGGTCGCGGTAGACCAGCCGCAGCGGCTCACCGTCCGGTGACAGCACCACCAGGAGGTTCTGGCCGTGCGCCTCCAGGGCCGCCCCCAGCTCCAGCAGCCGCAGCCCGACCGTCAGGGCGAGACGGGCGAACCCGGCCAGCCAGACCTCCGAGCGGGGCAGCCCGGTGGTCGCCAGGGCCGCCACCGGCAGCACCCGCTCCCCGGCCGCCGCGTACGCCCGGGGCGACTCGCGCAGGACGGCCGCGAGGTCGGGGGACCCGGCGGCCACGGCGCCCAGGGCGCGGGTGACGTGCAGCAGCCCGTCCGTGCGCGCCGCCACCGCCTCCCCGAAGTCCGACAGCACCGCCGACGCGGCGACCGAAGCGAGCGAGATGTCCCGCACCGAGGACGTCAGACGGGCGCTCAGCGCGGTCTTGACGTGCGGCCCGCCGGGCAGCGCGAGGGTGCGCAGCGCCATCAGCGGATGCGCCACGAGCCGTTCCTCCCGTTCGGGGCCCGACCCGGACACCGTCCAGGGCTCCGTTCCGGGCCCCGCTCCGGCCTCCGTTCCGGGCACCTTCCGCTTCAGCACGTGCGCCGCCTGCCACGGATGCACCGGGACCACCACCCGGCCCCCGTCCCGCAGCCGGTCCGGCCAGACCCCGGTCACCAGGCACTCCCCGGCCGGGACCGGCAGCGGGACCAGCTCCACGAGCGGCCCGTGCTCCGGCGCGTAGGCGAGCTGGTCGGCCACCGAGAAGCCCGGCCGGGAACGGCAGGCGGGATGGAACGGATGCCCGTCGACCACCCGCTGCTCCCACTCCCAGTCGCTGTGCGGCCACTCCTTCGGGTGATCCTGCTGCCCGGCCCGCGAGAGCGCCAACGAGGCGGTGCTGTGACCGAGTTCGGCCGCGAAGGCCGCCGAGTGCGGTACGGCGAGGTCCGTCATCAGCCGTGCCGGATCGTCGTACACCGCCCCGTCGAGCCGTACGGCGGTGACGTACGCGCCGGTCGCGTACGGGTCCGCCCGCGGGCCGTGCAGCCGCCGCCCGTCCGTCAGGCGCAGCACGAGCCCGTCGCGGCCCGGTTCGCGGCGGGCGACCCACGGCAGCGGCTCGTGCGCGAGGCCGCGCCACAGCCGGGTCAGCACGGCCGCGCGGGCGCCGGGCAGCGCGGCCGCG
>NZ_MSGP01000111.1:0-225 GCF_002078235.1 Streptomyces viridosporus
CCCGGTCGCGGAGGCGGTCCAGGAGCCAGCCGGCGACGACGGGGCCGAAGCGGCCGTGCCGGTTGCTGCCGACGACGAGGGTGACCCGGAGGGCATCGGTTGCTGTCTTCATGCGGCAGAGCCTGGTACCTCGACTTAACTGGAGGTCAAGCGACGCGCCCGACCGTCCCGGTCACCCGTTCACAGCCGCGCCGCGCACCCTTCGGGTGCTTTTCCGCGACCGGG
>NZ_MSGP01000111.1:292-13639 GCF_002078235.1 Streptomyces viridosporus
GCTTCCTCAGGGAGCGGTCCGGGCCCGGTGGCACTTACCTCGGAGGAGCAGGGACGCGTCCGACGGCGGCACATGGGGGTGCCGCGGGCCGTGATCCCTTCGTGAGCTCGAGGGAGCATCGATGCGACGCACCGCCCGGTTGCTGGCCGGTACCGCGCTCGCCGTGGCCGTCGCGGGAACGCTCGCCGCACCCGCGTACGCCGGGGGGACCGCCACCCCGGCGGGCCGCGGTCACGGCGCACCGGCCGGAAGCCTGCGGGTGCACCCGTCCTCGACCGTGCCGGGCACGCACGTCACGGTGAACACCTCGGCGTGCGGCGACGCGGGACCGGCGGACGGTGACGCCACCGCGGTGGGCGCCGGCCGGTTCGCGCTGGCCCCGAGCAGGCGCGAGCGGGAGGCGGTCGGGCAGTTCCGGGTGCCGTCGAGCGCGCAGCCGGGGACGTACGAGATCGTCGCGACGTGCGCCGAGAGCGGCCGGCGGGTGACCGGTGACCTGGTGGTCGCGCTGTCGTCCGGGTCCTCGCAGGTGCCCCCCCGGGGAAGTGTGAAGACGGGGATCGGTGGCGCCCTGGGCCCCGATCCCGTGCAGACCGCGGCCGGTGTGGCGGCTCTCGCCGTCGCCGCCGCGGGCGGTACCTGGCTCCTGCATCGCCGGGCGAGAGGCGACGGGATCTGACGGGCACCCTCCGCTGCCCGTCGACCGGTACCGCAGGTCCCCTCCCCCTCCGGGTCCGATGCCCCTCGCGGCCCGGAGGGGGGCACGGGGCCGACTGGAGAAGAAGAGGTCAGTCCACCATGTGCCGCAGGTTCCGCCGGGCCGGCAGTCCGGTCAACGCGGTCATAGCCGCCGTCACCGTGTGCGCCCTGGGCTCGGGACTGTGGCTGCTGCGCGACGGGGCCGGGAGGAACGCGCCGCCGCAGCCGTCCGCCGCCCAGGCGCACACCGGCGTCGACGACCACAGCGGCGGCCGGGCCGCGGCGCCCGCGCTGCCGCCCTCCCCGCCCGACCGCGTCCGCATCCCCGCGATCGAGGTGAACGCGCCCCTGACGGGCCTCGGCCTGACGCGGAACGGCGGCCTCGACGTCCCGCCCGCCGACCGGAAGAACCTCGCCGGCTGGTACGAGGCCGGCGTCACCCCCGGCGAGACCGGCACCGCGATCATCGCGGGCCACGTCGACAACACCGAGGGCCCCGCCGTCTTCTACTCCCTCGGCGCGCTGCGCAAGGGCAGCACCATCGAGGTGGACCGGCGCGACGGCGGCGCCGCCGTGTTCACGGTGGACGCCGTCGAGGTGTACGACGCGAAGGACTTCCCCGACGCGAAGGTGTACGGCACGGCGACCCGCCCCGAACTGCGGGTCATCACCTGCGGCGGCGGCTACTCACGCACCACCGGGTACCAGGGGAACGTCGTCGTCTACGCGCACCTGACGGGCCGCCGCTGAATCGTCCCGCGCCCCGCGTCAGCCCCCGGAAGGGGCCCGTTCCGGGGGTCCGGCCGGCAGGGCGGGCCCCGGCCGCCCCGGCTCCGGGCGGTCGCCCGGCCGCGTCCGGGCCGGGGGGCGCCTCAGGCCAGCCACTGCTCGTACGCCAGGTTCGCCACCAGCGCGAAGACGACCGTCAGCAGCACGATGCGCACGAAGCGGCTGCCCTTCTTCAGGGCCGTGCGGGCGCCGAGCGTGCCGCCCGCCAGGTTGAAGACGGCCATCAGCGCCGCCAGCTGCCACAGCACCGCCCCCTGCCAGGCGAACATCGCCAACGCGCCGGCGTTGGTGCAGCAGTTGACGATCTTGGCGGTGGCGGAGGCGGTGACGAGGTCGAGGTGGAGCAGGGCGGTGAGGGCCAGGACCAGGAAGGTGCCGGTGCCGGGGCCGATGAGACCGTCGTAGAAGCCGATGCCGAGACCGGCCAGGCCGATCGCCGCGAGGATCTGCCGGCGGGTCGCCGGGCCGGTGGCGGGGGCGGTGCCGAAGGCGGGGCGCAGGATGACGAAGGCGGCCACACCGAGCAGCACCACCATGATCACCGGTTTGAGGACCTCCGTGCTCATCCCGGCCGCGAAGAAGGCCCCGCCCGACGATCCGGCGAGGGCGGCCAGTCCGATGCGCACGGCCGTGCGGACGTCCACGGGAGCCTTGCGGGCGTAGGTCACCGCCGCACCCGTGGTGCCGACGATGGCGACCGCCTTGTTGGTGCCCAGGGCGTGCGCCGCCGGGGTGCCGGCGGGGAGCCCCAGCAGCAGGGCCGGCAGGAGCAGCAGTCCGCCGCCGCCGACCACGGCGTCGATCCAGCCGGCGGCGAGGGCCGCGAGGCAGAGCAGGACGACCACGGTCAGCGAGATGTCGGGCATGATCGCGACCCTAGGGACGAGATAGTTGTGGCGTCCATCAAGATGAGCATTTCCTGAGGTTGACCCTCCTCACATCCGCCGCGGACCGGGGCCCCGAACCCTCACGTCCGCCCCCCGCCCCCGCTGAGGGCAGCGTTCCGCACGGGAAACGGCGGGGACGCGGCCGGGTAACACCCGCACCGCACGCTCGAGGGCATGACCTCGAACGAGCGCGTGGTGGTGATCGGCTCCGGCCTCGCGGGCGTACGGCTCGCCCGGCGGCTCGACGAGCTCGGCACGCCCGTGACCCTGATCGGCGAGGAGGGGCACCCCCCGTACAACCGGGTGCTGCTCGCCGAGGTGCTGGCCGGGCGCTACGGCCCCGAGGTGATCGCCCTGCCGGCGCCCGCGGGGCCGGTCCGCGCCCGGGTCGCCGGCATCGACCGCGCCGGGCGGACCGTCGCCTGCGCGGACGGTTCGGTGATCGGGTACGACCGGCTCGTCCTGGCCACCGGCTCCCACCCCGTGCTGCCGCCGCTGCGCGGCCTGTTCACCGCCGACCACGAGCTGCCCGAGGGCGTGCACGCGTTCCGCACCCTGGACGACTGCCTGGGCCTGGAGAAGGCGGTGCGGCCCGGTGTGCGGGCGGTCGTCGTCGGCGGCGGGCCGCTCGGGGTCTCCGCGGCCCGCGCGCTGGCCGTGCGCGGCGCCCGGGTCGTCCTCGCCCAGCGGTCCGAGCGGCTCATGGAGCGCCGGCTCGACCCGGTCGCCTCGCGGCTCGTCCGGCGGCACCTGACCGGTCTGGGCGTCGAGGTGCACACCGGGTGCCGGGTGCGGGACGTGCGCCGCGCCGCCGGCGCCGTCCGCTCGGTGGAGCTGGCCGACGGGTACGTCCTCGACGCCGACCTCGTGGTCCTGGCCTGCGGGGTCCGTCCTCGCACCGGGCTCGCGCGGGCCGCCGGGCTGGAGGTCCGCAGGGGCGTCGTCGTCGACGACGAGCTGCGCACCTCCGACCCGTACGTCCACGCCGTCGGCGACTGCGTCGAGCACGCCGGCACGGTGTACGGGCTCGCCGCCCCGGCCCTGGAGCAGGCCGACGCGCTCGCCGCGCTGCTCGCCGGGGACACCCGCGCCCGCTACACCGGCACCCGCTCCCTGACCCGGCTCACCCTCACCGGGCCGGGCGGTCCCCTCGACCTCGCCGCGTTCGGCGAGGTCGAGGCACTGCCGGGCGACGACGTCGTCCAGCTCACCGACGCCACCCGGGGCACCCACCGCAAGGTCGTCGTCCGCGACGAGCGCCTGGTCGGCGGGGTCCTCGTCGGCGAACTCGGCACCGTCGGCGCCCTCGCCCGCGCCTGGGAGGGAGCGGAGCCGCTCCCGTCCGGCGGCGGCCCCCCGCTCCACCTGCTCACCCACGACGGAGGCTCCTGATGACCACCACCCCGGGGGCATCCCCCACGATCGTGCTCGTCGGCCACGGCATGGTCGGCCAGCGCTTCCTCGAAGCGCTCGCCGAGCGCGGCCTGACCGCCACGCACCGCGTGGTCGTGCTGTGCGAGGAGCCGCGCCCGGCCTACGACCGCGTCCGGCTCACCTCGTACTTCTCGGGGAGGACGGTCGAGGACCTGTCCCTGACGGACGCGGCGTTCCTCGCGGAGCACGGCATCGAGCTGCACCTCGGCGACCCGGCGGAGCACGTCGACCGCGCGGCGCGGAAGGTGACGGCCCGCTCGGGGCTCGTCGTCGGCTACGACGTCCTCGTCCTGGCCACCGGCTCCCACCCGTTCGTGCCGCCCGTGCCGCACCGGGACGCCGAGGGCTGCTTCGTCTACCGCACCATCGAGGACCTGCTCGCGATCGAGGAGTACGCGCGGGCCGGGGCGGCCGTCGGCACGGTGGTCGGCGGCGGCCTGCTCGGCCTGGAGGCGGCGGGCGCCCTCAAGAGCCTCGGACTCGCCCCGCACGTCGTGGAGTTCGCGCCCCGGCTGATGCCCCTGCAGGTCGACGAGGGCGGTGGCGCGGCGCTGCTGCGCACCGTCGAGGGCATGGGCCTGACCGTCCACACCGGCGTGGGGACGCAGGAGGTCCTCGTCGGCGACGACGGCGCCGTCACCGGGATGCGGCTGTCCGACGGCTCCGAACTCGCCACCGACATGGTGGTGTTCTCCGCCGGTGTCCGCCCCCGCGACCAACTGGCCCGGGACTGCGGCCTCACCGTCGGCGAGCGCGGCGGCATCGCCGTCGACGAGCGGTGCCGCACGGTCGCCGACCCGCACGTCTTCGCGATCGGCGAGTGCGCGCTGGCCGCCGACGGCCGGGTGTACGGCCTGGTCGCCCCGGGCTACGCGCAGGCCGAGACGGCCGCCGCGGCGATCGCCGCCGACGAGGAGAGGGCGTTCACCGGCGCCGACCCGTCCACCAGGCTGAAGCTGCTCGGCGTGGACGTGGCGTCCTTCGGCGACGCGCACGGCGCCACCGCCGGCTGCCTGGACGTCGTCTACTCCGACTCGCGCGCCGGCCTGTACAAGAAGCTGGTCGTCGGCCGCGACGGCACGCTGCTCGGCGGCATCCTGGTCGGCGACGCGGAGGCGTACGGCACGCTGCGCGCCCTCACCGGCTCGGTGCCCCCGGTCCCGCCGGAGACCTTGGTCCTGCCCGCCGGCGCCGGGGCACCGGCCCGGCTCGGCCCCTCCGCGCTCCCCGACGACGCGGTCGTCTGCTCCTGCCACAACGTCACCAAGGGCACGATCCGCGGCGCGGTCACCGAGCACCGGTGCACCACCGTGCCCGAGGTGAAGAAGTGCACCGGGGCCGGCACCGGCTGCGGAAGCTGCGTCAAGGTGCTGGGCCGACTGGTCGACGCCGAGCTGGCGGCGAGCGGCGTCGAGGTCGACAAGGGCCTGTGCGGCTGCTTCTCCCAGACCCGCGAGGAGCTGTACGAACTCGTCCTCGCCCTGCGCATCACCTCCTACCGCGACCTGCTGGACCGGTACGGCCGCGAGGGCGCCCGGGGCGGCGACGGCTGCGAGGTCTGCAAGCCGGCGGTCGGCTCGATCATCGCCTCCCTCGCCCCGTCGATCGGCGCCGGCACCCACGTCCTGGACGGCGAGCAGGCGGCCCTGCAGGACACCAACGACCACTTCCTGGCCAACCTGCAGAGGAACGGCTCGTACTCGGTGGTGCCCCGCGTCCCCGGCGGTGAGATCGCCCCGGAGAAGCTGATCGTGATCGGGGAGATCGCCCGCGACTTCGGCCTCTACACGAAGATCACCGGCGGTCAGCGCATCGACATGTTCGGCGCGCGGGTCGAGCAACTTCCCCTGATCTGGGCCCGTCTGGTGGACGCCGGCTTCGAGTCCGGCCACGCCTACGGCAAGTCGCTGCGCACGGTGAAGTCCTGCGTGGGGCAGACCTGGTGCCGCTACGGCGTGCGGGACTCCGTGCGCATGGCGATCGACCTGGAGCTGCGCTACCGGGGGCTCCGGTCGCCGCACAAGCTGAAGTCGGCGGTCTCCGGCTGCCAGCGCGAGTGCGCGGAGGCCCGGTCCAAGGACTTCGGCGTGATCGCCACGGCGGGCGGCTGGAACCTCTACGTCGGCGGCAACGGCGGCGCCACCCCGCGCCACGCGGACCTGCTCGCCCAGGACCTCTCCGACGCCGAGCTGATCCGCCTCGTCGACCGGTTCCTGATGTTCTACATCCGCACCGCCGACCGCCTGGAGCGCACCTCGACCTGGCTGGAGCGGATCCCCGGCGGCCTGGACCACGTACGGGACGTCGTCGTCCACGACTCCCTCGGCATCTGCGAGGAGCTGGAGTCCCTGATGGCCGCCCACGTCTCCCACTACCGCGACGAGTGGGCCGAGGTCGTCAACGACCCCGAGAAGCTCGCCCGGTTCGTCTCCTTCGTGAACGCGCCCGGCACCCCCGACCCGGTCGTCGGCTTCGTGCCCGAGCGCGACCAGGTGAAGCCCGACCTGCCGCTGCTGAGCATCGGCCCGCGCCCCTTCGTCGAGACCCTGGAAGGAAGCACCCTGCGATGACCCCGGCACTCGGGACCACCGACCTGAAGGTCCGGCTCCGTCTGGAGGGCGGCTGGTTCACGGTCTGCGACCTCAGCGCGCTGCTCCCGGGCCGCGGGGTGGCGGCCCTGCTCCCCGACGGCCGCCAGGCCGCCGTCTTCGCCGACCGCGCCGGCCGCCTGCACGCCATCGACAACCGCGACCCCTTCACCGGGGCGGCGGTGCTCTCCCGCGGCCTGACCGGGACCCACCGGGGCCGCCCCTTCGTCGCCTCCCCGCTGCTCAAGCAGCGCTTCGACCTGGAGTCGGGACAGTGCCTGGACGACGAGGCGGTGCGGGTGACGGCGTACGAGGTGACCGCGTACGAGGCGGAGGCGGTCGAGTGACCCGCCGGGGGCCCGGGCGGTCCGGGCGGCCCGGTCGGTCCGGTCGGCCCGGTCGGCTCACGCGGCCTCGGGGAGGGCGTAGGTCACGCCGGTGAGGTCCTCGGAGGCGGCCCACAGCCGCTCCCCCATCGCGTCGTCGAGGGTCCAGGGCGCCCGCCAGGAGGATGCGGGTGCCCCGCGCCACAGGGCGAAGGACGGTCCGACGAACGCGTCGGGGCGTACACCGGGCGCGGTCGCGGCGTACAGCACGGGCAGCGCGCCGACCTCGGCGGACTGGGCGACGAACCGGTTGCCGAGCCGCATCAGCCGCTCGGCGACCCGGCGCCCCTCGGCGCGCGGTCCCGCGGTCTGGAGGTTGGTGGCGGCGTACCCGGGATGGGCGGCGGCCGCCACGACGTCGCTCCCGTACCCCCTGAGCCTGCGGGCCAGCTCGTGCGTGAACAGCAGGTTCGCCGACTTGGAGCGGGCGTAGGCGATCCAGCGCCGGTAGCGCCGCTCGCTGTTGAGGTCACGCGCGTCGATGTTGGCCATCGCGTGCACCATGCTGGACACGGTCACGACGCGCGCCCCCGGTGCCGCGAGCAGCGTCGGCAGCAGCAACCCGGTGAGGGCGAAGTGCCCCAGGTGGTTGACCCCGAACTGCGTCTCGAACCCGTCCGCGGTCGTCCCGTGGGGCAGCGCCATCACCCCGGCGTTGTTGAGGAGCAGATCGACCCGCTCGTACGGAAGGGCGGTCACGAACTCCCGCACGGAGGCCAGGTCCCCGAGATCCAGCCGCCGCACCTCCGCCTCGGCGCCCGGCACCTCGGCGCGCAGCAGGTCCAGGGCTTTTCCGCCCCGCTCCTCGCTCCGGCAGGCGAGCACCACGTGCGCCCCCGCACGGGCCAGTTCACGCGCCGCCACGTACCCGAGCCCGCTGTTGGCCCCGGTGACGACGGCGAGCCGCCCGCCCTGACCGGGGATGTCGTTCGCGCTCCACCCGGACATACCGCGTTCTCCCTTCGCCACCCCCGCCCCTGCCTGCCGACCGTCGGATTCAGCCTACGAGGGACGGGCACGCGCCGCCCTGCCGCCGGTCACCGTCCCGTACGGCCGCAGCCATGGCATGTTCATTTCATACGCCTAGGTTCCCCACCGCAACCCCCGCCGCCGACCGGCGGCGGGGCGGTCACGACACCTCTTGGAGCGAGAGTGGAACGTCGTACCTTCCTGCGTACCGCCGCCGTCGGCGGCTCGTCCGCCGTTCTCGGCGGAACCCTGTGGCGCGGCGCCGCGCACGCCGCCCCCGCCCAGCCGGGCACCGGCCCTTACGGACCGCTCGGCGCGGCGGACGCGAACGGGATCAGGCTTCCGGCCGGTTTCACCAGCAGGGTGATCGCCCGTTCCGGCCGGCAGGTCGCGGGCACGTCGTACGCCTGGCACCACGCCCCCGACGGCGGCGCCTGCTACGCGGACGGATCGGGCTGGATCTACGTCTCCAACTCGGAGATCAACCCCTCGGGCGGCGCGAGCGCGGTGAAGTTCTCGGCCACCGGCGCCGTCACGGGCGCGTACCGCGTCCTGTCCGGCACCCGGCAGAACTGCGCGGGCGGGAAGACCCCGTGGAACACCTGGCTGTCCTGCGAGGAGGTGGACCGGGGCTACGTCTACGAGACCGACCCCTGGGGCGTGAAGGCGGCGGTCCGCCGTGACGCGATGGGCCGCTTCAAGCACGAGGCGGCGGCCGCCGACCCGGTCCGCGGGGTGATCTACCTGACCGAGGACGTGTCGGACGGCTGCTTCTACCGGTTCCGCCCGACGACCTGGGGCGACCTGTCGTCGGGCACGCTGGAGGTGCTGGTCGGGGGCGGCGGCACGAGCGGCCCGGTGAGCTGGGCGCGGGTCCCGGACCCGTCCGGCGCCACCGCCACCCGCGACCAGGTCTCCGGCGCCAAGCGCTTCAACGGCGGCGAGGGCTGCCACTACGCGGACGACACCTGCTGGTTCACCACGAAGGGCGACAACCGCGTCTGGCAGTACGACGCGTCCGCCCAGACCATCGGACTCGCCTACGACGACTCCCTGGTGACGGGCGGCACGGCCCCCTTGACCGGCGTCGACAACATCACCGGCTCCTCCTCCGGCGACCTCTTCGTGGCCGAGGACGGCGGCACCATGGAGATCTGCGTGATCACCCCCGACGACGTGGTGGCCCCGTTCCTGCGGATCGACGGCCAGTCCGGCTCCGAGATCACCGGCCCGGCGTTCTCCCCGGACGGCACCCGCCTGTACTTCTCCAGCCAGCGCGGGACGAGCGGGAGTCCGTCGGGCGGCATCACCTACGAGGTGCGGGGACCGTTCCGGTCGTAGCGGAACGGCGGCGGAAGTGCGGTAACGGAACGGTCACACCGGGAGACGGTAGCGGAGAGCCACCCTGTGATCACGTCACGTTTCCATCACAAGCTCTCCCTACTATCGCCACGACACGAGCTCCTCAGTAGCTTCTTGATCTCAAACGAGCACCCGCACCCGCACCTGATCTGGGGGCCTCTCCATGAACCCGTTCCGCACGTCCGCCACCACGGCCCTCACCGCCCTCGCCCTGGTCGCACTGCCCGCCACCGCCGCCGTGGCCCACGACGGCGCCCACCCGTTCAAGAACTGCACCGAGGCGTACGCCAACGGGTACGAGAGCATCGCCCAGGGCGACGACCACTACGGCGAGCACCTGGACCGCGACGGCGACGGCATCGGCTGCGACCAGCCGCCCGCGGACTTCACCCCCCACGACAACGAGAACATCGACACCGACACCGGCACCGACACCGGCACGGGGACCGAGAACACCGGCTCCGGGAAGCAGGACGGCGCGGACCTCGCCGAGACCGGCGGCGACAACACCACCCTGTACCTCGCGGCCGGCGGCGCCGCCGTGCTCCTCGTGGGCGGCGCGACGCTCGCGGCGCGCCGGCGCCGCGGCACCCGCTGACCCCGCGCCGGGAAACGGACGGGGGCGGCACCCCCGCACGGGTGCCGCCCTCCGCTTTCCGCGATCCGGAGCCGTTGCCGATCGGTGAGGGTGGTCGGGTGACAGACAACGGCTCCGGGGCTGGTACGCCCCGAAGGGCCAGGGGTGCTAGCGGTGGTCGCTTCCGGTGGAGGTGACCGCCGCGCGGCCGGCCTCCAGCCGGGCCACCGGGATGCGGAACGGGGAGCAGGAGACGTAGTCCAGGCCGACCTCGTGGAAGAAGTGGACCGACTCCGGGTCGCCGCCGTGCTCGCCGCAGACGCCGAGCTTGAGGTCGGGCCGGGTCTTACGGCCGGCCCGGGCGGCGAGCTCCACCAGGGAGCCCACGCCGTCCTTGTCGATCGTCTCGAACGGCGACACCCCGAAGATGCCCTTCTCCAGGTAGGCGGTGAAGAAGCTGGCCTCCACGTCGTCCCGGGAGAAGCCCCACACCGTCTGGGTGAGGTCGTTGGTGCCGAAGGAGAAGAACTCCGCCGCCTCCGCGATCTGCCCGGCGGTCAGCGCGGCGCGCGGCAGCTCGATCATCGTGCCGATGGCGAGCTTGAGCTCGGTGCCGGTGGCCTCCTGGACCTCGGCGATGACCCGGTCGGCCTCCTCCCGGACGATCTCCAGCTCCTGGACCGTGCCGACCAGCGGGATCATGATCTCCGCGCGCGGGTCGCCCTTGGCCGCCCTGCGCTCGGCCGCGGCCTCGGCGATGGCCCGTACCTGCATGGTGAACAGGCCGGGGATGACCAGGCCGAGGCGGACGCCGCGCAGACCCAGCATCGGGTTCTGCTCGTGCAGGCGGTGCACCGCCTGGAGCAGGCGCAGGTCGTTCTCGTGCGGCTCCTGCCGGGACTCGGCGAGCGCGACGCGGACCGACAGCTCGGTGATGTCGGGCAGGAACTCGTGCAGCGGCGGGTCGAGCAGGCGGATGGTGACCGGAAGGCCGTCCATCGCCTCGAACAGCTCGACGAAGTCCTGCTTCTGCTGCGGGAGCAGCGCCTTGAGGGACTCCTCGCGCTCGTTCTCGGTGTCGGCCAGGATCAGCCGCTCCACCAGCTCGCGCCGATCGCCGAGGAACATGTGCTCGGTGCGGCACAGTCCGATGCCCTGGGCGCCGAACCGCCGCGCCCGCAGCGCGTCCTCGGCGTTGTCGGCGTTGGCGCGCACGCGCAGCCGGCGCTTGCGGTCGGCGAAGGCCATCATCCGGTGCACGGCCTCGACCAGCTCGTCGGCGTCGTCGGCGCCCGGGTGCATGCGGCCCTCGAAGTACTCCACGACCGGGGACGGGACGACCGGGACCTCACCGAGGTACACCTTGCCCGTCGAACCGTCGATGGAGATCAGGTCGCCCTCCTCCACCACGCGCCCGCCGGGGACGGTCATCCGGCGGCGCTTGGTGTCGACCTCCAGCTCCTCCGCGCCGCACACACAGGTCTTGCCCATGCCGCGCGCGACCACGGCCGCGTGGGAGGTCTTGCCGCCGCGCGAGGTGAGGATGCCCTCGGCCGCGATCATGCCGTCGAGGTCGTCGGGGTTGGTCTCGCGGCGGATCAGGATGACCTTCTCGCCGGAGCGGGACCACTTGACGGCGGTGTAGGAGTCGAAGACCGCCTTGCCGACCGCCGCGCCCGGGGAGGCCGCGATGCCGCGGCCGACCTGCTCGACCTTCGCGTTCTCGTCGAAGCGCGGGAACATCAGCTGGGCGAGCTGGGCGCCGTTGACCCGGGTGAGCGCCTCGGCCTCGTCGATCAGGCCCTGGTCCACCAGCTGGGTGGCGATACGGAAGGCCGCGCCCGCGGTGCGCTTGCCGACGCGGGTCTGCAGCATCCACAGCCGGCCGCGCTCGATGGTGAACTCGATGTCGCAGAGGTCCTTGTAGTGGTTCTCCAGGGTCTCCATGATCTGCATGAGCTGGTCGTACGACTTCTTGTCGATCCGCTCCAGCTCCGCGAGCGGCACGGTGTTGCGGATGCCCGCGACCACGTCCTCGCCCTGGGCGTTCTGCAGGTAGTCGCCGTAGACGCCCTGGTGGCCGGAGGCGGGGTCGCGGGTGAAGGCGACGCCGGTGCCGGAGTCCGGGCCGAGGTTGCCGAAGACCATGGAGCAGACGTTGACGGCGGTGCCCAGGTCGTGCGGGATGCGCTCCTGGCGGCGGTACAGCTTGGCGCGGTCGCCGTTCCAGGAGTCGAAGACCGCCTTGATGGCGAGGTCCATCTGCTCGCGCGGGTCCTGCGGGAAGTCCCGGCCGGCCTCGGTCTTGACGATCTTCTTGAACTTGGTGACGAGCTTCTTGAGGTCGGCGGCCTCCAGCTCGGTGTCGACCGTGACCTTCTTCGCCGCCTTCGCCGCCTCCAGCGCGTCCTCGAAGAGCTCGCCGTCGACGCCGAGGACGGTCCTGCCGAACATCTGGATGAGGCGCCGGTAGGAGTCCCACGCGAACCGGTCGTCGCCGGCCTGCTTGGCCAGGCCCTGGACGGACTTGTCGGAGAGGCCGATGTTGAGGACGGTGTCCATCATGCCCGGCATGGAGAACTTGGCCCCGGAGCGGACCGACACGAGGAGGGGGTCGTCGGCCTGTCCGAGCTTCTTGCCCATCCTCTCCTCGAGGGCGACGAGGTGCGCACTCACCTCGTCACGCAGTGCCGCCGGCTCCTCGCCGCTCTCCAGGTAGACCTTGCAGGCCTCCGTGGTGATGGTGAAGCCGGGCGGGACGGGAAGGCCCAGATTGGTCATCTCGGCGAGGTTGGCCCCTTTTCCGCCGAGGAGGTCCTTGAGGTCCTTGTTGCCCTCGGTGAAGTCGTAGACGAACTTCACGCCCTCAACGCTCGTGCCCGACTGGGGTCCCTGGCGATCTTTGTTTTCCGACACGGGTCTCGACTCCTCGAGGACGCGGTGGCTGCCCTGACGGCGAGGAACATACCCAGATCAAAGGCGTCTGGGTACGTCCACTTGTGCGTCATGGGCCCGTAACCGGTCGTCCGCCAGCGGATCGAAAGTCAAAGCTTGGCCAAGCCGGTGCGATCGAGTGTTTTCACTTCTTGAACACAAGAATCGTCGGCACGCCCACCTGTGCGCTCATGTGAGCGGCGATCCGCACCTCTGATTTCGCTCGATGAACGATCAGAGGATGGCACTGAGTGCCAGACTTTGAGAAGTGCAGCCACCTATGATCCGCTCATCTGAGCGCAACCCTTATCAAGGGTGGCGAGAATCACGCCATGGCGGCGGGTCGGATTTCACGATGCGGACGTGCTCCGGGACGGGTGGGACCCACCGAAATCCCGGCGGACTGAACGCACCGGTCAGCGCACCCGTACGGAACTGCGGCGGACCCGGACCCCCACGCCGGGTCCGCCTCCTCGACCGAGTTCCGCACGGGTACGGAAGGACCTCCGGGTGCCTGTCTCCTCACGCTTGCGCCGACCGGCACGGAAGACCGCAGAGACCGAAGAGACCTCAGAGACCGAAGGGAACGGGGAGAACCGGGAGAACCGGGGGGACGGGGAGAGCGAGAAGCCGGACCCGGACGAACGGACGCAGCCCGAGGAACCGGACTCCGACCGGCGGACGCCGTCCCGGCCCGACACCGAGCCGTCCCCTCCCGTTCC
>NZ_MSGP01000112.1 GCF_002078235.1 Streptomyces viridosporus
CCCGTCCCGGCCTCCGGGGGCTCCGCCTCCCACGCCCCCGGCCGGTCCGGGCGGCCCCGCACTCCCCCGGGCTCCTCGCACGGGGAGGTGTCCCCGGACGGGCCGGTGGTGGCCGTGGCCGGCGGGGCCGCGTTCACGTTCTCCTACGCCGAGCACGCCGAGTTGCTCACCGCCGCCGGGGCCGAGGTCGTCGCCTTCGACCCGCTGCGGGACGAGCGGCTGCCCGACGGTGCCCGCGGGTTGGTGATCGGTGGCGGGTTCCCCGAGGTGTACGCCGCCGAGCTGTCCGCCAACGAGCCGCTCAGGAAGGCGGTGGCCGCCCTCGCCGGGAGCGGGGCGCCCGTCGCCGCCGAGTGCGCCGGGCTGCTGTACCTGTGCCGGGAGCTGGACGGCCTGCCCCTGTGCGGGGTGCTGGACGCCTCCGCGCGGATGTCCGAGCGGCTGACGCTGGGCTACCGGGACGCCGTGGCGGTGACCGACGGCGCGCTGGCCGCCGCCGGGACGCGGATGCGCGGGCACGAGTTCCACCGGACCGTCGTGGAGCCGGGGGCCGGGGCCGCGCCCGCCTGGGGGATACGGGCGCCCGAGCGGCGCGTCGAGGGTTTTGTACAGCACGGGGTGCACGCGAGCTACCTGCACACGCACTGGGCGTCCGCGCCCGGTGTCGCCCGTCGGTTCGTGGAGAGGTGCCGGACGTCATGAGCAGCAGGCTGATCGGGGTCGGGGTCGGGCCGGGCGACCCGGAACTGGTGACCGTGAAGGGCGTGAACGTCCTGCGCGCGGCCGACGTCGTCGTCGTGCCCGTGATGGACACCGGTGAACGGGGGCGGGCCGAGGCGACCGTGCTGCACTACGTGCCCGCCCGGAAGGTGGTCCGGGTGGTGTTCGCGCTGAACGAGCGCACCGACCGGGCACGCCGGGAGGCCGCCTGGGACGCGGCCGGGGAGCGGGTCGCCGGGCTGCTGCGGGAGCACGGGTCCGTCGCCTTCGCGACCATCGGGGACCCCAACGTGTACTCGACGTTCACCTATCTCGCCCAGACCGTCGCGGAGTCGGTGCCGGGGACGGTGGTGGAGACCGTGCCGGGGATCACCGCCATGCAGGATCTCGCGGCGCGGTCGGGCGCGGTGCTCACCGAGGGGACCGAGCCGCTCACGCTGGTGCCGGTGACCGCCGGGGCGGCCGTGCTCAAGGACGCCCTCGCCGGGCCCGGGACCGTCGTCGCGTACAAGTTCGGGCGGCAGGCGGGCGAGGTCGCCGAGGCACTGCGGGAGACCGGGCGGATCGGCGACGCGGTGTGGGGGTCGGCGCTCGGGCTGCCGGAGGAGTCGGTCCGGCCGGCCGCCGAGCTGGACGGGACGCCCCTGCCCTACCTCTCGACGCTCATCGCGCCGCCGCGGCGCGACGGCGGGCGGGGCGGCAAACTGTGAACCGGCCGGGCCCGCGCGGGGGCCGGTCAGTGCGCGGCGCCCACCACCAGCCAGACGAACAGCACCCCCGCGACCGTGCACAGCAGGGTCGAGCGGGCCGGGTGCGCGTGGTGGGCCTCGGGCAGGATCTCGGCCGCCGCGAGATACAGCAGCGCGCCGCCGAACAGGCCGAGGTAGCCGCCGAGCAGCGGCTCCGGGAGGGTGACGAACAGGGTCGACGCGGCGCCCGCGACCGGGGCCGCCGCGGCCGCGAAGAGCATGGCCAGCGCCCGGCGGTGGGCGTTTCCGTACACCCGGGTCAGCGTGTAGGTGTTGAAGCCGTCCGCGAAGTCGTGCGCGATCACGGCCACCGCGACGGCGGCGCCCATGCCGCCGCCGACCTGGAAGGCGGCGCCGATCGCGACGCCGTCCATGGCGCTGTGGCCGACCATCGCGGCGGCGGCCGTGAGGCCCACCTCGGGGGTGCGGCCGTCGGTCTCCCCGGCGCCGTGCGCGGCCGTGGGGGTCTCTCCTGCACGAGCGGGGCCGAGGGCCCGGGGGCGGTGGGCCAGCAGGTGTTCCACCAGGTGGGCGAGGAGGAAGCCGGCGACGAAGAGCAGCAGGGCCGCCGGCACGCCGTGCACCTCGGCGCCGGCCGTCTCCAGGGACTCCGGGAGGAGTTCCAGGCCGACGACGCCGAGCATCAGCCCGCCGGCCAGGCCCAGCACCAGGTGACGGCGGTCGGTCACGCGGTGTGCCGTCCAGCCGCCGGCCAGCGTCATCAGGAACGCGCCGAGCGCGACGAGGACCGCCATGTGCCCTTCGTATCCGATCGGCACCCGCCCGCGCACGCGTGACAGCCGGTCACCACCCGCTTCTCGATCCCGAGATCCCCGATCGTCCCCGAACCCTGACGTCCCCGCACGTCCCCCGACATTCCCCGACCGCAGGAGAGGACCGATTCCCATGGCCGATGCCCCCGCAGGCAAGGTGACCTTCGTCGGTGCCGGCCCCGGCGCCGCCGATCTGCTGACGTTCCGCGCCGCACGCGCCATCGCCGGCGCCGATGTCGTGATCTGGGCCGCCAGCCTGGTCCAGGCGGAGGTCCTCGAGCACGCGCGTGAGGACGCGGAGATCCTCGACTCGGCGACGATGTCCCTGGAGGACGTCGTGGCCGTCTACGAACGGGCTCACGCGGAAGGACTGAAGGTCGCGCGGATCCACTCCGGCGACCCGGCGCTGTGGGGCGGCACGCAGGAGCAGCTCGACCGGTGCGCCCGGATCGGCATCGCGACGGAGGTCGTGCCCGGGGTGTCGTCGTTCTCCGCCGTCGCGGCGCTCGCGCAGCGGGAGCTGACCGTCCCCGAGGTGGCGCAGTCCGTCGTCCTGACCCGGCTCGGCGGCGGCAAGACGCCGATGCCGCCCGGTGAGGAGGTCCGCGAGTTCGCCCGGCACGGCACCACCATGGCGATCTTCCTGTCGGCCGCCCGCAGCGGGCAGCTGGTGCGGGAGCTGCTGGAGGGCGGCTACCCGACGACCACGCCGGTCGTCGTCGCCTACCAGGCGACCTGGCCGGAGGAGCTGATCGTGAGGTGCACGGTCGGCACGCTGGAGGAGACGGTCAAGGAGCACAAGCTCTGGAAGCACACCCTGTTCCTGGTCGGGCCGGCCCTCGACGCGCACGGCACCCGCTCGCACCTGTACCACCCGGGGCACTTCCACGGCTACCGCAAGGCGGACCCCCGGGCCCGCCGGGAGCTGCGTTCGCGGGGTGCGAACACATGATCACCGTCGTGGGCACGGGGACCGGCGCGCCGGTGGACGCGGACGCCCTCGCCGGGGCGGAGCTGGTCGTCGGCGGACGGCGGCACCTGGACGCCGTGCGGCTGCCGGAGCGGGCCGAACGGGTCGTCCTCGGGCCGCTGGCGCCCGCGCTGGACACCGTGGGGAAGTACGTCGCCGAGGAGCGGCCGGTCGTGGTGCTGGCCTCCGGGGACCCCGGGTTCTTCGGGATCGTGCGGGCGCTGGCCGAGCGGTTCGGGGCCGAGCGGCTGGACGTGCGGCCCGGTGTCTCCTCCGTGGCCGCCGCGTTCGCGCGGGCCGGGCTGCCCTGGGACGACGCCGTGGTCGTCAGCGCGCACGGGCGGGACCCGCGGACGGCCGTGCACCTGTGCCGGGCCCACCCGAAGGTCGCCGTGCTGACCGGGCCGGGCGCCGGGCCGGCCGAACTGGGGGCCGCGCTGGCCCGCCACGCCCCCGGCCGCCTCCTGGTCGTCGCCTCCGCGCTGGGCGACCCGGAGCGCGAGCGCGTCGAGCGGGTCACGCCCGCCGAGGCCGCGGCGCGGGACTGGGGCCCGGCGGTGAGCGTCGTGCTGTGCCTGGATCCGTCACGGGCCCTCGGCCCGGTGCGGACCGTCGCGGGCGGGGACGCCGGCCGGCCCGCCGGCTGGGCGCTGGAGGAGGCCGCGTTCACCCACCGCGACTCCATGATCACCAAGTTCGAGGTGCGGGCCCTGGCCCTGGCCCGGCTCGGGCCGCGCCCCGGTGACCTGGTGTGGGACGTCGGCGCGGGTTCCGGGTCCGTGGCCGTGGAGTGCGCGCGGCTGGGGGCCGCCGTCACCGCGGTGGAGAAGACCCCGGACGGGGTGGAGCGGATCCGCGCCAACGCCGCCGCGCACGGGGTCGACGTGCGGGTGGTGCACGGGACGGCGCCGGACGCGCTGTCCGCACTCGACGGTCCCGACGGCGCCGACGCCCCCGACGCCGTGTTCGTCGGCGGGGGCGGGCGGGAGCTGCCCACCGTCGTCGCCGCGTGCGCGCGGCGCGCCCGGCGGACGGTCGTCGTCGCCCTGGCGGCGCTGGACCGGGTCCCGGCGGCCCGCGAGGCGCTGACGGACGCCGGGTTCACCTGCGACGGCGTGCTGTTGCAGGCGTCTCGGCTCGCGCCGCTGCCCGGGGACGTGACCCGGCTGGCGGCCACCAATCCCGTTTTCCTGCTGTGGGGCGTGAGGCCCCCCGGCCGTACCGAAGGAGTCACCCAGTGATCGGCCTCATCTCCGCCACCGCGGCGGGAGCGGCTGCGCGGGACCGGCTGGCCGCCGCGTGGCCGGACCGCACGCGCGTGTACGAGGGTCCCGTCGCGGACGCCGTGCGGGCCGCGTTCGCGAGTTGCGAACAGCTCGTGTGCTTCCTCGCCACGGGGGCCGTGGTGCGGCTGGTGGCACCGCTGCTGGCCGGCAAGGCGACCGACCCGGGCGTGGTCTGCGTCGACGAGGGCGGACGGTTCGCGGTGTCGCTGCTGGGCGGGCACGGGGGCGGGGCGAACGACCTGGCCCGTGAGGTCGCCGGGGTGCTGGGCGCCGAGCCCGTGGTCACCACGGCGACCGACGCCGTGGGCCTGGCCGGCCTGGACACCCTGGGGCTGCCCGTGGAGGGCGACGTCGCCGCCGTCTCGCGGGCCCTGCTGGACGGCGAGGCGGTGGCGCTGCGCGCCGAGGTGGCCTGGCCGCTGCCGCCGCTGCCGGTGGCCGACGAGGGGGCGTACACGGTCCGCCTCACGGACCGTCTGGTCGAGCCGGGCGAGGGGGAGGCGGTCCTGCGACCGCCGACCCTCGTCGTCGGGGTCGGTGCCTCGAAGGGCGCCCCCGTCGAGGAGGTGCTCGCCCTGGTCGAGGGCGCCCTGCGGGAGGCCGGGCTGTCGGCCGCGTCGCTCGCCGAGCTCGCCACCGTGGACGCCAAGGCCGAGGAGCCCGGCATCGTGGAGGCGGCCCGGCGCCTGGGCGTGCCCCTGGTGACGTACGGCGCCGAGGAGTTGGCGCGCATCGACGTGCCCCACCCCTCCGACGCGCCGCTCGCCGCCGTCGGCACCCCGTCGGTCGCGGAGGCCGCCGCGCTGGTGCGCGGGGGCGAACTCCTGGTGCCCAAGCGGAAGTCGGAGCGCGCGGACGGGGGGCCGGCGAGGGCGACCTGCGCGGTCGTACGGCGGCCGGGACGCGGGCGGCTCGCGGTGGTCGGGCTGGGGCCGGGGGCCCGGGACCTGCTCACCCCTCGGGCGGAGGCGGAGTTGCGGCGCGCCTCCGTGCTGGTCGGGCTCGACCAGTACGTCGACCAGATCCGGGACCTGCTGCGGCCCGGCACCCGGATCCTGGAGTCGGGGCTCGGGGCCGAGGAGGAGCGGGCGCGCACGGCCGTCGAGGAGGCCCGCCGGGGCCGGGCGGTCGCGCTGATCGGCAGCGGGGACGCGGGCGTGTACGCCATGGCCTCCCCGGCGCTCGCCGAGGCGTCCGACGACATCGACGTGGTCGGCGTGCCGGGTGTGACGGCGGCGCTGGCGGCCGGGGCGCTCCTGGGGGCGCCGCTGGGGCACGACCACGTGTCGATCAGCCTGTCCGACCTGCACACGCCGTGGGAGGTCATCGAGCGGCGGGTGCGGGCGGCGGCCGAGGCGGACCTCGTCGTGACGTTCTACAACCCGCGCAGCCGGGGCCGCGACTGGCAGTTGCCGAAGGCCCTCGCGATCCTCGCCGGGCACCGCGCGCCGACGACGCCGGTCGGTGTCGTGCGCAACGCCTCCCGGCCGGACGAGTCGAGCCGGCTGACGACGCTGGCGGCGCTGGACCCGGCGACGGTCGACATGATGACGGTCGTGACCGTGGGCAACACCGCGACCCGTGAGGTCGCGGGGCGCATGGTCACCCCGCGCGGCTACCGCTGGCAGGAGACCCCGGAGCGCCAGGAGAGCCAGGGGATCCAGAAGACCCAGGGGACTCAGGAGACCCAGGAGACCCAGGAGGAGGCCCGGTGAACCGCGTGGTCCACCCCATCGAGCAGGAGTCCTTCCGCCGGCTGCGCGCCCGGCTGGACACCTCGCACTTCCCGCCGCTGACCCGGGCGGTCGTCGAACGGGTCGTCCACTCCTCCGCCGATCTCGACTACGCCGACGAACTCGTCATGGATGAGGCCGAGTTGGCGAAGGCCCATGTCGCGCTGCACGCCGGGGCGCCGGTCGTGGCGGACGTGGAGATGGTCGCGGCCGGGATCACGCGCCGGGCGACCGTGTGCCGGCTGAAGGACGCGCAGGCCGGGCCCGGTCTGACGCGTTCGGCGCACGCGATGCGGCTGGCGTACGAGGAGGTCGGGCCCGGCGCCCTGTGGGTGATCGGCTGTGCGCCGACCGCCCTGGAGGAGCTGCTGACCCTGGACGCCTCCCCCGCGCTCGTCATCGGCCTGCCCGTCGGGTTCGTCGGGGCGGCCGAGTCCAAGGCCGCGTTGCGCGAGAGCGGACTGCCCGCCGTGAGCAACGTGTCCGAGAAGGGCGGTTCGGCGGTCGCCGCCGCCGCGCTCAACGCCCTGCTGTACCACCCCACTTCGTCCGAGGAGACCCTGTGACCACCCCGCCCGCCCTGCTCATCGCCGGCCACGGCACCCGGGACGACGCCGGAGCGGAGGCGTTCCGCGCCTTCGTACGGGAGCTGGCGCGCCGCCACCCCGAACTGCCCGTCGCCGGCGGTTTCATCGAGCTGTCCCCGCCGCCGCTGGGCGAGGCCGTCGCCGAACTGGTGGGGCGCGGTGTGCGCCGGTTCGCGGCCGTGCCGCTGATGCTGGTGTCCGCCGGGCACGCCAAGGGCGACATCCCGGCGGCGCTGGCCCGCGAGAAGGAGCGCCACCCGGGGATCTCGTACACCTACGGCCGTCCGCTGGGCCCGCACCCCGCCCTGCTGGACGTGCTCCAGCGGCGGCTGGACGAGGCGGTGGACCCCTCCTGGGACCGCTCCGAGGTGACCGTGCTGCTGGTGGGCCGCGGGTCGACGGACCCGGACGCCAACGCCGAGGTGTTCAAGGCGGCGCGGCTGCTGTGGGAGGGGCGCGGGTACGCGGGCGTGGAGACGGCCTTCGTGTCGCTGGCGGCGCCGGACGTGCCGGGCGGGCTGGACCGCTGCGCGCGGCTGGGCGCCCGGCGGATCGTCGTCCTGCCGTACTTCCTGTTCACCGGGATCCTGCCGGACCGGGTGCGGCGGCAGACGGAGGAGTGGGCCCACGCGCACCCGGAGGCTCAGGTGCGGTCGGCGGACGTCATCGGCCCCGAGCCGGAGCTGCTGGACCTGGTGCGGGAGCGGTACGAGGAGGCCGTGAAGGGCGACCTCAGGATGAACTGCGACACCTGCGTGTACCGGATCGCGCTGCCGGGCTTCGAGGACAAGGTGGGTCTGCCGCAGCAGCCGCACTTCCACCCCGACGACGACGGCCATCACCACCACGGGCACCATCACGGGCATGGACACGCACATTCTCACGCGCACTGAGTCCGGGGGTGCCGTGCCCGCGCACGATCTGCGCCACCACGGGGACGCGGAGGTCCGCGACGACGGCTCGGCGCTGATCGACCTCGCCGTGAACGTCCGCGCGGACACCCCGCCGACGTGGCTGCGCGAGCACATCGCCGCGTCGCTGTCCGGGCTGGCCGCCTATCCCGACGGCCGGGCCGCCCGGGCAGCGGTGGCGGAGCGGCACGGGCTGCCGGTGGAGCGGGTGCTGCTGACGGCCGGTGCGGCGGAGGCGTTCGTGCTGCTGGCGCGGGCGCTCGGGGCGCGCCGGCCGGTGGTGGTGCATCCGCAGTTCACGGAGCCGGAGGCGGCACTGCGGGACGCGGGGCACACGGTCGGCCGGGTGCTGCTGCGGGAGGCGGACGGGTTCCGGCTGGATCCGACGGCGGTGCCCGGGGACGCGGACCTGGTGGTGATCGGCAACCCGACGAACCCGACGTCGGTGCTGCACCCGGCCGCGGACGTCGCCCGACTCGCCCGTCCCGGGCGGATCCTGGTGGTGGACGAGGCGTTCATGGACGCGGTGCCGGGCGAGCGGGAGGCGCTGGCCGGGCGGACGGACGTGCCCGGGCTGGTGGTGCTGCGCAGCCTCACCAAGACGTGGGGGCTGGCCGGGCTGCGGATCGGTTACGTGCTGGCGGCGCCGGAGACCGTCGCGGAGCTGGAGCGCGCCCAGCCGCTGTGGCCGGTGTCCACGCCCGCGCTGGCCGCGGCCCGGGCGTGCGTGGGGGCCGGGGCGCTCGCGGAGGCGGCCCGGGCGGCCGACCGCATCGCGGCGGACCGGGCGCATCTGCTCGCGGGGCTGCGGGACTTCGCCGGACACGGACTGCGGGTCGTGGAGCCCGCCGAGGGCCCCTTCGTCCTGGTCCGGCTGGAGCACGCGGCGACCGTGCGGAGCCGGCTGCGCGACCTCGGCTACGCGGTGCGCCGCGGGGACACGTTCCCGGGACTGGACGAGCGGTGGCTGCGGCTGGCGGTACGGGACCGGGAGACGGTGGACGGGTTCCTCGCGGCTCTGGGGCGGGTGCTGGCGGCCGGCTGAGCCGTGCGCCGCGCCCGCCCCGCGCCGATCCGGCCTTCCGGCCCACCGGGCCGGGCGGCGGGCGGACCGGGAAGCCGGAGGGCCGGAAGACCGGAAGACCGGGAAGCCGGAAGGCCGGAGGGCCGGAGCTCCCCGGTCCGGCGGAGCAGCCGGGCTCACCCCGCCGGCCCCGGCGGGCCAGCGCCACCGCTCCGCCGCCCGCCGCGAGGAGGGCGATCGCACCGCCCGCGATGTACGAGGTCATCGAGTCGCCGCCGGTCTCGGCGAGGTTCTCCCCGGCGGGGGCGGTCCGCTCCGCCCGCGCCCCCTGGGGCCGGACGTCGGCGGCCTCGGGCGTGCTCGCAGCGGCCGACCGCTCGCCGGGGGCGGCGGACGCCTCGTCGGAGGCCGCGGGCGCCTCGCACGTGGCCTCGGCCAGGGTGAGGGTGCCCTCGACCGCGGCGACGTTCAGCTTCAGCGGGTCGACCGCGACCTTCAGCCGCAGCGCGGTGGCGGCGGCCGTACGGGACGTGGTCCGCGTCGTCGACAGGTCCAGCCGCACCTCGCCGACGCCCGGCACCTTCACCTCGGTCGGTCCGGCGGAGGTCAGCGTGACGCGTCTGCCGAGCACCGTCACGGAGCCGGGCAGGGTCGTCGAGGCGAGAGGGGCCCTCCCGGCCTCGCAGACCGCCTTCGCCGTGACCTTCTCGAGCTCGATCAGCCCCAGCAGCGGCAGTCCGGGCACGTGGACCCGGGCCTTGGCGAGGGTGGCGGAGGCCTCGGCCCGGTTCCCCTCCACCGTCGCCCCGGCGTCGGCGACCTCGGCGCGCAGCACGGTGAACGGCCGGCCGCCGTCCACCCCGTCCAACCGGGCGGTGAGCGCGGTCTCCCGCGCGCTCTGCGGCGCCCGGACCTCGTTGAGGGAGACGGTGAGCGGCGCGTGCACGGTCCTGTTGAGCAGGGACACGTCGAGCTCGGTGCGCAGCACGGCGGCGCCGGCGGTGCCGTGCTCCCCGGTGGCGTGCGCGGCGCCCGCGCCGGTCAGCACGAGGGAGCCGGCGGCGAGGACGCCGGCCGCGGCGACGGCGGCCGGGCGGCGTGCGGGCATGCGGAAGGTGGCGCTGTTCAAGGTGGTGGGACCCCCGGGAGACGTGTGTGGGACCCGGAAAGAATGTCCGCGCAGGAAGCAGGCCGTCAGCGATCCGGCAACTCTTCACTCCATCGTGGTGAGTTGACGCGTGCTTTCGAATTCCGGGGCACGGCTGTTCCCCGGCGTCACCCTCGGGTGTCCCACCCCGGGGGCGGCCCTACCCGACCACGCGCCCGTTCAGCACCACCCGGCGCGGATCCCTCAGCACCCGTACGTCCGCGCGCGGGTCGGACGCGTAGACCACCAGGTCCGCCGGGGCGCCTTCCTCCAGCCCCGGTCGTCCCAGCCACTTCCGGGCCGCCCAGGTGCCGGCCGCGAGGGCCTCGACGGGCGGGAGGCCGGCCCTGACCAGCTCGGCGACCTCGTCCGCCGCCAGGCCGTGCGGAAGGGTGCCGCCGGCGTCCGTGCCGACGAAGACCGGGATGCCGGCGTCGTGGGCGGAGCGGACGGTGTCGTAGCGGCGTTCGTGGAGCCGGCGCATGTGGGCCGCCCAGCGCGGGAACTTGGCCTCGCCGCCGTCGGCGAGCCCTGGGAAGGTGGCGATGTTGACGAGCGTGGGGACGATCGCCACGCCCCGCTCGGCGAACAGCGGGATGGTCTCGTCGGTCAGGCCCGTCGCGTGCTCGACGCAGTCGATGCCGGCCTCGACCAGGTCCCGCAGGGAGTCCTCGGCGAAGCAGTGCGCGGTGACGCGGGCGCCCAGCCGGTGCGCCTCGGCGATCGCCGCCTCGACGGCGCCGCGCGGCCAGCAGGCCGACAGGTCGCCCAGGTCGCGGTCGATCCAGTCGCCCACCAGCTTCACCCAGCCGTCGCCGCGCCGGGCCTCCCGGGCGACGTACGCGACGAGGTCGTCCGGTTCGACCTCCCAGGCGTAGCCCCGGATGTAGCGGCGGGTGCGGGCGATGTGCCGGCCGGCCCGGACGATCTTCGGGAGGTCGTCGCGGTCGTCGATCCAGCGGGTGTCGGAGGGCGAGCCCGCGTCCCGCAGCAGCAGGGCGCCGGCGTCGCGGTCGGTGAGCGCCTGCTTCTCGGCGACCTCCTCGGGGACCGCGCCGTGCCGGTCGAGGCCCACGTGGCAGTGGGCGTCGACCAGCCCGGGCAGCACCCAGCCCTCGACGGTCCGGACGTCGCGGGCGCCGACGGGGCGGTCGTAGGAGATCCGGCCGCCGACCACCCACAGCTCGTCGCGGACCTCCTCCGGTCCGACGAGCACCCGCCCCTTCACGTGCAGCACCGCGCGTTCGCTCATACCCGGCACCCTAGTGAGGCGTCGCCCGCTCCCGTCCACCCGGTCCGGGAGGCCCGCGGTCGGGCCGGGTCCCCGGGGCCGGTTACGCTCGACTGCGTCGACCCGCGAAGCCGCGAAGTGAAGAGAGCACCGCCGTGACCCACCCCCTCCTCGACCTGGCCCCGCTGAGCGCCGCGCACTTCGCCTCGATCGAGGACCGCGTGGCGCGCCTGCTCCGCACCGAGCAGGACGTCGTCGTCATGCAGGGCGAGGCGCTGCTGCCGCTGGAGGGCGCGATCCGCGCGACCGCGGGTCCCGGCACCACCGCCCTGAACGTCATCACCGGCCCCTACGGGCAGACCTTCGGCGACTGGCTGCGGGACTGCGGCGCCACGGTGATCGACCTGACGGTGCCCTTCCACACGGCGGTGACCGCCGAGCAGGTCCGCGGTGCCCTCGCCGAGCACCCCCGGATCGACTTCGTGTCCCTGGTGCACGCGGAGGCGGCCACCGGGAACACCAACCCGGTCGCGGAGATCGGCGAGGTGGTGCGGGCGCACGGGGCGCTGTTCTACCTGGACGCGGTGGCGTCGATCGGCGCCGAGCCGGTGCTCCCGGACGCGTGGGGCGTGGACCTGTGCGTGATCGGCGCGCAGAAGGCGATGGGCGGTCCGGCCGGGGTGTCGGCGGTGTCGGTGAGCGAGCGGGCGTGGGCGCGGATGGCCGCGAACCCGCGGGCGCCGCGCCGCTCCTACCTGTCCCTGCTGGACTGGAAGGAGCGCTGGATCGACGGCGGCCGCACGGCACTGCTGCACGCGCCGGCGCAGTTGGAGATGCTGGCGCTCGAGGCGTGCCTGGAGCGCATCGAGGCGGTGGGCCCGGACGCGGTCATGGCCCGGCACGCGTCGGCCGCGGCGGCCACCCGGGCGGGCGCGCTCGCGCTGGGCGGCGGTCTGGAGCCGTACGTGCGCGAGGCGGCGGACGCCGCTCCGGTGGCCACGACCCTGCGGGCCCCGGCGGGCACGACGGCCGCGGACCTGGTGGCCCGCGCCCTGGCCGCCGACCCGGCGCTGCCCCTGGCCGCGGGCGGCGGCACCCTCGCCAAGGAGATGATCCGCGTCAACCACTACGGCCCCGACGCGACGCCGGGCGCGGTGCGGGCGGCCCTGACGGCCCTGGGCGCCGTCCTGGCGGAGGAGGGCCTGGCGGTGGACGTGGCGGCGGCCCTGCGCGCGGTCGGGAAGGCCTGGCGGTAGCGGGACGGGCCGGGGTGCGACGCCGCCGGGCGGAATCGGCCGGCGCGCGGCCTTCCCGTGTCGGCCCGCGGGTCTCCGCGTCATGCTCCCCCCTGTCCCCTGTCCCATGTCCGCGGCACCCGCCCCGGCCGTCCCTCGCCCTTCCCGACGGCCGCCCGGTCCCCCGGCCGGCCGGTGACGAGCGGTCCGTGCCGGAGGAGTGGCCGGGGTACCACCGCGGGGCGCCGGCGCCGAAGTCCGCGGGACCGGACGACGCACAGGTGCGGCCGACCCCGGTCGCGCCGCCGGCGCCGGCCCCGCTGGGGCTGGTGCGGCACCTCGCCGAGGTCGAGCGGAACCGGTTCCGGCGGGTCGTCGCCGGTCCCGACGTGCCGCCGGTGTCCGCGGATCCGACCGGGTACGCCCTCGACCCGGCCCGGGGAATCGACGAGGCGCTCGGGATCCGGCCGGGGCCGGGAGGTCGCGCGGGGGCGGGAGCCGTGCGCGGGACGGGCGCTGGACGGCACCGGGCGGATCGGCCACGGGCCGATCGCCGGGGCGCGGGCCGGTCCGCGCCGGGCGCTCCTCCACCTGAACGAGGAGCACGCGCGGCACGACGGCCACGCCGCTCCGCTGCGCGAACGTATCGACGGGGTGACCGGGGCATGAATTCCACGCAATTCCAGGAATCCCTCGCACGCATCTTCCCGCGACATTCTTTCGCTTATTCAGTGAATACATTCCAGAGCGCTTTCCCTTCCTCTTCTGCCCGCTCCCTCCGGACTTAAACGCAACGATTTCGAGGGCTGGACCAGCGGTTTCCGGAGGCCGCCCAGGGGAGTTACGCAGTTGTGACCGGTTCCACATCACGCCCGTTCTGCGCCCTATATCCCTGGAAAATCAGGGCATTTTGCCGAGCCCTCGCGCAGACACACACGCTCGCGCGATAACACAGATCCAGCTCGTACGTAACCCCGAGAGACGATGCAATTTTGAATTTACCTGGGTAAGTTCAATTCGCATGACTGCCGCACAAGCAGACCTGCAAATCGACCGCCCCACCGTGGCGGACGGAGCCGTGCTGTGGCGGATAGCCAAGGACTCGAAGGTCCTCGACCTGAACTCGTCGTACAGCTATCTGCTGTGGTGCCGGGACTTCGCCGCGACCTCGGCCGTCGCCCGCGACGAGCACGGGGAGCCGATCGGCTTCGTCACCGGGTTCCTGCGGCCGGACAGCCCGCGCACCCTGCTCGTCTGGCAGGTCGCGGTGGACGAGGCGCACCGCGGACGCGGCCTCGCCGCCGCCCTGCTCGACGGTCTGGCCGCCCGGACCGCCGAGGAGCACGGGGTGGACACCGTGGAGACCACCATCACACCGGGCAACACCGCGTCCGAACGGCTGTTCACCGCGTTCGCCGAACGGCACGGCGCCCTGCTGGACCGCGAGGTGCTGTTCGAGGCCGGCCAGTTCCCCGACGGGCCGCACGACCCCGAGGTCCTGTACCGCATCGGTCCCCTCGCGCACTGACCGCACGGCCTCCCTCCCGACCTTCCGGATCTTCCGACTCCTTCCGATCTCCCACGCCACCGAGGAGCGATTCGTCGTGACCATCACCCAGCCCGACCTGAGCGTCTTCGAGACCCTCGAGTCCGAGGTGCGCAGCTACTGCCGCGGCTGGCCCACCGTCTTCGACCGTGCGCACGGCAGCCGCATGTACGACGAGGACGGCCACGAGTACCTCGACTTCTTCGCCGGAGCCGGCTCACTCAACTACGGACACAACAACCCCGTCCTGAAACGGGCGCTGATCGACTACCTGGAGCGGGACGGTGTCACGCACGGGCTCGACATGTCGACGACGGCCAAGCGCACGTTCCTGGAGTCCTTCCAGAACTGGATCCTGCGCCCGCGCGACCTGCCGTACAAGGTCATGTTCCCGGGGCCGACGGGCACCAACGCCGTGGAGTCCGCGCTGAAGCTGGCGCGGAAGGTGAAGGGACGCGAGGCGATCGTGTCGTTCACCAACGCCTTCCACGGCATGTCGCTGGGCTCGCTCGCGGTGACCGGCAACGCCTTCAAGCGGGCCGGGGCGGGCATCCCGCTGGTGCACGGCACGCCGATGCCGTTCGACAACTACTTCGACGGCACCGTCCCGGACTTCCTGTGGTTCGAGCGGCTCCTGGAGGACCAGGGCTCCGGCCTCAACAAGCCCGCCGCCGTGATCGTCGAGACGGTGCAGGGCGAGGGCGGCATCAACGTCGCCCGGCCCGAGTGGCTGCGGGCCCTGGCCGAGCTGTGCGAGCGCCAGGACATGCTGCTGATCGTCGACGACATCCAGATGGGCTGCGGCCGCACCGGCGCCTTCTTCTCCTTCGAGGAGGCCGGCATCACGCCCGACATCGTCACCGTGTCCAAGTCGATCAGCGGCTACGGGCTGCCGATGGCGCTGACCCTGTTCAAGCCCGAGCTGGACGTCTGGGAGCCGGGCGAGCACAACGGCACCTTCCGCGGCAACAACCCCGCCTTCGTCACCGCCACCGCGGCGCTGGAGGCCTACTGGGCCGACGGCAGCGCGATGGAGAAGCAGACCCGCTCGCGCGGCGAGCAGGTCGAGCGGGCGCTGCTCGCCGTCGCCGAGGAGAACCGCGCCGACGTGAAGGAGTACCGGGGCCGCGGGCTGGTGTGGGGCATGGAGTTCCACGACAAGGACCGCGCGGAGCGGATCGCCCGGCGCGCCTTCGAACTCGGCCTGCTGATCGAGACGTCCGGCCCGGAGGGCGAGGTCGTCAAGCTGCTCCCGGCCCTGACCGTCACCCCGGACGAGCTGGACGAGGGGCTGACCACGCTCGCCCGCGCCGTCCGCGAAACCGCCTGAACCACCGGGCCGACGGCCCGGGCACCCGGCAGACACCACCATCTAGGAGGCATCGCAACACCGTGATTGTCCGTTCCTTCAAGGAGATCGAAGGCACAGACCGGCACGTGAAGTCCGCGTCCGGCACCTGGGAGAGCAAGCGCATCGTCCTCGCCAAGGAGAAGGTCGGCTTCTCCGTGCACGAGACGATCCTCTACGCGGGTACCGAGACGTCGATGTGGTACGCCAACCACATCGAGGCCGTCGTCTGCACCAAGGGCGACGCCGAGCTGACCGACCACGAGACCGGGAAGACGTACCGCATCACGCCCGGGACCATGTACCTCCTGGACGGCCACGAGCGGCACACGCTCAAGGTCAAGGAGGACTTCCACTGCATCTGCGTCTTCAACCCGCCGGTCACCGGACGGGAGGACCACGACGAGAACGGCGTCTACCCGCTGCTCACCGAGGAGGTGTGAGGTTCCATGACCACCGCGACCACCACCACCGGCACCCGGGTCCCCGACCTCTACCCGACGCGCGGCACCGCCGAGGTGCTCACCCCGCGCCAGGACCCGGTCGTCTGGGGCGCCCCCGACGCGCCCGGCCCGATCACGCCGGCCGACCTCGGGGCGTTCGAACGTGACGGCTTCCTCGCCGTCGACCGGCTGATCGGCGAGGACGAGGTCGCCGTCTACCGGGACGAGCTGAACCGCCTGGTCGCCGACCCGGCGATCCGGGAGGACGAGCGGTCGATCGTCGAGCCGAAGTCGAAGGAGATCCGCTCGGTCTTCGAGGTGCACAGGATCAGCGAGGTGTTCGCGCGCCTGGTGCGCGACGAGCGCGTCGTCGGCCGCGCCCGGCAGATCCTCGGCTCGGACGTGTACGTCCACCAGTCGCGGATCAACGTCAAGCCGGGCTTCGGGGCCAGCGGCTTCTACTGGCACTCGGACTTCGAGACCTGGCACGCCGAGGACGGTCTGCCGCGGATGCGGACGGTGTCCGTGTCGATCGCGCTGACCGAGAACTTCGACACCAACGGCGGGCTCATGATCATGCCGGGGTCGCACAAGACCTTCCTCGGCTGCGCGGGGGCCACGCCGAAGGACAACTACAAGAAGTCGCTGCAGATGCAGGACGCGGGCACGCCGTCCGACGAGGCGCTGACCTCGCTGGCGTCCGAGTACGGCATCAAGCTGTTCACCGGCAGGGCGGGCTCGGCGACCTGGTTCGACTGCAACGCCATGCACGGTTCCGGCGACAACATCACGCCGTTCCCGCGCAGCAACGTGTTCATCGTGTTCAACAGCGTCGAGAACACGGCGGTCGAGCCCTTCGCGGCGCCGGTGCGGCGGCCGGAGTTCATCGGGGCCAGGGACTTCACGCCGGTGAAGTGACGGCGTGACACCGACCGCGGGCCGGGCCTCCTCGGGTGGGACAGGGAGGCACCGGCCCGCTGCCGTGCGCACGGCCGGAGGGAAGGGGCGCCGGGCCCTCAGCCGGGCAGCGCCTCCAGCAGCCGGTCCACGTCGGCGGCCGTGTTGTACAGGTGGAAGGACGCCCGCAGGTTGCCCGCGCGGTTCGACACCTCGATGCCCGACGCGGACAGCTCCGGCTGCAGGCGCCCCAGTCCGGGCACGGACACGATCGCCGAGCCGGGCGCGGGCACGGGCTCGTGGCCCAGCGCGGCGAGGCCCGCGCGGAAGCGGTCGGCGAGGGCCAGGTCGTGGGCCCGGACGGCGTCCACGCCGAGCTCCTCGACGAGTTCGAGGGAGGCGCGCAGTCCCGCGTAGGTGAACAGGGCGGGGCTGGAGTCGAACCGCCGTGCGGAGTGGGCGAGTTCGGTGACGGGTCCGTAGCAGCTGTCCCAGGGGGCCTCCCCCGCGGCCCAGCTCGCCTGCACCGGCGGCAGGCCGCCGAGGTCCTCGGGCACGACGAGGAAGGCCGCCCCGTGCGGGCCGAGCAGCCACTTGTAGGTGATGGAGACGGAGTAGTCGAACGCGTCGGCCTCCATCGGCAGCCAGCCGGCCGTCTGGGAGAAGTCGACGTAGGTGCGCGCCCCGTGCGCCCGGGCCGCCTCGCGCAGCGCGGGCAGGTCGGCGATCCGGCCGTCGGCGGACTGCCCGGAGCTGACCGCGACCAGCGCGGTGCCCGGCCGGACGGAGTCGGCGATCCGCTCCAGCGGCACGGCCCGCACCTTGAGGTCGCCGCGGGTGTGGAACGGGTTGAGGACGGAGGTGAAGTCGTCCTCCGCGGTGAGCACCTCGGCACCCGGCGGCAGCGAGGCCGCGACCAGCGAGGTGTGCAGGGCGACCGTGGCCCCGGCCGCCACCCGCTCGACGGGGACGCCGGCCAGCCGGGCGTAGGCGGCCCGGCAGGCCTCGACGTCGGCGTACAGCGAGTCCAGCGGACGGCCCTGCGCGCGGAGCCGCACGGCGTCCTGGAGCGCGGCCACGGTACGGGCCGGCAGGAGGGAGTTGCTCGCGGTGTTCAGGTAGGTGGTCTTCGGGGCGAACTCGGCACGGACGAGGTTCTCGAAGGTCTCCATGGGTCCACTCTGCGGGCCCGGGACCTCCCCGTCCATTGCCGAATTCTGCGCGGTACCGCCAAGGAACCCTTATGCGTACGGTCCGACCTGGGCGTTTCAGTGCTGCGGCACCGCGCACCCGTCCGGGCCGCAGGCCTCCGCCGCGTCCTGGCCGTCCTGGCCGTCCCGGCCGTCCGCCGCGCCGGAGCCGCCGTCGACCGGCTTCAGCCGCGGGCGCTCGCCCCAGGCCTGCGTCAGCGCCCGGGTGAAGACCTCGGCGGGCTGGGCGCCGGAGACGCCGTACCGGCGGTCCAGCACGAAGAACGGCACCCCGGTCGCGCCGAGCTGCGCGGCCTCGCGCTCGTCGGCGCGGACCTCGGCGGCGTACGCCTCCGGGTCGGCGAGGACCCGCCGGGCGGCGTCCGCGTCCAGACCGGCGGCGACGGCCAGCTCGACGAGCCGTCCGTCGTCGCCGTAGACGGACCGCTCCTCGGCGAAGTTGGCCCGGTACAGCAGGTCGAGCAGCTCCACCTGGCGGCCCCGCTCGCGGGCGAAGTGCAGCAGGCGGTGCATGTCGAAGGTGCTGCCGTGGTCCCGGCCCCGGGTGCGGTAGGGCAGGCCCTCGGCGGCGGCCTGGACGCCCAGGTTGTCCTCACCGGCCTCGGCCTGCGCCTCGCTCATGCCGTACTTCTTGGCGAGCATCGTGATCACGGGCTGGACGTCGTCCTTGGCGCGGCCCGGGTCCAGCTCGAAGGAACGGTGCACCACCTCGACCTCGTCGCGGTGCGGGAAGGCGGCCAGCGCCTTCTCGAAGCGGGCCTTTCCGACGTAGCACCAGGGGCAGGCGATGTCGGACCAGATCTCGACGCGCATCGTGTCGGCACTCTCCAGGTCGTACGGGTACGGAGGCTCCCTCCGCCGACTGCGTGAACGTTCAAGCAGCCGCTCCCATTCCCGGGCGCGGCGGAGGGCGGTCCGCTCAGCTGCCGTCCCGCAGGTCGCGCGGCCAGTTCGGCCGGTACTCGATGCGGTCGTACGTCACCACGCAGCCCTCGCCCATCGGCGACTGGGTCATGAAACCGACCAGGGCGGCTCCCGACTCCTTCTCGTCGCCGAGGGTGAACAGGCGCACGAAGGTCCAGCGCTCACCGTCGCGGGAGGCGTGGAAGGCGAAGGCGCGGCCGGTGCGGCTCACCCGGAGCCAGAGGGAACCGCCCTCGACGGTGAAGGAGTTGGCGTCGTCGGAGTGGCCCCGGGTGACCACCGTGCAGAGGGTGGGCACGTCCGGGGAGTACTCCAGGCAGAGCTTGGCCCAGGCCCGCTCGCCGACGTGGACGTAGAGCACCCCGGCGTCGAAGGCGGCGGCGAAGCCGACCGTGACGCGGGCGATCAGCTGGAAGTCGCCCTCGGGCGCGCCCAGCAGCCGGGGCGCGTCGGTGGCGGAGTCCAGCGCCTCGCCGGTGGGCGGCACGAAGCGGTCCTGGCGGGCGCCCGCCCAGCCGGTCAGCACACCGTCCTCGTACGACCAGTGCCCGTCGGGACCGTACGTACGGAGGGGGAAAGGGAGTTCGGGAAGTTCCACGTCCATCCGGTGAGTGTGCCAGGCGGGCGCGTCCGCCGGGACGCTACCGCTCCAGACGCCCGTTGAACCGGCGCGGCAGCCCCAGCGGGTTGTCGTCCCGCAGCTCCGCCGGCAGCAGCGCCGGGGGCGTGTTCTGGTACACGACGGGCCGCAGCCACCGCTCGACGGCCGTGCCGCCCACGGACGTGGACGTGGAGGTCGTCGCCGGGTAGGGCCCGCCGTGGTGCTGGGCGGGGGCCACCGCGACGCCCGTCGGCCAGCCGTTCACCAGCACGCGGCCGGCCAGCGGCGTCAGCTCCCGCACCAGCTCCGCGCCGCGGCCCTCGCCCTCCGCCTCCCGGGTGGAGAGCTGGACGGTCGCGGTGAGGTTGCCCGGCAGCCGCGACAGCACGGCCCGTGCCTCGGCCTCGTCCTCGTAGCGGGCCACCACGGTGACCGGGCCGAAGCACTCCTCCAGGAGCAGGTCGTGCTCGCCCTCCTGGGCCAGCCGGCTCGCCGGGACGGTGAGGAAGCCCGCGCTGACCGTGTGCTCGCCGCCCGCGCCCGGCGTCACCGGGGACTCCACCTCGGGCAGCCGGGTGCGCTCGGCGACCCCGGCGACGAAGTTGTCGCGCATGCGGTGGTCGAGCAGGACGCCCGCCTCGGTGTCGCTGACGGCGCCGGTCAGGGACTTCACCAGCCGGTCGCCGGCCGCGCCGGCCGGCGCCAGGACCAGGCCCGGCTTCACGCAGAACTGGCCGACGCCCAGCGTCATCGAGCCCGCCAGGCCCGCACCGATCTCCTCGGCGCGCTCGGCCGCCGCGGCCTCGGTGACCAGGACCGGGTTCAGGGAGCCCAGCTCGCCGTGGAACGGGATCGGGACCGGGCGGGCGGCCGCCGCGTCGAAGAGGGCGCGGCCCCCGCGCACGGAACCGGTGAAGCCGGCCGCCGAGACCAGCGGGTGCTTGACGAGTTCGACGCCCGCCTCGAAGCCGTGCACCAGGCCGAGCACGCCCTCGGGGACGCCGTGCCGGGCGGCGGCCCGGCGCAGCACCCTGGCGACCAGCTCGGACAGGGCCGGGTGGTCGGGGTGGGCCTTGACGACGACCGGGCAGCCGGCCGCGAGCGCGCTCGCGGTGTCGCCGCCGGGGACGGAGAAGGCGAAGGGGAAGTTGGAGGCGGAGTAGACGGCCACGACGCCCAGCGGGACCTTGTGGCGGCGCAGGTCCGGGACGGGCGGGATGGCGGTGTCGTCGGGGTGGTCGATGACGACGTCGAGGAAGGCGCCCTCGTCGACGATGCCGGCGAAGGCCCGCAGCTGGTAGCAGGTGCGGGCGAGTTCGCCGGTCAGCCGGACCGGGCCGAGCGCGGTCTCCGCGTCGGCGGCCTCGACGAGGCGGTCCCGGGCCGCCTCGAGTTCGTCGGCGGCCGTGCGCAGGAACGCCGCGCGGACGGTGCGGTCGGCCAGCGCGTCCCGCGCGTCGTGCGCGGCCCGGACGGCGGCGTCCACCTCCTGGGCCGTGGCCTCCACCGCAACCTGTTCACGCTGCTTCCCGGTTCGGGGGTCGACACTCCAGACTGGTGCTGCTGCCACCACGGGTCCCTCCACTTGAATGCCGCATGCGATGCCGCAGGATGTACGTCATCCACCAGGAGTGTTCGATATGCTGAACACTGTCTCTGATGATGAATATGCTGCGGAGACTATTTCCCGGCGAACGAGAGGGTCAAGGGCGATGTCGGCTGGCGAGACGGGCGGCGGGGCGCAGGTCAAGTCCGCGGTGCGGACCGTTGAACTGCTCGAGTACTTCGCCGGACGCCCCGGGATGCACTCACTCGCGGCGGTCCAGGAGGCCGTCGGCTACCCCAAGTCCAGCCTCTACATGCTGCTGCGCACCCTCGTGGACCTCGGCTGGGTGGAGACGGACGCGACGGGCACGCGCTACGGCATCGGCGTCCGGGCGCTGCTGGTCGGCACCTCCTACATCGACGGCGACGAGGTGGTGGCGGCGGCCCGCCCCACCCTGGACCGGCTCTCGGACGACACGACGGAGACCATCCACCTCGCCCGGCTCGACGGCACCAACGTCGTCTACCTGGCCACCCGCCAGTCGCAGCACTACCTGCGCCCCTTCACCCGGGTCGGCCGCCGGCTGCCCGCGCACTCGACCTCGCTGGGCAAGGCGCTGCTGAGCACGTACACGGACGAGCAGGTGCGCAAGATGCTCCCCGAGACGCTGCCCGCCCTGACCGAGAACACCATCACCGACCGGGAGAAGCTCATCGAGGAGCTGCACCAGGTGCGGGAGCAGGGCTTCGCCGTGGACCGCGAGGAGAACACGCTCGGGCTGCGCTGCTTCGGCGTGGCGATCCCCTACCGCACCCCCGCGCGGGACGCGATCAGCTGCTCGGTGCCGGTGGCCCGGCTCACGCCCGCGCACGAGCAGATGGTCAAGGACGCCCTGTTCGACGCGCGTGACCGGCTGACCCTGGCGACCCGGAGGCTCTGAACGGTGAACCCGACGAACCCGACGAACCCGATGGACCCGGTGAACCCGACGAACGGGACGAACCCGGTGGACGTCGCCCTGCGCGCGGTGCACGACAGCGACCTGCCCGTCTTCTACCGGCAGTTGAACGACCCGGACGCCCTGCGCATGGCGGCCTTCACCCCCCGGGACCCGGCCGACCGGGACGCCTTCGACGCCCGCTGGGCCCGCATCCGCAGCTCGCCGGAGATCGTCGTGCGCACCGTGCTGGTCGACGGGGACGTGATCGGCCACGCGGCGGTGTACGGGGAGGCGGGCGAGCGCGAGGTGACGTACTGGGTCGACCGCGCGTACTGGGGCCGGGGCGTCGCCACGGCCGCGCTGCGCGGGCTGCTGGCCGAGGTGACCGAACGCCCGCTGTACGCGCGCGTGGCCGCGGACAACACGGGGTCGCTGCGCGTGCTGGAGCGGTGCGGCTTCGAGGTCTCCGGACGGGCCACGGCGTACGCGCCCGGGCGGGACGCGGAGATCGACGAACTGGTGCTGGCCCTGGACGGCTGACCGCGCGCACGGGGCCCGCGGCGCGGCCGGCGCCCGGCCCGGGCGGGCGCGGTGTGCGACCTCGCGCCGAGTGCCCCTCCCCCGTGCGGCGGAGGCGGATCGTCACCGTGCAGGAGGTGCCCGCGGGCGGCCGCGCGGGACGGTGGGGGCATGTCACAGACCCTCGTCCCCACCGCCTCCGCCGAAGGCACCGCACTCCCCCGCTCCCGCAGGCTGCTGCGCGCCGTCGCCGTCGCGGCCTGCCTGCCGTACCTCGCCCTCAAGGCCGCCTGGGTGGCGGGCAGTCGCGTCGGCATTCCGGCGGACAGCCCGCTGCTGGACCACGGCACCGGGCTGCTCGTCGCGAACGTCCTCACGGTCCTGATGGACTGCGCCGTGATCGTGCTCGCGCTCCTGCTGACCCGGCCCTGGGGCCGCGGGGTGCCCGCGTGGCTGCTCGCGGCGCCGATGTGGGTCGCGACCGGGCTGCTGGCGCCGATCATGGCCGGCTATCCGCTCCAGCTGCTGGTGCACGCGCTCGGCGGGAGCGCCGGGGGCACCTCCGGCGGCGAGGACGAACCCTTCCTGCACACGTGGGTGTTCGCCGTCGTCTACATCGGGTTCATCGTCCAGGGCCTCGCCCTGGGCGCGCTGTTCGTGCTCTACGCCCGGGACCGCTGGGGGCACCTGTGGCGCGGCCGGATGCGGGACCTGCCGGCCGAGACGGCGGGGGCGGCGCAGCGGGTCCTCGCGGTGGCGGCCGCCGTGGTCGCGCTGTTCCCGCTGACGTTCCGGGTCCTCTGGGCCTGCGGCGGCACGGCCGGTCTGAGCGCGGGCGCCGTCGCGGGCCGGGGCAGCGACTTCCACGTCCTGGAGACCCTGTACGCCGTCTTCCTCCTGGCCGCGGTCTCCGGCGGGGTGCTGCTGGCCTTCCGGCGGGTCCCGGCTCTCCCGGTGCGGGTGCCCCTCGCCCTCGCCGGGATCGGCTCCGGCGCCGTGGCCTGCTGGGGCGGCTGGATGGCGGCGGTCGCGCTGGTCCCCGGGGGCGATTCCGCCGACCACCCGACGGAGTTGATGTTCCTGACCTACGCTGGCCAGATGATCGTGGGCCTCCTCGTCGCCGCCGTCGGCGCCCGCTTCCTCGCGGCGCGGTCCGCCGGGGCGGTGCGGCGTCCGGTGACGTGAGGGCGTTCGCGCGGCCGTTGTTCGGCCGGCGGGCCCGCCTGCGCTGGGTCCATCTGATCCTGGGCGGTGCGCTCGCCATGCCGTACGTCCTCGTCGGCGCGGTCCTCGTCGGGCCGGCGGCCGACGACGCCGGCGTCTTCACCTCGCTGCCCCTGCAGCTCTCCTCGTTCGGCATCGGTCTGCCCCTCGCCGCGCTCACCTCCCTGTTCCCGCTGACCCGGCCGCTGGAGAGCGCCGCCGTGCGCTGGCTGTGCGGGGTGGAGGCCGACCGGCTCGCCGACGGGCCCGCCCGCGGCCGGGTCGCGAAGGGCCGTACGGCGGCCTGGTACACGCTGCACCTGGCGCTCGGCGGGATCGTCGCCGCGATGTCGCTGGCGGTACCGCCGTTCGCCGCCGTGCTGATCGTGCTGCCGCTCGTCGCGGGGCTGCGGGACCCCCGGCTCGGGCTGCCGGACGTCCTCGACCACTCCTGGGCCCTGGCGCTCGCGCCGGTCGTGGGCGTGGCCTCGCTCCTCGCGCTGGCCGGCTGCGCGGCCGGGGCCGGGGCGTTGCTGGCCCGCTGGGCGCCCGCGCTGCTCGGCCCCACCCCCGAGGACCGGCTCGCCGCCGCCGAGGCACGCGCCGCCGACCTCGCCGTGCGCAACCGGCTGGCGCGCGAGCTGCACGACTCCGTCGGGCACGCGCTGAGCGCGGTCACCCTCCAGGCGAGCGCGGCGCGCCGGGTCCTGGACGGCGACCCGGAGTTCGTCCGTGAGGCGCTCGCCGCGATCGAGGAGACCACCCGGCGCACGGTGGGCGAACTGGACGCGGTGCTCGGGGTGCTGCGGGACGGCGACGCGCCCGGCACCGCCCCGGCACCCACGCTCGCCGACGACCTCGACGGCCTGCTGCGCCGCACCCGGGCGAGCGGGGTGACGGTGACGGCCCTCGTCGGGACGGCGCCGGAAGCACTGCCGCCGGTGCTGTCCCGCGAGGCCTACCGGATCGTGCAGGAGGGGCTGGGCAACGCCCTCAGGCACGCCGGCGAGGGCGTCGCCGTCACCCTGCGCGTCGAGGTGCGGGACGGCCACCTGGAGATCACCGTGACCAATCCCCTGGCCGCCGCCCCCGGCCGGCGCCCCGGG
>NZ_MSGP01000113.1 GCF_002078235.1 Streptomyces viridosporus
CCGGGGCAAGACCCGGCTCGTGGTGGAACTCGCCCGCCGCCTCCAGCCGCGGTGAACTCCAGGACGGCACGTGTCTCCTCGATGCGGCCGTCGGCGCCGTCGACCACCACCAGCAGGGGCAGACCGGGCGCGCAGGTACGGGGTCCCGGCGCCGCACCGGGCCGTAGCCACACGACGGACCACCGCGGCTGGAGGCGGCGGGCGAGTTCCACCACGAGCCGGGTCTTGCCCCGGCCGCCGGGGGCGTGCACCACCGCGACCTCGCTGTCGGCCCGCTCCGTCCACGCGGTCAGCGCGCGCAGTTCCTCCTCCCGGCCGTGGAAGGGCACGACCGCGCGTGCCGGATGAAGCAACTCCACGGCCGAGCGCGGAGGGCGGCGCACCACCGTGTGGTGGTCGGGGTCGGCGAGAGCGGCGTACTCGACGGGCTGCGGGACGTGCGGACCACGAGCCTCGTACCTGTCGAGGGCGGCGAGGAACGTCTCGTCGTCCAGCAGGACGACGGCCGGTTCCGCCTCCAGCCGTGCCGGGATGCGGTCGGGCACGTCCGTGACGACGACGCCCACCACGAAGTCGTCGCACAGCACGGCCGCCCCCGACATCCCCCGCCAGGCGGAGTCCTCGGTCCCCCGGCCGCGGTAGGTCGTGCAGTCCAGCACGTACACGCCCCCGATCAGACCGCTGAGCGGACTGATCCTGCCCTCCGCCTGCTCCGACTCCCGGGAGCGCTGCTCGGAATGAGGGAAACCGGTGGCGCGCCACGGAACGGACGCGCTGTCCCCGGCGATCCGCCCCCACAGCACCCGGGCCGGCCCGGCGGGCTCCCAGCTTTCCGAGGAGACGTGCACCAGCGCGGCGTCCTTGTGGGACCTGTCGTTCCCGGCACTTCCTTCCGGCATCCCCCGCCACACGACGAGCCCGGGGTGGTCGACGGCTGTCCCGGCTCGGGAGACGCCGACCGGCGAGCCGACGCCGCCCACGACGTGTGCGGCCGTCAGTACCAGACGGGGCGCGATCTCGTACCCGGCCGCCCACTTGTCCGCCCATGCCACCCGCACGACGCGGTTACCGCTCACCGGACGCCCCCGATCAGTACCGGTCCCGCCGCGACGGCAGGGGGACGTGCCTCGTCATCGGGCCCGCCGGGCAGGGGAGTCGTCGTCCGGGGCCGCGTCGGCCGCCGTGTCCCGCCCCTGCGCGACGATTCTCACCGGGCCGTCGCCGCGCCGCGGTGTGAGGGTCACCATCACCCGGTGGCTGCGGCTGCGCGCCGCGGAACCCTCCGCGTCCGCGGTGACGACCCAGGCACGGACACCGGCCTTGCCGCGCGCCTCATGGCGGATTTCGACGAGGAACTCCAACTCGATCGGGCCGACGTCGAAGGTGACGTCCTGCCCCTCGCCGCGCCGGGCGGCCTCCATGAGGCTGTCGCGCACAGCAGCGACCGCGTCTCCGAGCTCGATCTTCAAGTGGTCCCCCCGGACTCGTGCGCAGCCGCGGAGGCCGGGCACTCCCCCCGGCGCTCCATCGCAGCGGATCGACTGTAGCCAAGGGGTGGTCGCCCTGTCCGGCGGATCGGGAAGGCGGAGTGCCCCTGCGCAACGAACCGGATCGGGAAGACGGCTTTCGGATCCGCCCCGGCGCAAGACCGTCGTCCGTGCCGCATCGAGGTCCCGCAACGCCGACAGGGTCCTCGCCGAAACCGGCGGGGAGCGAACCCCAGCAAGATCGGTCCGCGCTCCGGCCGGTGCGGCGGGCGGTGCGGCACCGCTCGGCGCAGTCCTCCGGGGCGGGCCGACTCGGGTTCAGGGCCGGTGCCGCCGTACGCGGCCGATGTAGGCGTAGGCGAACCCCTCGCCCGTGCGTGGCGCCCGGGTCCAGGACCGGGTGGTGAAGAGGCCCTGGGCCGGCGCACCCACGGCCCGCTGACCAGCCTGGTCCGCTTCGCGCCAGGGGGGAGTGCTCGCGCCGGTGAGGCGGCGGATGAGGCGGCGGATGAGGCGGTGGACCCTCACATGGGTCATCGCCGTCCAGGGCCTTGACCCTCCCCGCCGGGAGGCTGCAAGCCGATGTCGGGGGCGGTGGCTAGGGTGCGCTGCCGTGGACGCTGCTGATCTTGACTATCGGGCCCGGACCTTGTCCGGCTGCATTCCTCCGCTCCTGGTCTCCCGGCTTCTTGAACTCGGCCATGAGAAGGAAGTGGAGTTCCAGGCCGGCCGTGGGGAATGGTTCTGCGCGCGTGAGTGGACACGGCTGCTCGGTGAGCGAGGGCGGCGGGCCGAGGCGTTGGAGGTGCTCGCTCCGTACGTCGCCACGGGCTGGTGGCCGGCCGCCCGAGCCCAGGCGGAACTGCTGGAGAGCTGGGGGCGGGCAGAGGAGGCGATCGCGCTGGCCCGGCCGTACGCGGAGGTCGGAGGGCTCCCGCTGGAGTTCTTCGCGCGGCTGCTGGCCCGGCACGGACACCAGGACGAGGCGATCGTGTTGCTGAGTGCCGGAATCGAGGACTGGCTCCTCGCCACTGCTCTGGTGGAGGTCGCCGAGGGAGCAGGCCGGGACGAGGACATGGCTGAGCTGCTGGCCGCCCGGATCCCGGCCCGGCACCGGTGCGACGGTCCGTGGTGCTGCCGCGGCCTCGACCCCGACACGGCGATCGGCCTGGTGGCCGCGATCCGTGAACGTCAGGGCCGCGTCGACGAAGCGATCGCCCTGCTGCACACCCGGCAGCACATCACCTCCGTCAACAACCACGACCAGCTGGCCGACCTGCTGGCGAGACACGACCGGATCGAGGAACTGCGCGGGTACGCGGCGTCCGAGCACCTCGGTCACGCCGCGCGACGCCTGGCCGAGGTGCTGGAGGAGCGCGGTGATGTGGAAGGCGCGATCGCCGTGTACCGGCAGATGGACGACTCACCGGTCCGCCGGCATCACGGTGCGGCGGACCTGGCGCGGCTCCTGGTCCGGCACGGCCGGGGGGACGAGGCCATCGAGGTGATGCGCACGCTCGTGGACTCACCCGGCGGCGCGGAGGACTGGTCCGTCGACACGCTGTGCACCCTGTACGCCGACCACGGCCGCGCCCGGGACGGTCTGGCCTGCCTCGACACCGTCAAGGCGCGCCGCGGCGGCGAGGAGGAGTGGGATTTCTTCAGGATGCGGCTTCGGCTCATGGCCGACTGCGGCCTGCTCGATGAAGCACTCGAGCAGGCGCGGGCGCACCCCGAGGGCGACACCGCGTACGCGGCCTGCACCCTCTCCGACCTTCTCGCCGAGGCCGGTCGGACCGAGGAGGCCGTCGCCGTCCTGGAACCACATGCCCCCGCCCACCGCGCCTCTCTGGCAGGCCACCTCATCGACCTCGGCCGGGTCGAGGACGCCGTGGCACTCCTCCAGCAGCGCACCTCCGAGCCGGTCGTGCCCGTCTGGACGGGGACCTTCTCGACCGAGCCCCCGTTCTGACGCCGCCCTCTCCGGGCGCACCCGTCGGCCGGGAACCCGGGAACCACGGTCGACCTCCGGTGAGATCGGTCGGCCTTTGCTGGGACGGGGCCGCCTCCGCGACCCGCAGCGGCATCGCCTCCTCGTCCGTCTTCAGCTCGGTGGTCGACCACGCGGCCAGCCGGTCCTGGCCCCCTCGGTGTTCGTCCGGAACCCGTACGCCGCCCGGATCTCGTCCCGGTGCCGCTGGATCGCCCTGCTCAACCAGTCGGCCGGGGTGAGTCCCGTGCCGACGGCCCGGTGCCCGTACCGGCCTCGGGGGCCGTCGGGGCAGCCGGGACCCGGCTGCCCCTCGCGGTTGCTCCCGTAGGGGGACCGGCGTCCGTCAGGTCACTCGGCGGCGGATCCACCAGGCGCAGAACCCGGTCAGGGCCAGGGCGAGGCCGAGGTAGATCCCGGTCTCGGCCCATTGAAGGGCCCAGAAGTTGCCGGCGGGCTGGTACGTCACCTGCTGCTGGTAGCCCAGGGCGCCGAGGTCGGCGAGGCAGCCTTCGAACTGCTGCAGGGTGGGCGGGCCCGCCTCGGTGTGCAGGCAGTCGGCGAAGGACGCCGGCACGGAGGCCGGCTGACCGGCGGCGTTCAGGGTCTGCTGGGAGGTTTCCCAGGCACCGGGCACTTCGGGATGCGCGACGATCTGCCTGGCGCCCTCCTGGATGCTGATGGGGGCGCCGCCGGGCTCGATCGGCACGGTGGTCCGGTCCGGGGCGGCCAGGTGGGGCCGGATCCACAACGGCGCGGAGATCTGGACGGCGGCGTACAGGGCGAACGTGGTGGCCATCGCGGGCAGGGTGCGGCGGATGACCAGGCCGAGGGCGACGCCCAGGACGAAGGCGAAGGCGGCGTGGGCCACGGGGACGACACCCCGTGCGGCGAAGGCCACGGGGTCGAGCCGCGGGAAGTACGTGTCCGTCGCGCCACCGCCGTTGACGGCCCGGTCGATGGGGCTGCTCCACCAGCTCACCGCGAGGCTGGTCAGTCCGGCAGCGGTCATGGAGGCCGCCGCGCCGAGCCCCAGCTTGGTCGCCAGCCAGCGCGTGCGGGTGACGCCCTGGTTCCACGCGAGGTAGTGGGTGCCGGTCTCCAGTTCACGGGAGATCAGCGGCGCGCCCCAGAACATCCCGATGACCGCCGGCACGGCGAGCACGATCAACAGTCCGGTGTAGTAGAGGGTCTGGTCCGGACTGGAGACCTGGTCCACCAGGCTGCTGCCGGCCGTCCGGTAGAGGTCGGCCAGCTGCGGGCCGGTGGCCGCCAGGGTGGCGGCGAAGGCGGCAACCGCGGCGAACATCACGGCGGCCTGGGTGCGGAACTGGCGCCAGGTCAGCCAGAACATCGGAGTACCTCCAGCGCGGGCCGGGTGTCACGCACCGCATCGGCGGGCCGGGTCATGTAGGCGAGGACGATGTCTTCCAGACCGAGCGGACCGACGGTCCAGGTCGGATCGTGGACTGCGGTGTCGGTGCGCACCAGCAGAGTGGTCTGCCGGTCGGTGTGGCTGGCGGTGAGGACGTGCTGACCGGCCGGGAGCGTGTCCGGGTCCCGGCGCGGTCCGGTGAGCCGGTGGTGGCAGGCGACCAGGTCGTCGATGTCGCCGGCCACCTGCACGTGGGAGTCGACCAGGACGATGACGTAGTCGCAGGTCCGCTCCACGTCGGAGACCAGGTGGGAGGAGAGCACGACGCTCAGCTCGTGCTCGGCGACGGCCTCCATCAGGTCCTGCATGAACTCCCGTCGGGCGAGCGGGTCCAGGGCCGCGACCGGCTCGTCGAGGATGAGCAGTTCCGGGCGCTTGGCGATGCCCAGGGTGAGAGCGAGCTGTGCGCGCTGGCCGCCGGACAGCTTGCCCGCCCGCTGCTTCGGGTCCAGACCGAGGCGACGGATCCGGTCGCGCGCCACGGCGTCGTCCCAGTTCGGGTTGAGGCGTTTGCCCAAGTCGAGGTGGTCGGCGACGCTCAGCGCGGAGTAGACCGGGGTGTCCTGGGCGACGAAGCCGACCTTGGCCAGCTGTTCCACACCCGCGGCAGGACGGCCACCGCACACCTCGATGGTGCCGGCCGTCGGGGTCAGCATGCCGGAGGCCAGGTTCAACAGGGTCGACTTGCCGGCGCCGTTGGGGCCGACCAGGCCGACCACCCGGCCGGCGGGGACGTCCAGGTCGCAGCTCTGCAGCGCCCAGCGCTGCTTGTACCTCTTGCCCAGACCCCGGGCTCGCAGGACGGCGCTCACGCCACGTCCTCTCCGGCGGCGTCACGGAACGTGCTCATGAACAGCGCCTCGATGCTCTCGTCGTCGAGCCCGGCCAGGCGGGCCTTGGTCAGCCACCGCTGCAGGTCCTTGCGGAGCGGTCCGTGCGCGGCCAGCGTGGCGTCGGCCAGCGTCCGGGTCACGAACGTCCCGACGCCGGGGCGGGCGGCCACCAGGCCGTCGTGCTCCAGCTCGCGGTACGCCTTGAGCACCGTGTTCGGGTTGACCGCCATCTGCTTGGCCACGTCCTTGACCGTGGGCAGCCGGTCGCCCTCCTTCAGCAGGCCCAGGCGCAGGGCGTGCCGCACCTGCTGGACCAACTGCTGGTAGGGGGGCAGGCCGGACCGGCTGTTCAGGTGGAACTCAATCACCGGTTCCTCCATTTATCTAGTTGCCTAGCACTATAGCCCTCTAGGTCAGCCATCGGGCAAGGCATGCGCTTTCGGCAAGGCATGCGCTCCGGAACCGGCCGTCGGCACCGGAGGGACCCGGCCGTGCAGGATCGGCGCTCGCCAGACCTCGCCCGGGTGTCGAGAAAGGGGTGTGACCCGGATGCGCGTCAAAGGATGCGGACGCCGCCGACCGGCGGGTCAACGGGCAGCTGAGCAGCGCGGATTGCTTTGCCGGAGCACGCAAGGCGGCGGCCTCGTGTGGCATCGCGGGACGTCTGGTGTGTGGTGCGGGAGGCGTGCACGCGCCTCGTCCGGCATCCGTGGAGCCACGCCCCTGAGCCGGGCCTCGCCCACCACCGGGACGGGCCGGTGGCGCGCTCGCCGGGACTGTCCGAGAGGCCGGTGCGGTGGTGTCCCGCACCGGCCTCTCGGTGAGGCCTCTCGGTGGCCGACCGTTTCGGTCCGCACGGCTCGGACACCGTCAGCTCGTAGCCGGCCGGACCCACCCGCCATCGGCCGGCACGGGCAGGGCAAGCAGTAACGTCCTTCACCAGGGAGCCTCGTACCTGCCCGTACGGTGACGGCGGGGCAGAGAGCGTGGAGGACGACCTGCACGCTCGGGGAGGCCCGGCAGATCTGCCGGGCCTCCCCGAGCACGGGCCGCACTTTCAGTTCAAGGACGTCGGGCGGCGCGGGGGCGGCACCGCCCGCAGCAACTCCCACAGCGGACGCGAGCCCGCCGCCCACACGGCCAGGGTCTGCCGGTCCACGACATGGAGCCGCTGCTCCTCGGCGAAGGTCACGGCCGGGCCGGTCACCCGGCCGTTCGTCACGATCACTGCGACGTCCGCCCCGTGCACCTGCCGAGCCGTTCCGTTGAGGACCTGCAGATCCGGCGTACCCACCGCCGCCCCCCTGATCCCGTTGCGGCGGTGCTTGCACTGGATCACCCAGCGCCGTCCGAACGGGTCCGTGGCCTTCACGTCCGCGCCCAGGTCACCTCGTCCGCCGACCCGCTGAGCGTCCCGGCAGCCGTCCCGGTGCATCAGGTCCCGCACCGCGTCCTCGAACCGGGTGTGGTGCAGCGCGTCCAGCTGAGGCAGCCCGTAACGCAGACCCTGCGCCCGCACGGCCTCCCACCGCGCCCGCTGCTGCCGGTTGTAGAGCCGGCCGACGCCCACGAGCACGGCGAGCAGCAGGAGCACGACGAGCACCCACCAATGCGCCAACAGCCAGTTGACCACCATCACCACCAGGCCGACGGCAGCAGTCACCGCCACCAGGAAGGCGATCAGCCGGGCATCCCCCTGCTGTTTCCTCCCGGGCCGTCGCGTACGCCGCCGCGCCGGTGGCCGCCGGCGGGTCACCGCTCCCACCGGATCGGATACGACACCGTGGGCTGCGGCTTCTGCACCCGAGCAGGGGGGACGTCGTCGAACCGGATCGGGTACTGCACCGCCGACTGCGGCCGCGGGACCCCCTTGCCCGACGCGGAGACATTCCCGCCGCCCAACGCGACCACGACCAACGCCACGGCACCGAAGACCATCATTTCCCGTCGGGCACCCGGAGCCCACCGCGCATGTCCGCGCACCGGTGTCCCGTCAGAACGCACATACGACCGAACCCAAGGCATACACGCCTCCCCCTCGTGGCAACTCCCCGCATCGCCGCTCATGATGGCAGGGGCCACTGACAACGAGTCAGCGCAGCGCCACCCTTCGTGATCAAGCCTCTTCAGCGGCGACGGCCGTTGCCGGGCGATGAACTCGAGGCCACCCCCCGAGGAGAACCCGAGGAAAGGGGACGGCCTCCTCACCCTCCGGCTCATCGCGACCCCGGAGGTTTCACCGCACGATGCCGACGGTGCGGGCGGCGGTCAGCCAGTCGGGGAACTCCTGCAGCAGCCGGTCGAAGAGGTGGTGGTCCGGGACGGCTTGCGGGGTGCGGCCGGCGGGGAAGAAGCCCGCGTTGTCGACGACGCGGCGGGCCGGGACGGCGAGGGTGTCCAGCCTGCGCAGGAACGCGAACTCGTCGTCGTCGGGGTCGCCGAAGCCGATGAACTGCCAGAACAAAGGGAGGCGAGCGGCCTTGCACAGGTAGCGTTCGGCAGCGAACCTGCTGGTGGGGCCGCCGTCGGTCTGGAAGACGACCAGGGCGGGGCAGCGGCTGCCGGATTCCACGTAGTGGTCGATGACCGCGTCCATGGCCCAGTGGTAATTGGTGCGCCCCATGTGACCGAGATGCTCGTGCAGCTTGTTGATCCGGCCGCGGTGCCCGCCGAGCGCCAGGTCGGTGGACCCGTCCACGTCGGTGGAGAAGAACACCACCGGAACGGTCCCGTCGTCATCGAGGTGGGCCGACAGCGACAACACCTGCTCGGCCAGGTGCTGCATGGTGCCGTCCCGGTAATAAGGCCGCATCGACCCGGAGCGGTCCAGCACGAGATACACCGCGGCCCGCACACCCGCCAGCCCATGCCGGCGCACACTGGCACCCGCCGCCTCGTACAGGCCGACCAGATCGGGCGCCCTCTCCCGCACCTTGGTCAGGCTGATGGCCGCGGTGCGCTCACTGCCGTTCGTCGAGATCACCCCCTCATGGTGACGCCCCGCTTCCGGACAGGTTCCAGACAGGTGCAGCATCCGCCCGTTCGGCCGCGGACGGTGCGGCCCGGTCCGCTCGCCCTGCCCATCCTGCCGCTGGTCCTGGTCGGCCCGATCACCGTCGGAGCTCTGGCCTGCCTCACCCACCGTCACCGGCCTCACGGTCGGCTCCGACTGCGGCCGGAACGCTGATCGTCCTCGTCGGGATTTCCGGGCCGTGCCGCAGCGATCCGGGTGCCGGTGGCTCAGGCCCGGCCGGAGCCACCGCAACGCGTTGACCTGCCGGGGCGGTGCGCGAAGGGACTCTGCCCGTGCCTCGGCTCCACGGCCGGGGCCGGTGCCCGGGCCGGGTGGCGGTGCGGGTGGCCGGTCCTGGTGTGCGCCGCCGGCGGATCCGGGCTATAGTCGATCTTGAAGACGCGCTCCGTCCCGATGGGGCCGTCTCCTGTGCGTTGGTCGTCTAAGGAAAGACGCCCCGCTTCCTGCGGGGAAATGCAGGTGCAAGGCCTGCCCGGCGCTCCACGAGAAGCCCCGCCCCTGCTGCAGCAGCGGCGGGGCTTCTCCCATGTGCGCACGCCAGGGCCGCGAGCACGACCTTCGGATGCGAGTGGGGCGGAGCCTTCGGCAGTCGTGTCGATCACTGACTGTCTGGAGGCTCGGGGCGCCGGTCGATTTTCTGACGGATGAGCAGGCCGCGAAGTACGCGGCGTACGACGGGGCGCCGTCGCGTACGGAGTGGGAGCGCGGACGCCGATTCGACCCGCAGCCGGTCAGTGACGCACTCACCCGCAACCGCAGACATTGGGGTGTTGTCTGTGGGAGGACTTCAGACCTCCCCCGCCACCGCCGCCCCGCCTGCCGCCCACCAGGGCCGACAGACCCTTGGCACCGGTTTGCGTTCCGATGTTCCTCGGCCCCCGTGACACCCGCGGGTTCGAGGAAACTGAAGACGCTCCAGCGGGAACCCGCGGGTCGGATGCTGCGCTCCGTGGGGATCGACCCGTGAGTCCGCCTCGGATTCACGGTGTTGCCGTGGAGGGCTCGAGGAGCTTGGCGCGGCCCAGTTCCTCAAGCACACCGGCGACGAGATCGCCCGCGCGCCCGTCGCTGGCAGCAGGAGCATCTCAGCGGTTGAACCGTCAGCCCCGTACCGCCCGGTCGAACCGGGCTGCCCAGTCGCGGAGTTGGTCGACCAGTTCGGCCGGTTCGAGCACGCGGAACTCGGCGCCGATAGCGCCCAGGGCCAGGGCCGGCCAGTCCAGGGAGTCGGTGGTCATGCGGACCCGGCAGTGTTCGGCGTCCACCTCCTCGACCGTGCTCCACCGTCCGACCCGTTCCAATACGGTCGCGGCCGGGGCATACACCAGGGCCGTCACCCGGTACGGGCGGGGCAGGTTGCCGATCCCGGCGCGGACGAACTCGGCGGCGTCGGCGGTAGGCAGGGTGCGCGGGCGGAACGGAGCGCCGGTGCCCTCCGGCGCAGTGAGCCGGTCGACCCGGAAGCTGCGCCAGTCGTGCCGGGTGAGGTCGTACGCGACCAGATACCAGCGGCGCTCGAGGCAGACCAACCGGTGCGGCTCGACCTGCCGGTCGGTGCGGCGGCCGTTGGCGGCGGTGTAGCCGAAGCGCAGCTGTTCGCTGTCCCGGCAGGTCAGTGCGAGTGTGGTGAGCACGCCCGGGTCGACGTCCGCCCGGGCCGGGCTGCCCCAGCCGGCGGGTACGGTCATCGCGCGCAGCGCCTCGACCCGGCGGCGCAGCCGGGTGGGCATCACCTGCACCACCTTGGCCAGCACCCGGACCGAGGACTCGGCGATGCCCTCCACCGCGCCCTCCGCGGCGGCGTGCAACCCGACGGCCAGGGCGACCGCCTCATCGTCGTCGATCACCAGTGGCGGCAGCGCGGCGCCCGCGGCGAGCTGGTAGCCGCCGTCGACGCCGCGCTGCGCCTCCACCGGGTAGCCGAGCTCGCGCAGCCGGTCGACGTCCCGGCGCAGAGTGCGGACCGAGACACCGAGCCGGTCGGCCAGTTCGGTGCCTGGCCAGTAGCGATGAGTCTGCAGGAGGGACAGCAGTCGTAGCGTCCGGGTGCTGGTGTTCGCCATGCCCCCGATTCTCCCGGAATTCAGGACGGAAACTGTCCGCTATGGCTCCTACCGTCGTTGTTGACCGAGGAACACGGGACCAACCGAAGGTGGAGATCATGACCGAGACCCTGAGCCCGAGCGAGTCGGCGACCCTCACCGGCGAGCGCGCCGACCTGCTGCGGACGCTGAGCAAGCACCGGCACTTCCTGCGCTTCACCACCCGTGACCTCACCGACGAGCAGGCCGGGCTGCGAACCACCGTCAGCGCACTGTGCCTGGGCGGCCTGGTCAAGCACGTCGCCGCGATGGAGCGGATCTGGGTGGACTTCATCCTGGACGGCCCGTCGGCCATGCCCGACTTCACCGCCATGGCCGAGGCCGACTTCGCCGAGCGGGCCGACGAGTTCCGGTTGCTGCCCGGCGAGACACTGGCCGGCGTGCTGGCTGAGTACACGGCGGTGGCCCACCGGACCGACGAGCTGATCGCCGCCCTGCCCGACCTGGACGCGACCCAGCCGCTGCCGAAGGCGCCGTGGTTCGAGTCCGGCGTACGTTGGTCGGCCCGTCAGGTGCTGCTGCACATCATCGCCGAGACCGCGCAGCACGCCGGGCACGCCGACATCATTCGCGAGTCCCTGGACGGCGCCAAGACCATGGGCTGAACGGGATGTCGGAGGGGCCACGATGAACGCCGCTGCGCCGATCTCGCTGGTCACGGAAGCCAACCGCGCGATCGGCCGGGCGACTGTCCGCCAACTCGCCGGCTCCGGGCACATGGTGCTGCTGTACACCCGCCGGCCCGAGGACGCCGGATCCACCGCCGCAAGCCCGGCCGGCCGGCACATCGGCCTCGAACCTCTCCGATTCGCCTCCTCGTCCTCGACCAGACCGCGGATCAGTCGCACGCACTGAGAACACTTCAAGGATCCAGAAGGTATGTCACACCTTGGTAGAGCACACGAAGGAGGAAGAAGCCCCTGGGCACGGCCTCGGGCACTCAGCGGGTCTCAGGAGAACTCACGGGATGTCGCACAGCAGAGGACGGCGGTGTGTCCGGCGGGGTCGGAGCCGATGACGACGGCGTCGCGTGTCCCGCTCACGCCGTCGCTTCCGGCTTCGCCGGGGCGATCTCGGCGATCAGGCCCTCGACCAGGCTCTTGATCTCGTCGCGGATCGGGCGGACGGCTTCGACGCCCTGGCCGGCCGGATCCTCGAGCTTCCAGTCCAGGTAGCGCTTGCCGGGGAAGACGGGGCAGGTGTCGCCGCAGCCCATGGTGATGCAGACGTCGGATGCGCGGACCGCGTCGACGGTGAGGACCTTCGGGGTCTCGGCGGAGATGTCGATGCCGACCTCGCGCATGGCCTCCACGGCGGCGGGATTGACCTGGTCGCCCGGGTCGGAGCCGGCCGAGCGGACCTCGACGCGGTCCCCGGCCAGATGGGTCAGCCACGCGGCGGCCATCTGGGAGCGGCCCGCGTTGTGGACACAGACGAACAGGACGGAGGGCTTCTGGGACATCGGAGGTCTTTCTTGTCTCATATGACATCAGGCGCGAATGACATCAGCACCCGGTGACGTCAGCCACCGCTGACATGAAAGTATCAGTGCATGCTGACGTCAGTCGACACTGACCTGATCCGGGTGCTGGCCGACCCGCTCAGGCTCCGCATCGTGACTTTGCTGGCCCAAGAGACGCTGTGCACCACCCACCTGGTGGAGGAGACCGGCGCGAAGCAGACCAACCTCTCCAACCACCTGAGGGTGCTGCGCGAGGCCGGGGTCGTCGAGACGGAGCCGTGCGGCCGGTACACGTACTACAAGCTGCGCCCGGACGTCCTCGCCTCGCTCGCCGGCCGGTTCGCCGACCTGGCCGAGTCCGCCCGCAACGCCGCCGAGAACAAGAGAGCCTGTCCGTGACCCGCACCGAAGCACCCGCGACCCCCGGCGTGGAAACGTCGATCGCCGCGAAGATGTCGACCCTCGACCGCTTCCTCGCCGTATGGATCCTGCTCGCCATGGCCGTCGGCCTCGGCCTGGGCCGCGCCGTTCCGGGACTGAACGACGCCCTGGCGAAGGTGGAGATCGGCGGCATCTCCCTGCCGATCGCCATCGGCCTGCTGATCATGATGTACCCGGTCCTGGCCAAGGTCCGCTACGACCGGCTGGACGCGGTCACCGGCGACCGCAAGCTGATGATCTCCTCACTGGTCGTCAACTGGCTCGTCGGCCCGGCGGTGATGTTCGCCCTCGCCTGGATCTTCCTGCCGGACCTGTCCGAGTACCGCACCGGCCTGATCATCGTCGGTCTGGCCCGCTGCATCGCCATGGTCATCATCTGGAACGACCTCGCCTGCGGC
>NZ_MSGP01000114.1 GCF_002078235.1 Streptomyces viridosporus
TCCTGGAGGCCCTCTACGGCGGCCGGCGGCGCGCCGTAGAGGGCCTCCAGGAACCGGCGCACCCAGACGCGGAACTCGTAGCGCTCGCGCTCCCGCCCGGCGGGAGGGGCGGCCGCCAGCGCCGTGACGTGGCCGTGCGCCGCCCACACCAGGCTGCGCACCGTGACGTGCGGGGTCGCCTCCCGCACCGTCCCCGCGTGGGCCGCCTCCAGCAGGACCCGCTCGACCTCGCCGTACAGCGGCAGCGCGTACGCCTCGTCCAGGCCCGTGCCGCGGACCGGGTCGAGCCATCGGCGCAGCCACAGGAAGGTGGTGTGCGGGTGCTCCTCCAGGAAGTCGACGAAGCCTTCGGCGAGCGCGCGCAGCGCCGCGGCGAGCGGCGCCCCGCCGAGCGGCGCGGCACGGCCGAGCTCCGCCACGAGCGGGGCCAGCTCCGCCCGCTCCGCCTCGTGCACCCGCTCGAAGCACGCGTCGTAGAGGGCGTCCTTCGAGGGGAAGTGGTGGTGCAGGCTCGACACGTCGATGCCCACCCGCCCCGCGATGTCGCGCAGCGAGGTGCCCTCCGGCCCCCGTGCCGCGAACAGCTCCGTCGCCTCCCGCAGGATCAGTTCACGGGTCGGGGGCCCCTCCCGTTCCGCGCGCCGGGGCCTGCCCGGTCCGCGCCGGGCGGGCCGCCCGTCCCGCGCCTGCGGCTGTGTCTGTGACCGTGCCTGCGTGCTCTTCCTCATCCGGCCCAGTCTGGCTAGGATCCGCAGACCCCGCAATCAAACAGGTGAGGGATAAATGGACGCCGCTGCTCGCCCCGAGGTCCCCCTTCCCGGACAGCAGGGCCGGGAGGCCGGCGAAGACGGCGGGGACGTGCCCCGCCCCGCGCTCGTGCGGTACGCGCTCGGCTCGGCCGGCATGGGCGTCTACGTGACCGTCCCCGGCCTGCTGCTCCTGTACTTCCTCACCGACACCCTCGGGGTGGCCCCCTGGCTGGCCGGCCTCGCCCTGCTCGTGCCGAAGGCCGTGGACATCGTCCTGCACCCCTTCGTCGGCTCCCTCTCCGACCGGGAACGCGCCCGCCGCGGGAACAGGCTGCGGCTCCTGGCGGCGGGGTGCGCCCTCGCCCCGGCCTTCGTCGCGCTCTTCGCGGTCCCCGCCCCCGTGGCCGACCGGCCCTGGGCCGCCGCCGTCTGGGTCGCCGGCTGGTTCGTCGTCGCCAACGCCCTCTTCGCCTCGTACCAGGTGCCCTACCTCGCCACGCCCACCGACATGACGGTCGGTTACCACGGCAGGACCCGGGTGCTCTCCTTCCGCATGGTGGTCCTCACGGTCGGCATCCTGGTCGGCGGGGCGCTGGCACCGCTCCTGGCCGGGGAGGGCGACTCGGTCGCCCGCTACGCGGTGATGGCCCTCGTCCTCGGCGTCTTCACCGCCGTCTTCCAGGTCGTCGGCGTGGGCGGGGTGCGCGACCTGCTGCCCGCCGGAGCCCCGCGGGGCGCACCGGTCGCGGCGCCCACCGGGCGGCGGGGACCCGGGGCGACCCTGGCGGAGGTGCGGGACGTCCTGCGCCGCAACGCGCCGTTCCGCCTCCTCACCCTCGCCTACCTCCTCGCCTCCACCACCACCCACCTGGTCCTCGCCGGTCTGCCGTACTACACGCGCCACGCACTGCACCGGCCCGGCTTCACCACCGTCCTGATGGCGGCGTTCGTGGCCCCCGCCCTGCTCACCACCCCCCTGTGGTTCCGCGTCTCGCGGCGCTGGGGCAAGCAGCGCTGCCTGCTGCTGGCCCAGGCCGTCTTCGTCGCCGGTGCCCTCGGTCTGGGCGCGGGGGACGCGGCGGGTCCCGCGGTACCCGTGCTGTGCACCCTCGTCCTCGGGGTCTGCTTCGCGGGCCTCCAGCTCTTCCCGTTCTCGATGGTTCCCGATGCCGTCCGCGAGGCGGGCCGGAGCGAGATCGAGCGGACCGGCGCCTACACGGGGGTGTGGACCGCGGCGGAATCGGTGGGCGCGGCGGCCGGTCCGTACCTGTACTCGGCGGTCCTCGCCCTCGGCGGGTACACCGCCGCGCGGGCCGGCGAGGAGGTCGCCCGAACCACCGGCGCGCACACCGCGATCCTCCTGGGTTTCACGGTCCTGCCCGCCCTGCTGATGGCGGGTTCCCTCGCGGTGCAGCTCCGCTACCGCCTCGACGCGCGGGCCGCGCGGTCCCCGGGCCCTCCTCCCGCACGGACCCGTCGGAAGGACCCCGGGCGCGGCCGGGCGTGACGTGCCCCGCGCGCAGGCGGTCCACGACGATGCCGCGGGCCGCGGCACCCTCCCGGGTGGGGGTGAGGGGGAAGACGTGCACCGCTCCCGGCCGCTCGTGGTACTCGACGTCGACGCCGGCGGCGACGGCCTTTTGAACGAGCAGACGGGTGTCCGGATTGAGGATGTCGCGGGTACCGCTGAAGACGGTCAGGGGCCCCAGCCCGCGGAGGTCGGCGGCGAGCGGGCTGACCCGCGGGTCGGTGAGGCCGAGGTCGCCGCGCCAGAGGTCGGCGAACACCCTCAGGCCGTCGCGGGCGAGCCAGGGATCGTGCGGCTGGACGGCGTCGATGCCGGGATGACCGAAGGACAGGTCCAGGGCCGGGGAGACGAGTACGGTGCGCGGCAGCGCCGTCCCGTGCCCGTCGCGCAGCAGGACCGCTGCCGACAGGGCGATCTGACCGCCCGCCGAGTCACCCGCCAGACACACCCGGCCGTACCGCCCGCGGACGGCGAGGACCAGCTCGGCCATCGCGGGGACGACGTGTCCGGCGGTGCCGTGGGGCACCAGCGGATAGATCGGGACGACGACGTGGGTACGCGCCCGTGCGGCGATCCGTGCGGCCAACTGCCAGTGTTGAGGCACGATTTCGTTCACCCACGCGCCCCCGTGCACGTACACCGTGCCGCCGCTCGCGCGACCGGCGGCGGGGGCGAGGGTGTAGACGGGCCAGCCCCGCCACCGCTCGACACGGACCGAGACGTCCGCGCGCAGTCGCCGCGGCGGACCGTACGCGGGGGGCCTCAGCACGCGCTGCCGCAGGTGCCGTTCCGCTCCCCGGGCGGTGACGTACCGCCGGTTGGTGCGGATCAGACGCAGGTACAACGGCAGGAACCGACCGGGCACGGTGGGCATGCAACGCCTTTCGTCGTCCTCCGGCATCTGAGCGCGCGTCACTTCCGCCCACCACACTGCCGCATCACCGTCCCGCCCGGAACCCTCCCCGCCCGGCGCGCCCCGCGGAGCGCCCCTCGCGGGCAAGTCCCCCTTGTCCCGCTTGTCCTGCCGAAACACGCCGAACGAAACCGTCCGGTGGTACACCCCCGTCACCGCCCGCCTACGGAGCGAGTTGGCCCTTCCGCACCACAACAATGCGTGTGACACTGGCCTCCCGTCCGCTGTGCGGACCCCCTCCGCACCATCCCCCACGAGAAGTGCGCCGTGCGTTCCTTGCCCCTGCCGCTCACCCTGACCGCACGCCTGTCCCCGGTGGTCGTCCTCGCCGCGGCGGGCTGGGCGTTGTCCTCCGGCCCGTCGACCGCGCCGCAGGCCGCCGAGAACGAGAAGCCCCCGCAGAAGACGGAGAACCGGTCCACCTCCGAACCGTCGGCGACCCAGGCGGCGAAGACCTACCCCGCCGCCCCCGCGCCGTGCACCGCGCTGGCGGAGAAGACCATCAAGTCCCTCGTGCCGGGCGCCAAGACGGCCGGCAAGGAGATCCCGTCCACGGACACCGAGCTGCGCCGCACCTGCTCCTGGAACGCGCTCGAGGGCTACGAGTACCGCTGGCTCGACGTGTCCTTCGAGGTGCTGGAGTCGGACGAGGCGGCGGAACGGTCGTACGAGAGCCGCCTGAAGGACAAGAGCGGCGGGGGCGCCGTCCCCGGGCTCGGTGACGTCGCGTACTCCGTGGTGAACCTGGCCACCGAGGACAAGCAGGAGACCCGGGAGGGCGTGGTGGTGGCCCGGGCCTCCAACGCGCTGGTGATCGTGACCTACAACGGCAGCGACTTCGAGTCGAAGAAGGCACCGGGCACGGACGAGATCAACAAGGGCGCCATCAAGGCCGCCAAGGAGGCCATGGCGGCCCTGGAGGACGGGCGGGGCTGACCCGGCCGCCCCCGGGGCCCACCGGGGCCGCCCGCCCCGGCCCGGGCTCCGGACCCGGAACGCTCCGGCCACCGCCCGGGGCCCCGCGGACGGGCTCCCGGCCCCGACGCCGATCCGGAATCCTTGGTTCCATGACATCCGTCACACCGTTTCCCCGATCTATGCAGGCCGATTAGTAGAACCCGCTCCGGCGACATAAGGGATTTGTCCGTCTTGGTGTGACCGCGGAACGGGCCGGGACGGGTGGTGATCCGGCCGGGAGCCGGGAGCCCCGGTTCTCTCACCGTGCGGGGACTCCTGACGGGGCAGCAGGAGCACCGGGGTGCTCGTCACGAGCGGGGAGGCATGCTCTCCCGCCCGCCGCAAGGTCCCCGCGCTCCTACGAGGCGCAGTAGTAATGCGGCCCTTTGCGCCCGGCGCCGGGCCGTCCCAAGAATGACCAGCCTCCGGACAGCAGGGGTGAGGTCACTCATGGGAAAGCATCGCCAGCAGAAGAAGTACCGGCGGACGGTCGTCGCAGCAGCCGCCCTGGGCGTCATAGGCATACCCTCGGTCGCCATGGCCTGTACCGACTGGCCCGGCAGCGGGCAGCGGCAGGACCGGGGCACCGCCGCCCCGGCCGCGGCCGAGGACAGGTGGGCCGGCGCCGACCGGTACCACCGGTGGAACAGTGAGCACGGCGGGGCCACGGCGGCACCGTCGGACACGCCGGCCGCCACCGCGAGCCCTTCCAAGGACGGCACACCGAAGCACGGCAGCGCCGAGCCGTCGTACAAGTCGAAGAAGACGGCTGTCGAGGCATCCGCCTCCAGGCCCTCCACCACGGCGCCGAAGCCCTCCACCACGGCCTCGAAGCCCACCACCGCGCCGAAGCCCTCCGCCACGGCCCCGAAGCCCACCACCGCCGCGCCCGAGCCCACCGCCGGCGCTCCGAGCCCCGCCGCGACGGGCGGCACCGAGGCCTCCGGAGCCGTCGCCGAGGTCGTGGAACTCGTCAACGCCGAGCGGAGCAAGGCCGGTTGCTCCCCGGTGAAGGTGAACGCCACCCTGACCGAGGCCGCGCAGAAGCACAGCGAGGACATGGCGGCGAGCCGCACCATGTCGCACACCGGCTCGGACGGGTCCTCCCCCGCCGACCGCATCACCCGCGCCGGCTACAACTGGAGCACCTACGGCGAGAACGTCGCCTACGGCTACTCCACTCCCGCGCAGGTGATGGCCGGCTGGATGGACAGCCCCGGCCACAAGGAGAACATCCTCAACTGCGCGTTCGAGGAGATCGGTGTCGGTCTCGCGCAGCCCAACTCCTACTGGACCCAGAACTTCGGCACGGCCCGGTAGGCGCGGGCGCGCTCACGCCCGCCGGCGGCCCGCCACCAGCGCGACGTACACGACGAGCGACGCCGCCATCCCCACCGCCCAGCCGTAGTCCGCGAGGGGCTTCAGGAAGGGGATCAGCCCGGCCTCGGGGAAGGGACCCTTCCCCGAGGCCGAGTGGGAGCCGCCCAGCGCGAGCACCCCGCCGACCAGGAAGGCGGCGACGGCGCGCAGGTTCCAGCCGGAGGTGTACCAGGAGCGTCCGCCGGGCGTGTACAGGGCGGGCAGGTCCAGGGCGGTGCGGCGCACCAGCCAGTAGTCGGCGATGAGGATCCCGGCGACGGTGCCCAGCATCCCTCCGACCAGGCCGAGCCAGGTGAAGATGTACGGCTCGGGCGTCCCGGTGAGCTTCCACGGCATGATCAGCACGCCGACGACACCGGTGATCAGGGCGCCGGTGCGGAAACCGATTCGGGCACGGGGCCCTCGGGTGGCACGGGCGGGACGGTCGCGGTCATGGGCGTGCCCTTCGGCAGAGGTACCGGTCAGCGGTCGAGTGCCGGGATGATCTCCGCGCCGTACGCGTCGATCGTCGCTTCCTGCGCGTCGTGCATGGCGTACACGGCGAACTGGTCCACCCCCAGCTCGCGCAACGCCTTCAGCTTCTCGATGTGCGCCTCGGCCGGGCCGAGCAGGCAGAACCGGTCGACGATCTCGTCGGGGACGAAGTCCGTGGACGGGTTGCCGGCCCGCCCGTGGTGGCTGTAGTCGTAGCCGTGCCGTTCCTTGATGTACGACGTCAGCGCCTCGGGGACCAGGTCCGAGTGCTCGCCGTAGCGGGCGACCAGGTCCGCGACGTGGTTGCCGACCATGCCGCCGAACCAGCGGCACTGCTCGCGGGCGTGCGCCGGGTCGTCGCCGACGTACGCCGGAGCGGCGACGCAGACGGTGACGGAGCCCGGGTCGCGCCCCGCCTCCGCGGCCGCGGCGCGTACGGCCTTCACCATCCACTCGGTCAGGTAGGGGTCGGCGAGCTGGAGGATGAAGCCGTCGGCCTTCCGTCCGGCGAGGGCGAGCGCCTTCGGCCCGTACGCCGCCATCCAGACGGGCAGTTTCCCGTCCCGCACCCACGGGATCCGCAGCGGCTGCCCGTCGACCTCGGCCTCGCGCCCCTCGGCGAGGTCGCGGATCACGTCGATCGCCTCGCCCAGGCGGGCCAGCGTGTCGGGTTTGCGTCCGGCGACGCGCATCGCGGAGTCGCCGCGGCCGATGCCGCAGACGGTGCGGTTGCCGAACATGTCGTTGAGGGTGGCGAAGGTGGAGGCGGTGACCTCCCAGGTGCGGGTGCCCGGGTTGGTGACCATCGGGCCGACCCTCAACCCGGTGGTATTGGCCAGGATCTGACTGTAGATCACGAACGGCTCCTGCCACAGTACGGCGGAGTCGAAGGTCCAGCCGTGGGTGAAGCCGCACCGCTCGGCGCGCTTCATCAGGTCGACGACCCGCGAGGCCGGCGGGTCGGTCTGCAGAACGAGTCCGAAGTCCATGAGCACCGCTCCTAGTCGAGGTACTGGCAGGTGGACCGCGGGGTGTAGACGCCGTGCCCGGCGCGGCCGGTGTACTCCCGCTCGGTGATGACGGGTTCGCCGCGCGAGAGGACGGTCTCGACGCGGCCGGTGACCCGCTTGCCCTCGTAGGCCGAGTAGTCGACGTTCATGTGGTGGGTCCCGGCGGACATGACCTGCTCGGCGTGCGGGTCGTAGATCACGACGTCGGCGTCGGCGCCCGGCGCGAGGGTGCCCTTCTTCGGGTACAGGCCGAACATCCGGGCCGGGGTGGCGCAGGCGATCTCGATCCAGCGGCGCCGGGAGATGTGCCCGTCGAGGACGGCCTGGTGCAGCAGGTCCATGCGGTTCTCGACGCCCGGCAGACCGTTGGGGATCCTGGAGAAGTCGCCCCGGCCGAGTTCCTTCTGCCCGACGAAGCAGAAGGGGCAGTGGTCGGTGGAGACCACCTGCAGGTCGTTGGTGCGCAGGCCCCTCCACAGGTGCGCCTGGTGTTCGCGCGGCCTCAGCGGCGTGCTGCACACGTACTTGGCGCCCTCGAAGTCCGGCTCGGCGAGGTTGTCCGCGGACAGGAACAGGTACTGCGGGCAGGTCTCGCCGAAGACGTGTCGGCCCTCGTCGCGGGCCCGGGCCAGCTCGGCGACGGCTTCCCCCGCGGAGACGTGCACGACGTACAGCGGGGCACCCGCGACCTGCGCGAGCCGGATGGCGCGGTGGGTGGCCTCGGCCTCCAGCAGGGCCTTGCGGACCTCGCCGTGGTGGCGCGGGTCGGTCTCGCCGCGGGCCAGCGCCTGCTCGACGAGCACGTCGATGGCGATGCCGTTCTCGGCGTGCATCATGATCAGCCCGCCGTTCTCGGCGGAGCGCTGCATGGCGCGCAGGATCTGGCCGTCGTCGGAGTAGAAGACCCCTGGGTACGCCATGAACTGCTTGAAGGACGTGACCCCTTCTTCCACCAGGAGGTCCATTTCCTTCAGCGTCTCGGCGTTCACGTCCGAGACGATCATGTGGAAGCCGTAGTCGATGGCGCAGTTGCCCTCGGCCTTGGCGTGCCAGGCGTCCAGGCCCTCGCGCAGGGAGCGGCCGACGCTCTGCACGGCGAAGTCGACGACGGTGGTGGTGCCGCCCCAGGCGGCGGCCCGGGTGCCGGTCTCGAAGGTGTCGGAGGCGAAGGTGCCCCCGAAGGGCAGCTCCATGTGGGTGTGGACGTCGACGCCGCCCGGGATGACGTACTTCCCGGTGGCGTCGATGGTCCGGTCGGCGGTGAAGGCCCCGGCGGCCGGGGTGCCGGAAGCGGCGAGGGCGGCGATGCGGCCGTCCTCGATCAGGACGTCGGCGTGGACCTCGTCGGAGGCGGTGACGACGAGGCCACCACGGATGACGGTACGGCTGCTCATGCTGCTCCCTCTCCTGCCGTGGTCGGTGCTGTCAGGGCGCGGTCAGCGGCGTGCGGGCGCCGGGCGCCGGGTCGCGGTGGAACCGCCGGCGGTCGCGGACCTCGCGCGGCTCGGCCGGGTCCGGGTCGCGCACGACGGGTTCGGTCTCCTTGTCGCTCGCCACCTCGCCGACGGACCGGGCCTCGGGGCCGGCGAAGTGGCTGGTGCCGTAGAAGTCGTCGTCGTCGGGCTCCTCGCCGCCGACCCGGTTGATCGCGCCGGCGAAGTACTCGCCGGTGACGGCCGCCGCCGGCTGCTCCAGCCGCCACAGGTGGCCGGAGAGCCCGCGCGAGGTCGCCGACGGGTCGAAGACGGTCTCGGCGCCCGCGAGCCCCATCGCCCGCCGGTCCTCCGGGAAGTGGCGGGTCATGGCAGCGTCCCTCTGGTCGGTGTACCGCTACGGGATGCTCCGCAGAGCGCGTTCGAGGATCGCGGCGCCCTCCTCGGCCTCCGCGACGTTGAGGGTGAGCGGCGGGGCGATGCGCAGGGCGCTGGTGTCGTGCCCGCCGCCCTTGCCGATGAGCAGACCGCCCGCGCGGGCCGCCTCGAGGACGGCGGACGCCGCCTCGGGGTACGCCTCGTCGGTGCCGGGCTTCGTCAGCTCGATGCCGATCATCAGTCCGCGCCCGCGCACCTCCCGTACCGCCGGGACCTGGGCGGCGACGGCCCGCAGCCGCTCGATGAGCAGCCCGCCGACCCGGCGGGCGTTGCCCTGGAGGTCGTGTTCCAGCAGGTAGGTGAGGTTGGCCAGGCCCGCCGCCATGGTGATCTGGGTGCCGCCGAACGTCGAGATGCTGTTGGCGTCCAGGCAGTTCATGATTTCGGAGCGGGCGATGACGCCGCCGATGGACATGCCGTTGCCGATGCCCTTGGCGAAGGTCACGATGTCGGGCGGGCCGTTGCGGCCGTGCGCCTGCCAGCCCCAGAAGTGTTCGCCGGTGCGGCCCCAGCCGGTCTGCACCTCGTCGGCGATCCACAGGACGCCCCGTTCGTGCAGCACCTCGCGGAAGGCCGCGTACAGCCCGTCGGGCGGCGAGGTGAAGCCACCGACACCTTGGATCGGCTCGGCGATCAGCGCGGCGGGCGGACGCGTGTGCCCCAGCAGGTCCTTCAGGTCGTCGACGCAGGCCGCGACGAAGTCGTGGTCGTCGAGGGAGGCGAACGGGCCGCGGGTGCGCACGCCGCCGTGGACGTACAGGGTCTGCAGCGGGGACAGCGAGGTCGGCGACCAGCCGCGGTTGCCGGTAATGCCGACGGCGCTGAAGGAGCGGCCGTGGTAGCTGTTGCGCATCGCCAGGACCGTGTTGGCGCGCCGGTAGGTGGTGGCGAGCAGCAGGGCGGTGTCGTTGGCCTCGGTGCCGGAGGTGGTGAAGAACACCCGGGCGTCCGGGATGCCGCTCAAGTGGGCGACGCGTTCGGCGAGTTCCACCATCGGCCGGTTGAGGTAGAGGGTGGAGGAGTGCAGGATCCGCCCGGCCTGCTCGCCGACCGCCTTGGTCACCTCGGGCAGGGCGTGGGCGGTCATGGTGGTGAGGATGCCGCCGAAGAAGTCGAGGTAGCGGTTGCCGTCGGAGTCCCAGACGTGGCGGCCCTCGCCGTGGGTGATCTCGAGGGGCTCGTCGTAGTAGAGGGCGAGCCAGTCCGGGAGCACGGAGCGGTGGCGGCCCAGCAGGTCGTCGGTCACGGCTGCACCAGTCCTTCGTAGGCGTCGGGGCGGCGGTCGCGGTAGAAGGCCCACTGCTGCCGCACTTCCTCGATGAGGTCGAGGTCCAGGTCCCGGACCACGAGTTCCTCCTTGCTGTCGCTGGCGACGTCACCGACGAACTGTCCGCGCGGATCGACGAAGTAGGAGGTCCCGTAGAAGTCGTTGTCCCCGTACTCCTCCTGGCCCACGCGGTTGATCGCGGCGACGAAGTACTCGTTGGCGACGGCCGCCGCCGGCTGCTCCAGCCGCCACAGGTGGGACGACAGGCCGCGGTGGGTGGCGGACGGGTTGTACACCAACTGGGCTCCGTTGATGCCGAGTTGCCGCCATCCCTCGGGGAAGTGGCGGTCGTAGCAGATGTAGACGCCGACCTTGCCGACGGCGGTGTCGAAGACCGGCCAGCCGAGGTTGCCGGGCCGGAAGTAGAACTTCTCCCAGAAGCCCTTGACCTGCGGGATGTGGTGCTTGCGGTACTTGCCGAGGACGGTGCCGTCGGCGTCGATCACCGCGGCGGTGTTGTAGTAGAAGCCCGACTGCTCGACCTCGAACACCGGCACGACGATCACCATGCCGGTCTCGCGGGCCAGTTCCCGCATCCGCCGGACGGTCGGCCCGTCGGGCACGGGTTCGGCCCAGCGGTAGTGCTCGGGGTCCTGGACCTGGCAGAAGTAGGGGGAGTTGAAGACTTCCTGGAAACCGATGATCCTCGCGCCCTGCCGGGCCGCCTCACGGGCGTGCTCCTCGTGCTTCGCCAGCATGGACTCGGTGTCGCCGGTCCAGGTGGCCTGGACGAGAGCGGCACGTACGACGTTGGCCATGAGCTGCTCCTTCGACGCGACGTCAGCGCCTCTACGCCCGTAGAAACGGTCGTAGAGGGACGAACGTATGCCTCTCGGGCGGCCTTGCCAAGACCATCGTCGTCGAGACCGCGGAGTCGATCTCGTTTCACACCCCGGTGGGTGAGTCGTGGTGCCGGTGGGAAGGGCGGGACGCCGGCGGCGGGTCCGGTCGGGCGGTGGGTCCGGCGACGGGCGGGGCGTGCGGCAGGTCCCGGTGGCGTTCCCCCGAGACGTCCCGGGCCGCCCCGAGGGGCAGCGGGACGAGCCGGGCGGGGTCGGGGCCCGCCCGGCGGATCGCGCGGCGGACGCGCGGGGCCGGGCGGGCCCGCCCGCGGCGCCGGCGGTGCCCCGTCGGCGCCGGCATCCCCCACCCCGATCCGCCGGGCAGGCCCTAAGCGGCGGCCGACGTGCCCGGCACGTCCGAGGCGCTCGGCGCGCAGCGCCCCGCCAGCTCGTCCATCGACAGGCCGAGCACGCCGACCAGCGCGGCCACGGTGAAGAACGCCGGGGTCGGGGCCCGCCCGGTCTCGATCTTCCGGAGGGTCTCCGGGGAGATCCCGGCGCGGGCCGCGACCTCCGTCATGCTGCGGTCGCCGCGCGCCTCGCGCAGCAGCCGGCCGAGCCGCTCGCCGCGTTCGCGCTCTTCGGGGGTCAAGGGGGTGCGCACCATGGCACCCATTCTAATACCGGTATAGTAATTGGCATGGTGGAGCTGAAGACCGATACATCGATCGATGCCATGCACACGGCGGGCCGGGTCGTCGCGAGCGCGCTGACGGCCGTACGGAAAGCCGCGGACGTGGGCGTCTCCCTGCTGGAACTGGACGAGGTGGCACGGGAGGTGCTGCGCGGGGCGGGCGCGACCTCGCCCTTCCTGGGCTACCGGCCCTCCTTCGCGCCGACGCCCTTCCCCGCCGTGCTCTGCGTCTCCGTCAACGACGCGATCGTGCACGGCGTCCCGAACGACTACCGGCTGCGCGACGGGGACCTGGTCTCCGCCGACTTCGGCGCCGAGCTGGGCGGCTGGGTCGGCGACTCCGCCGTCAGTTTCACCGTGGGCACCGCGCGCCCGGCCGACGTACGGCTGATCGAGACCGTCGAACGGGCCCTCGCGGCGGGGATCGGGGCGGCCGTCGTCGGCAACCGCATCGGCGACATCGCCCACGCCATCGGCACGGTGTGCCGTGCGGCGGGCTACGGCATCCCGGACGGCTTCGGGGGCCACGGCATCGGCCGCCGCATGCACGAGGACCCGGCCGTGCCGAACGAGGGCCGGCCGGGCCGGGGCATGCCCCTGCGGCACGGCATGGTCCTCGCCATCGAGCCCATGGTCATCGGCGGCGGCACCGACGGCTTCCACGCGGCTCCGGACGGCTGGACGCTCCGCACGGACGACGGATCCCGCGCGGCCCACGCGGAACACACCGTGGCGATCACACGGGCGGGACCGCGCGTCCTCACGGCGCGCGAAGCCGACTGAGCGCACCCGTCGGCTCCCCCTGGGGCCGCCGCACCGGGATCGGTGCGGCGGCCCCAGGGGGAGCCGTTGCGCGGCCTTCCCGGACATGCCCGCCGGAACGGAACGTGTCATCGTGGCATGAGCGAGCCCGGACCGGGTTACCCGTCCCCGGCACGTCCACCAGCGAAGGAACGGATGACGATGACGAGTGGTTTCATCGGCCCGGAGGGTGACCCTTTCGCAGAATTCCTCGCGCGCTTCTTCGGCGGACCTCGCCCTCGCCAGATCGACCTCGGCAGGCTGCTCAGCCAGCCGGCCCGGGAACTGGTGCGCGGCGCCGCCCAGTACGCCGCCGAGCACGGCAGCCGGGACCTGGACACCCAGCACCTGCTGCGCGCCGCCCTCGCCGCCGAGCCGACCCGGAGTCTGCTCAGCCGGGCGGGCGCGGACCCCGACTCCCTGGCGTCGCAGATCGACGACCGCTCGGGGCCGGTCCAGTACGGGCCCGGTGACGCCCCGCCGCCGACCTCGCTGTCCCTGACCCCCGCCGTCAAACGGGCCCTGCTGGACGCCCACGAGATGGCCCGGGCCAGCGGCACCGGCTACATCGGCCCGGAGCACGTGCTCAGCGCCCTGGCCGCCAACCCCGACTCGGCCGCCGGGCACATCCTCAACGCGGCTCGGTTCACGCCCCCCGGCCCGCCGGAGGCACCGGAGGCCGCGCCGCCCCGCGTCGAACGGCCGCGCCCCGCGACGGGCACGCCGACCCTGGACAAGTACGGCCGCGACCTCACCGAGCTGGCCCGTGAGGGCCGCATCGACCCGGTGATCGGACGGGAGCAGGAGATCGAGCAGACCGTCGAGGTGCTCTCCCGGCGCGGCAAGAACAACCCGGTGCTGATCGGTGACGCGGGCGTCGGCAAGACCGCCGTCGTGGAGGGACTGGCCCAGCGGATCACCGAGGGGGACGTGCCCGACGTGCTCCTCGGACGGCGGGTGGTCGCCCTGGACCTGACGGGCGTGGTCGCCGGGACCCGCTACCGGGGCGACTTCGAGGAGCGGATGAACTCCATCGTCGAGGAGATCCGCGCCCACTCCGACCGGCTGATCATCTTCATCGACGAGCTGCACACCGTCGTCGGTGCCGGGGGCGGCGGCGAGAGCGGCTCGCTGGACGCCGGCAACATCCTCAAGCCGGCCCTGGCCCGCGGCGAGCTGCACATCGTGGGCGCGACCACGCTGGAGGAGTACCGCCGGATCGAGAAGGACGCGGCGCTGGCCCGCCGTTTCCAGCCGATCCTGGTGCCGGAGCCGACCCCCGCCGACACGATCGAGATCCTGCGCGGGCTGGTGGACCGGTACGAGGCCCACCACCAGGTCCGCTACACCGACGAGGCGCTGGTGGCGGCCGTGGAGCTGTCCGACCGCCATCTGAGCGAGCGCCGCCTGCCGGACAAGGCCATCGACCTCATCGACCAGGCCGGCGCCCGGGTACGGCTGCGGTCCCGCACCAAGGGCACCGACGTACGGGCCATGGAGCACGAGGTCGAGCAGCTGACCCGCGACAAGGACCAGGCGGTCGCCGACGAGCAGTACGAACAGGCCACGCAGTTGCGGGACCGCATCGTGGAACTGAAGCAGCGGATCGCCCGGGCCGACGAGGACGGCGAGGTGGACGAGGGGCAGAGCCTGTGGGTGGACGCCGAGGCGATCGCCGAGGTGGTGTCCCGGCAGACCGGCATCCCGGTCAGCCGCCTCACCGAGGAGGAGAAGGACCGGCTGCTGGGCCTGGAGCAGCACCTGCACCGGCGGGTCGTCGGCCAGGACGAGGCGGTGCGCGTCGTCTCGGACGCGGTGCTGCGCTCCCGCGCGGGCCTGGCCAGCCCCGACCGGCCGATCGGCAGCTTCCTGTTCCTCGGGCCGACCGGCGTCGGCAAGACGGAGCTGGCCCGGGCGCTCGCCGAGGCGCTGTTCGGCAGCGAGGACCGGATGGTGCGCCTGGACATGAGCGAGTACCAGGAGCGGCACACGGTCAGCAGGCTGGTCGGCGCCCCGCCCGGGTACGTGGGGCACGAGGAGGCCGGGCAACTGACCGAGGTGGTGCGCCGGTACCCGTACTCGCTGCTCCTGCTCGACGAGGTGGAGAAGGCACACCCGGACGTCTTCAACATCCTGCTCCAGGTCCTCGACGACGGTCGGCTGACCGACGCGCAGGGCCGGACGGTGGACTTCACCCACACCGTCATCGTGATGACCAGCAACCTCGGCTCCGAGGTGATCACCCGGCGCGGAGCGACGCTGGGCTTCGCGTCCGGCGGCGCGGACGCGGACGAGGAGGCGCGGCGCGAGCAGGTCATGCGGCCGCTGCGGGAGCACTTCCGGCCCGAGTTCCTCAACCGGATCGACGAGATCGTGGTCTTCCGCCAGCTGACCGCCCGGGAACTGCGGCAGATCACCGACTTGCTGCTGGAGAGCACCCGGCGCGGGCTGAAGGGCCAGGGGATCTCGGCCGAGTTCACCGACGCGGCCGTGGACTGGCTGGCCGAGCGCGGCTACCAGCCCGAGTACGGCGCCCGGCCGCTGCGCCGCACCATCCAGCGGGAGGTCGACAACCAGCTCTCCCGGCTGCTCCTGGACGGCCGGGTCCGGGAGGGCGGCCGGGTGACGGTGGACGCGCAGGACGGCAGGCTCGTCTTCCGCACCCAGGAGACGCCGACCGCCGAGCTGTGAACGGGCGCGCGGAGCGGCGCCCCGGCGAATTCGCCGGGGCGCCGCTCCGTGCGCGGACGGTGTGCCGCTGCGCCGCGGGGACGCCTACCGCGCCGGACGCACCACCATCGCCGAGCCGCCGCCCCTGCGGACCTTCTCCGCCGCCGCGAGCCACTGGCCGCCCGGCAGGCGCTGGACGCCCGTGGTCGCGCCGATCTCCGGGTTCTCCCGGAAGGCGTGCCCGACGGCCTCCAGACGCTGCCGCAGGGCGCTGTCGTACAGGCCGGGTTCGAGCTCCGTCCGCTCCGTGTTGCGCTGGCTGGCGCGCGGCGCGGCGATCGCGTCGACCAGGGGCAGTCCGCGGTCGAGGAAGCCGGTGAGGGTCTGCAGCACGGTGGTGACGATGGTGGCGCCGCCGGGCGAGCCGAGGGCCACCACCGGCCGGTCGTGCCGGTCGAGCACGATCGTCGGGGAGATCGAGGACCGGGGCCGCTTGCCGGGGCCCGGCAGGTTCGGGTCGTGCACGGCCGGGTTCGCCGGGGCGAAGGAGAAGTCGGTCAGCTCGTTGTTGAGCAGGAACCCGCGGCCGGGCACGGTGATGCCGCTGCCTCCGGTCTGCTCGATGGTGAGGGTGTAGGCGACGACGTTGCCCCACCGGTCGGCGGTGGTGAGGTGTGTGGTGCTCTCGCCCTCGTACGTCGTCGGGGCCGCCGTGCCGCCCCTCGCGCAGGGCCGCGGGTCGCGCGGATCGCCGGGGGCGAGCGGGCTGGTGAGGACGGCTTCGTCCTTGATCAGGCACTCGCGCGAGTCGGCGAACCGCTGCGAGAGCAGCTCCTTCGTCGGCACGTCCTCGAAGGCGGGGTCGCCGACCCAGCGCCCGCGGTCCGCGAACGCGATGCGGCTCGCCTCGATGAGGCGGTGCAGGTACCGGACGTCGCTCGCCCTGGAGAGGTCGGTCCGTTCCAGGATGTTGAGGGCCTGGCCGACCGTGGTGCCGCCGGAGGAGGACGGCGCGATGGAGTAGACGTCCAGGCCCCGGTACGAGGTCTTCGTGGGCGGCTGGAACTTGGCGCGGTAGGCGGCGAGGTCGCGGGCGGACAGGTCGCCGGGGCGGGCGTTCCAGCCGGAGCCGGGGTCCACCGGCGGCTTGTTCACCGTGTTGACGATGTCCCGTCCGATGTCGCCCCGGTACAGCGCGTCGACGCCCTTGCGGCGCAGCTCGGCGTAGGTGCGGGCCAGGTCGGGGTTCTTGAGGACGGAGCCGACGGCCGGGAGTTCGCCGCCCGGCAGGAACAGCTCGGCGGTGTCGGGGAAGTGGCGGAAGCGGGTCTCGTTGGCGGCGGTCTGCGCGCGGAAGGTCTCGTCGACGGTGAAGCCGTCGCGGGCGAGCCGCTCGGCGGGCTCCAGGACCGTCCCGAGTTTCCTGCTGCCCCAGGCGTCGAGCGCGCGCTGCCAGGTGGCGGGCGTGCCCGGGGTGCCGACGGCGAGACCGCTGCTGACGGCCTCGGCGAAGGGGATCGGCGCACCGTTCTCCAGGAACAGGCCGGAGTCGGCGGTCAGCGGGGCGGTCTCGCGGCCGTCGAGGGTGTGCACGGTGCGGGAGCGGGCGTCGTAATGGACGAAGTAGCCGCCTCCACCGATGCCGGCCGAGTAGGGCTCGGTGACGCCGAGCGCGGCGGCGGTGGCGACGGCCGCGTCGACGGCGTTGCCGCCCTTCCTCAGGATCTCGATCCCGACGGCGGAGGCGTCGGGATCGACGCTGGAGACCGCGCCGCCGTACCCGACGGCGACCGGGACCTTGGGGGCGCGGTCGTCGGACGCGCCGTGCGGAGCGGCGGGGGGTGCCGCCGCCCCCACCGAGACCACCGCGGCGCAGACCGCCGGGACCACCAGTTTCCGAACGACAGGACGACGCATCCGCACCTCCGGTGTCAGGCCGTTCTGGCAGCTTAATCCAGTCAGCATGGCCCCGTCAGGAATCGCCCGGGGCGTGCCGCCGCGGATCTCCGGCCGTGCTCCCGGACCGGGTGTCGAACACGAGTTTGTGCGAGCCCGCTACCATGCGCGCCCATGACTGACGACGTGCGCAACATCGTTCTGGGCGTGGTGGCCGCCGGCATCAGCGCCGCGTTGGGCTGGTTGGCCCGCACCTATCTGTGGAAGCGCAGGCTCCGGCGCAAGCAGGCGTTCTTCGGGCTGCCGGAGAACTCCGAGTCGCTGCTCGTCGTCAACCGCGACCCGGCCACGGCGGAGCTCGCGGTGCACCGCTTCGACGTGTTCGCGCTGCTGGAGCTGTCCGCGCTGATCAAGGACTGCGGGGCGCACGTCCAGATGGTGACGCAGGACGCGGTGCACCAGGGGTTCGGCGAGCGGACCGAGTTCTGCGTGGGCGGTCCGGGCTCGAACCGGCGGATGGTGGCCCACATGGCGGCGATGCTGCCGGGCGTGCGGGTCAACGTCGACCCGGAGCCGGGACCGGACCGGGGCGCCTTCCAGATCGGCACCGAGCGCTACCGCATGGACCCGGGCGTCACCGAGTACGTCCTGCTGGCCCGGCTGACCGCCGGTGAACGGCGCGGCACCCGGCCGGTGTTCCTGTTCTGCGGCCAGCGCGCGATCACCAACCAGGCCGCCACCCGCTATCTCGCCCGCCACCACGAGCGGCTGGCCCGCAAGCACGGCTCCGGCTCCTTCGTCCTGCTGCTGAAGGTGGTCAACTCGCAGGCGTACGGCCCCGATGTGGTCGAACTGGTCGCGGACGTGACCCGGGCGGCCCAGACCCCGCTGCCCGCCCCCGCCGCTCCGCGCACCTCGCACCGGGCGCCCTGACGGGCGCTGTGCGCCCTCGCGTCGGGCCTGCATCGAGCGCAACCCGTCCGGCGCGCAGCTGACCTTCTCCTCGCCGTCGGAGGACCCGTCCTGCGGGTCGGGTCCGTCACGCGAGCAGTGATCTCCGGCTGCCGCCGGACGGGACTGGCCGATGTGAACCGCCGCTCCCCGCGGGCCGGGGGGCGGTGGACCCCTCCCGGCGGTGGCGTCCCCGCCCCTGTGGCGAGGTCCCCTCCCCCACCGGGACGGAGGGAACATCCTAGTCGAGGTCCGGACGGGCGGTCCCGCGGGCGTCATCCCGCTCAGCGTTGGAGGGGCCCGGGGAGGAAGTCCCCGCCCGTGGCGGGGCCGACGTCCCGCGGGACGTGCGGGTCCCCGAAGTGCTTGTCGACGTCACGCGGTCCGATCAGCGGATCGACGGCCATGCCCACCCCTGCTTGTCGTGACGGTGCGGTGGTCGCCGCAACGTATCCGGACAAGATCACCCGGGCGGCGCGACACGCGTTCTCCGGCCATTAGCCGTATTTACGCCGGGCTGTTGGCCGGGGATCCACCGGGAGGACTCACGCCTCCGCGACCTCGGCGTACAGCTGCGACAGCTCGGGCACACCGTGGGCGGCCCATGCGTGTCCGCAGTCCACGACGTCGAACTCCCGTCCGGAGGCGAGCCGTACGACGGGCTGCCCGTCGGACCGGATCTCCCAGGCGGCCCCCGGCACGGTGCGCACGATGACGGTGCCCAGGTACAGCCCGGCGTCGTTGCCCAGCCAGGTCAGGGTCTCCTCGTCGTCCCGCCAGCCCGGCACCAGTTGGTCCAGCGCCTCCAACGAGGCCGGGGAGTCGTCCAGTCGGACACCCGCCCGGTAGGCCTGGGAGCGCAGCAGTTCGCACTCCGCGAGGAGGTCCGCGATTCCCTCGGAGGCGGGAAACCCGATCTTCTGCCGCCGGTTGCCCAGGAAAGGGATGTTCATACCTCCAGCCTGTCATTCGTACCGCCCTCTGCACCACAGGGCGCGCGGGGCCGGACGGGCCGGTGGGAGGGCCGGGCCGGGCGGGTGGCCGCAGGGCTACAGGTCCAGGTCCACCACGACCGGCGCGTGGTCCGAGGCGCCCTTGCCCTTGCGCTCCTCGCGGTCGACGTAGGAGTCCGTGACCGCCTTGGCGAACGGCGCGTTGCCGTACACCAGGTCGATGCGCATGCCGCGGTTCTTCGGGAAGCAGAGCTGGCGGTAGTCCCAGTACGTGAACGGGTGCTCGTACTTGAGCGGGCGCGGGACGATGTCGGACAGGCCGGTCTCGCGCAGGGAGGCCAGGGCGGCGCGCTCGGCGGGGGTGACGTGGGTCAGGCCCTCGAAGGCGGCCCGGTCGTAGACGTCGTCGTCGGTCGGGGCCACGTTGTAGTCGCCCAGGACCGCGAAGGGGCGGTCGCCCGCCGCGTCGCCGGCCACGGCCGCCTTCAGGGCCTCGAACCACTGGAGCTTGTACGCGTAGTGGGGGTGGTCCACCTCCCGGCCGTTCGGCACGTAGACCGACCAGACGCGGACCGGACCGCAGGTCGCGGAGACGGCGCGGGGTTCCCGGGAGCCCTCGTAGCCGGGGTCGCCGGGCAGGCCCTTGACGACGTCCTCGAGGCCGACGCGGGAGAGCAGCGCCACGCCGTTCCACCGGCCGGTGGCGTTCACCGCCGACTCGTAGCCCAGCTCGCGCAGCTCCTCGACCGGGAACCTGTCCTCGGCGACCTTGGCCTCCTGGAGGCACAGCACGTCCGTGCCGCTGCTCTCCAGCCAGGCCAGGAGCCTCGGCAGGCGGGCGGTGATCGAGTTCACGTTCCAGGTCGCGATGCGCATGCCCCACAACCTACCCGGCCCCTGTGACACCCCTCGACCGCAGCTCGCGGACTCACAGGCGGGCCGACGCCCCGGGCGCGAGCCGCAGGTGCTCGCAGCCGCCGAGGGCGCCGATCTGGCGGTCGTAGATCGGGCGGGCGAGGTCGGTGAGCAGGGCGTCGTGGACGTCGTAGGCGCGCTGCGGCCGGACCTCGCGGACGTAGTCGATGACCTCCGAGATCTTGTTCCAGGGGGCCATGACGGGCAGCAGCAGCGTCTCGACCGGGTGGTCGGGGACGGTGAGCGCGTCACCGGGGTGGAAGAGCTTCCCGTCGACGAGGTAGCCCACGTTGGTGACGCGCGGGATGTCCGGGTGGATCACCGCGTGCAGTTCGCCGTGGACCTGGACGTCGAAGCCCGCGGCGGTGAAGGTGTCGCCGTGGCCGACGGTGTGCACCCGGCCGGGGAACGCCGCCGAGATCCGCTCCGCGACCGATTTCAGGGTCCAGATCTCGGCGGCCGGGTCGGCCTCCAGGGCGGTGCGCAGCCGGCCCTCGTCGAAGTGGTCGGGGTGCTCGTGCGTGACCAGGACGGCGTCCGCGCCGAGGGCCGCGTCCTCCTCGCTGAACCCGCCGGGGTCGAGGACGAGGGTGCGGCCGTCCTTCTCCAGGCGGACGCAGGAGTGCGACTTCTTCGTGAGCTTCATGTTCCCATCCTGCCCCGGTGCCCGTCGCCGGGCAGGGCACCGGGGGTGCCCGGGAACCGCTCCGGGATCACTCCGGGATCACTCCGGGGGCGTGGTCTCCTCGCGGACCACCTGCTGGGCCACCCGGAACGCGCTGTTCGCCGCCGGGACGCCGCAGTACACGGCCGCCTGGAGCAGCACCTCCTTGATCTCGTCCGGGGTGAGGCCGTTGCGCAGGGCGGCCCGGGTGTGGGAGGCGAGGTCCTCCAGATGGCCGCCGGCGACCAGGGCGGTGAGGGCGACGCAGCTGCGGGTGCGCCGGTCGAGCCCGGGCCGGTCCCAGACCTCGCCCCAGGCGTAACGGGTGACGAACTCCTGGTACTCGCCCGAGAACGCGTCGGCCCGGGCCAGCAGCCCGTCGACGTGCGCGTCGCCCAGCACCTCCCGGCGGACCTTGATCCCGGTGTCGTACGGGTCGGGTCTGCCCTGTGCTTCCGGCACCGCGGCGGGCGGGGCGATCTCGGCGACGGGAGCGGGCTGCGGCGGGACGGCGGCCGGCGCCGGTGCGGCAGCCGCGGGCAGGACGGTGTGGCCGGTGGCGGTCTCGAACCCGGGTTGCCAGGCGGTGGAGAAGTGCCTCACCAGCAGGTCGGTGACGGCGGCGGGCTGCTCCACCGGCACCAGGTGGGAGGCGCCCGGTACGACGGCGAGCCGGGCGTCCGGGACCCCGGCGACCAGGGTGCGCGCCTCGGCGGGGCCGGTGACCTGGTCCTCCGAGCCCACCAGCACCAGGGTCGGCACGCCGATGCTGCCGAGTTCGGGACGCACGTCGAAGGAGGCCAGCGCCTCGCAGGCGGCGATGTAGCAGCCGGGATCGGTGGTGCGCACCATCTGCACGGCCCACTCGGTGATCGCGGGCTGGGCGGCGGCGAACCCGCCGGTGAACCACCGGTCCGGCGCGGAGCGGGCGATGGGGTCGAGCCCGTTGGTGCGCACGACGACCCCGCGCTGGCGGAACTCGTCCGCCGTGCCGAAGCGGGGCGAGGCGGCGATCAGCGCGAGGGAGGCGAGGCGCTCGGGGTGGCGCAGGGCCAGCTCGATGCCGACGGCGCCGCCGAGCGCGCAGCCCGCGTAGCCGAAGCGCTGCACGCCGAGGCCGTCGAGGGTGGCGAGCAGCCGCGCGGCGAGGTCGGCGACCGAGCTCGCGGGGTACGCGGGGGCACCGCCGTGTCCCGGCAGGTCGAACCGGAAGACCCGCCACTGCCTGGTCAGCTCGGGGATCTGCCGGTCCCACATGTGCCATGTCGTGCCCAGCGAGGGACCCAGGATCAGAACTGGGGCTTCTTCGGGCCCGTCAAAGCGGTATTGCAGGGTGTTCGGTGGTGTCTCGCTCACCCGTCCGACCCTCTCATGTCTCACGAGGTCTCACATGGCCGGGACGACCCTAGCGGCTCTCGCCCCGCTCGCCACGACGGGTGCCGGTGCCGCCGCGGTCCCCGGGAGCGCGGGCACCGTTCTCCGGCGCGTTCTCCGGCGGGTGCGCGGGGCCGTGCCGGCCATGGCCCGCCCGGGCCCTCGCGGGATCCCGCCCGCCGGCAGCCCGGCTGCTGGGCCGCTTCCGCCCTGCCGGCCGTACGACTCGGAGGGCCGCCCTTTCCGTGGACCGCCCGGCCCGCGATCATCCTTCCTTCACGACTCCGTGCGGATCGAATCGGGTTGTGGCGGTTGCGCGAAGATTCCCCGCGGACGGCCGGCGACCGGCTCGGAGGAACCCCGGGGGCGGGCCTCCCTTCTCCCGGGACACACCACCGGGCCACCGGTACCGGGCCAACCGGTACCGGACCGGCCGACCCCCCGGGACGCCCCGATCGAAGTTTTCCGAACCACCCTCGGTCAAACAGTCGTTCCCCGGCGCAAGTGTTCGGTCATTAGGGGTCACCCCCGGAAACACACGCTCTCGCGCCGGTGCCGCCCGCCTACGGTGCCACCACCGGACCAGGGGGACCTCCGCCCCGTCGGAGCCGGTGCAACCGACGCAACGACCGAAGAGGGAAACAGTCATGGCGAGTGTGGAAGTGTCGCTGAAGGAAATCATGACCGCCGTCGAAGGGGCCCTCGGAGCGGCCGTCGTCGACTACTCCAGCGGCATGGCCCTGGGCACGCTGGGCGGGGGCAAGGAACTGGACCTCACCGTCGCGGCGGCCGGCAACACGGATGTCATCCGGGCCAAGGTGCGCACCATGGAGATGCTGGGGCTGACGAGCCAGATCGAGGACATCCTCATCACGCTCGGCAGCCAGTACCACCTCATCCGGCTGGTCACCGGCCGGAACGGCAACGGCCTGTTCCTGTACCTCGTGCTCGACAAGTCCCGGTCGAACCTGGCGATGGCCCGCCACCAGCTCAAGCGGATCGAAGAGAACCTGGAAGTGTGAACGCCCCGGCACCGGGCCGACGTGCGCCCATGATGTGAAGACTTCTTCAAGTCGCCACATCAACATCATCCCAATCCGTGGGTGCGCACCGCGCCGAGCAAGAAGGATCGGCCTCGCAGGCACATCGTGCGGCGGCGCGTCTGCCGGGGCGCCGCCGCACCTCGGAGAACGTCCCCGATGCGGCAGGGAGCGCGCACCCATGCAAGTCCCCCTCTACCAGGCCAAGGCAGAGTTCTTCCGCATGCTGGGGCATCCCGTGCGCATCAGGGTCCTGGAGCTGCTGCAGCACGGGCCCGTTCCGGTGCGGGACCTGCTCGCCGACATCGACATCGAGCCGTCCAGCCTCTCGCAGCAACTGGCCGTCCTCCGGAGGTCCGGCATCGTCGTCTCGATCCGGGAGGGCTCCACCGTCCGGTACGCCCTCGCCGGCGGCGACGTCGCCGAACTGCTCCGCGCGGCCCGCCGGATCCTCACCGAACTGCTGGCCGGACAGAGCGAACTCCTGGCCGAGCTCCGGCAGACCGACTCCCCCGTGCCGTCGGTCCCCAGGAGCAGGCGGGGCTGAGGAGGCCTCCGGGCCGGCACCGCGCGCTCCGCGGGGAAGACCCCCTCATGGTCCCGTGAGCGCGGCGCCACCTGCGCGTCACGGTGGACCGGGGTGGCTCGGGCGCGGGGCGAACGCGCCCCCGCACCCCCGGTGATCCCGTTTCACCCCATCAGGTCCAAGAAGCGGCTTTCCCTGGCCCCTGCACCTTTCGCCCTCGATGATTCAGTCACGGCGTGCGGCTCCGCGAAGACATCGCACCAGGGTGCTCCGGTGTGCCCGCGTCCCGCAGGCGAAGCGACGAGCAGGGACAGGAGGGGGCGGGATGCACCTGACTCCGCATGAGCAGGAACGTCTGCTGGTGCACGTGGCGGCGGATGTCGCCCGCGGACGCCGTGAGCGCGGGCTGCTGCTGAACTATCCCGAGGCCATGGCGCTGTTGACGGTGCACGTCTACGAGGAGGCGCGGGCCGGGGCGACGGTCGACTCGGTGATGGAGTCCGGACGCCGTGTGCTGCGGCGCAGCGAGGTCATGGACGGCGTACCGGAGATGATCTCCAACGTCCAGGTCGAGGCGACGTTCCCCGACGGGACGAAGCTGGTGACCCTTCACGACCCGTTCGACGAGCCGGACGGCGAGGTGACCGTGCATCCGGGCAAGCAGGAGCTGCTCCCGGACGACAAGGAGCACCGGATTCCCTTCAACGGGGACCGCGAGAGCGTGAAACTGCTCGTGAGCAACCCGTCGGACCGCCCGGTGCAGGTCGGCTCCCACTTCCACTTCGCCGAGGTCAACGAGGAGCTCGCCTTCGACCGCGAGAAGGCGCACGGCATGCGGCTGCACATCGCCTCCGGCACCTCGGAACGGTTCGAGCCCGGTGACGAGCGCACCGTCCGGCTGGTCCCCCTCGCGGGCGACCGCATCGTCGAGGGCCTGCGGGCCGGCAAGACCGAACGGGAGAAGCGCCTTGACGCACGATGACACCGAGCGGCCGTGGGACCCGCTGAAGCGGTCCCGGTACGCCGACCTCTACGGCCCCACGGCCGGTGACCGGGTGCGGCTCGCCGACACCGACCTCGTCCTGCGGATCGACGCGGACTGGTGCGGCGGTCCCGGCCGCAGCGGCGACGAGATGATCTTCGGTGGCGGGAAGGTGATCCGCGAGTCGATGGGGCAGTCGCACATCCCGCGCGACGACCGGCGGAAGCCGGTGGACACCGTGATCACCGGTGCGCTGATCCTGGACCACTGGGGTGTGGTGAAGGCCGACGTCGGTCTGCGCGACGGCCGGATCCGGGCGATCGGCACAGCGTACAACCCCGAGACGATGTCGTCCCGGCCGCACGACGACGCGCGCGCCTCGCACTTCGTCGTCGGTCCCGAGACGGAGGTGATCTCCGGCAACGGGCGGATCCTGACCGCCGGCGGGGTCGACACCCATGTGCACTTCCTGTGCCCCGGGCAGATCCACGAAGCGCTCGCGTCGGGCGTGACGACGCTGATCGGTGGCGGCACCGGACCGGCGGAGGGCAGCACGGCCACCACCGTCACTCCCGGGAAGTGGCACATCCAGCGGACGTTCGAGGCGCTCGACGCGTATCCGGTGAACATCGGACTGCTCGCCAAGGGCAGCACGGTGTCGGAGAAGGCGCTGCGGGACCAGGTGGCCGCCGGCGCCCTCGGGTTCAAGATCCACGAGGACTGGGGAGCCACGCCCGCGGTGATCGACGCGGCGCTGAAGGTCTGCGACGAGACCGGCGTCCAGGTCGCCCTGCACGCCGACTCGCTGAACGAGTCCGGGTTCGTGCGCCACACGCTCGCCGCGACCGGGAAGCGCCGCAAGACCAAGGACGTCAAGTACCGCAGTCTGCACATCTTCCACGTCGAGGGCGCCGGCGGCGGTCACGCGCCCGACATGATCAGCCTGGTCGGCGAGCCCAGCGTGCTGCCCGCCTCGACGAACCCGACCCGCCCCCTGACGGTCAACACCGTCAAGGAGCACGTCGACATGATGATCGTGTGCCACCACCTCAACCCGGAGATCGCGGCGGACATGGCGTTCGCCGACTCGCGCATCCGGCCCTCCACCATGGCCGCCGAGGACCTGCTGCACGACATGGGCGCCATCTCGATGATGTCCTCCGACGCGCAGGCCATGGGCCGCATCGGTGAGATGATCATGCGGACCTGGCAGACCGCCCACGTCATGAAGACCCGTTACGGACACCTGCGCGAGGACGACGCCGACGCGGACAACTTCCGGGCCCGCCGCTACATCGCCAAGTACACGATCAACCCGGCCCTCACCCACGGCATCGGCCACGAGGTCGGCTCCGTCGAGACCGGCAAGCTCGCGGACCTGGTGCTGTGGGAGCCCAAGTTCTTCGGCGTGAAACCGCACATGGTCATCAAGGGCGGCCAGATCGCCTACGCGCAGATCGGTGACGCGAACGCCTCGATCCCGACCCCGCAGCCGTTCCTGCCCCGGCCGGTGTGGGGAGCCAGCGGCCGGGCTCCGGGCAGCAACTCCTTCAACTTCGTGTCGGAACCGGCCGTGGACGGCGAGCTGTCCCGGATCGGACTGCTCAAGCCGCTCCGCGCGATCACCTCCACCCGCGGCGTGACCAAGGCCGACATGGTCCACAACGACGGCCTGCCCGAGATCGTCATCGATCCCGACACCTTCGACGTCACCATCGGCGGCGCCACCACGTCGGACGTGCGCACCACGGTGGACGGGCAACCGGTCGGGCGGCACTACGCCACGGAACTCCCCCTGGCCCAGCGGTACTTCCTCTTCTGATCCCCCATCCGTCCGACCCTTCCGTCCGATCCTTCCGTCCGGCCCTTCCGTCCGGGCCGGACCCATGACACGAAAGGCGGGCCCGCCCCCATGAGCCGCTCCGCCCTGCTCGTCCTGGCCGACGGCCGTTTCCCCGCCGGCGGGCACGCCCATTCCGGTGGGGTGGAGGCCGCCGTCGCGTCCGGAGGCGTGCACGACACCGCGAGCCTGGAGGCGTTCTGCCGCGGACGTCTGCACACCGCCGGACTGACGGCGGCCGGCCTCGCCGCCGCCGCGGCGACCGGACACGACGCCCTGGCCCTGGACGAAGCCGCCGACATCCGCACCCCCGTGCCGGCGCTGCGGCACGTCGCGCGCCGGCTCGGCCGGCAGATGATGCGCGCCGCCCGCGCCACCTGGCCCTGCGCCGGCCTCGACCACCTCGCCCGCCACCGGCCGCGGGGAGCCCACCAACCGGTCGTCCTCGGCGTCGCGGCCCGCGCCGCCGGGCTCACCCCCCTCGATGCCGCGCACGCCGCCGTGTACGAGAGCGTCGGCGGACCGGCGGCCGCCGCGGTACGGCTGCTGAGCCTCGACCCGTTCGACGCCACCGCGGTACTGGCCCGGCTCACCGGCGACCTCGACGAGGTCGCCGGAGCCGCGGCCGACGCGGCGGCGCGCGTCGCGACGGCCGGCGTCGGCGTCCTGCCCGCCGCCTCCGCCCCCCTGCTGGACATCACCGGCGAACAGCACGCGGCCTGGACCGTACGCCTCTTCGCCTCCTGAAACCCCTACGCGCCACCGGAGTCACCGTGCATCTCGACCCTCCCGTGACCATGCCGCACCGCCACACCCACAGCGCCGACCCGCGGCGCCCGGACGGCGGCCACCGCGCCCTGCGGATCGGCTTCGGCGGACCGGTCGGCTCGGGCAAGACCGCGACCGTCGCCGCACTGTGCCGCACCCTGCGCGACCGGCTGTCCCTCGCCGTCGTCACCAACGACATCTACACCCAGGAGGACGCCGCCTTCCTGCGCCGCGAGGCCGTGCTGCCACCGGAACGGATCACCGCGGTGGAGACCGGCGCGTGCCCGCACACCGCGATCCGCGACGACATCTCCGCCAACCTCGAAGTGGTCGAACACCTCGAGCAGACCCTGCACCCCCTGGACCTGATCCTCATCGAGTCCGGGGGCGACAACCTCACCGCCACCTTCTCC
>NZ_MSGP01000115.1 GCF_002078235.1 Streptomyces viridosporus
GACGGGGCACGCGCGCGTGCCGTCCGTACGGTCTCCGGCGTCTGGGTCCTGGCCCACGATCACCAGGGCCTGCGCGTCGACTGCGTGGAGGGCACCGAAGACGTCAAGCCCTCCTTCCTTACCACCGACCCCGCCCAGCTGCCGTCGGCCGCACCGCACGCGCTGCGCACCAAACTCCTCGAGCTCGGGGTCTCCCAGCGGCTGGCGAACCCGTGGCTGTGGGACGCGATCACCACGGCGATCCTGCGTCAGGTCGTACGCGCCGACCAGGCCCGTAAGCTCTACCGCGCCTGGTGCAGCACCTACGGCACCGTCATCGACGGCCCCTTCGGCACGCTCGCTGTGGCGCCGTCCCCCACCGAGGTGCTGGCACTGACTGACGTCGCCTTCGCCGCTGTCGGCGCGAAGTTCCACCGCACCGCGCTCCAAGCCGCGGCCGAACACTACGAGCAGCACCATCAGGCGTGGGAACAAGCGGCCGCCGCCGACCTGGTCGCAGGACTGACAGCCATTCCCCGTATCGGCCCCTGGACCGCCGCCGCAGCCGCAGCCGACTTCACCGGCGACTTCAGCATCTACCCGCACGACGACCTCGCGGTACGCACCTGGGCCGCACAGATCGCCCCCGGCTACCCCTGGCCCGGCAAGACGGACAAGGCCTTCAAGCCGCTGTGGACCGGCTGGGCCGGCACCGACCGCACCGCTTTGCACACCCTCACCCTCGCCACCCTCACCTGGGGGGCGCACGCCCGATGACCTGGAGGACGCATGCAGCAGTTACCGCTGATCGCGGGCGCCGACGACACCCGCGCGCTGGATGCTCTGTTCATCAACGCACCGCTGCGTGACTACACCCTGCGGCCCCGCACCAACGACTACACGCTCCCCGTGCTGGGCATGGCGTACATCGCCACCTACGCCCAGCAGCGCGGCTTCAACGTCGGCGTGCTGGACGCCGAAGCCTTCGGCCTGGGCATCGAGGAGACCGCGCGGATCGTCAACGAGGCCGTGCCCCGCTGGGCCGCCATGAATCTCCTCGCGCCCACCTACGAGATGTCCGCTCAGATCGCTGGCCTGCTCGACCCGTCCATCGCTCTGATGGTGGGCGGGCACCACGCCAAGGCCATGCCGGACCGTATCCTGGCCGACTCCCGCATGCGCAACCTGCGCGCCCTCGTCCTGGGCGAAGGGGGGCTGCGTGTCGCCTTCCTCCTGGAAGACGAGCACAACCGGCGCACGCTGCCGGGCGTCCTGTGGCGTGACCAGCTGCTCGGCACCCGGGCCGCCGGCATCGCCGACCCCAAGAGCAGCGCCGTCCTGCTCGGCCCGAACATCGACGCCCTGCCGTACGTCAACCGCGCCTTTCTGCCACAGGACCCCTACCCGGCCGCACCGACTGCACTCGATAGGCGGCTGGCCACCCACCACGGCACCCACGCCGACCAGGCCGCCGCCCGCACCGGACGCGTAGAGGCCAACATCGTCGGCAGCCGCGGCTGTCCCTACAACTGCACGTTCTGCGGCGCCGCCGTCAGCGCCAACCCGGACGTCACCATCCGCGTACGTTCCCCCGAAAACATCATCGGCGAGCTGGACCAACTGCACGACGAGTACGGCGTGACCGCGTTCCGTTTCGTGGACGATCTGTTCCTCGGCGTCGGCCGCGTCATCGACGAGCAGATGCAGGCCTTCACCCGCCACCGGATCGGAGAACGCTACGTCTGGGACGCCACCGGCCGCATCAACGTCCTCAACCGGCTCACCGACGCCGACCTGGACTGCCTCGTCGCCAACGGGCTGCGCGAAGTCGCTCTCGGCATCGAATCCGGCAGTGACCGCATCCTGGCCGCGATGGACAAGCGGATCGACGCCGAGATGACCGAACGCGTCGCCCGCCGCCTGGTCGCGCACGGGATCGGCGTGAAAGGCTACTTCATCCTCGGCTTCCCCGGCGAAACGAAGGAAGACTTGGACGCCACTATCCAGCACATCCGCAACCTGTGGGACATCTCCGACCTGAACACCGGCGATATCCGTGCCAGCGTCTTCGAGTTCCGGCCCTACCCCGGTACGCCCGTGTGGCAGACGCTCATCGATGCCGGCCACGCCCCGGACGCCCTCCTGGCGTACGACGACGTCGATCTCACCGGTGACGGCGCCGACGAGTCGATGCGGCAGCGCGACGAGTTCAACTTCTCCGTCGGTATCCAGTTCGGCGAGGTACCGCTGCAGCACATCCGATCAACGCTGGCCATGCTCACCCGCGAGCAGCACGAGCGGAACCAGGGCGGGCAGGGGGCGGTCGCATGACCGGCGGACGCACCGGCTGGTTCGTCTCCATCGACGGGCCCAGCGGGGTCGGTAAATCCACCACCGTCCAGGCCCTGCACGGCCTTCCGACCAAGCAGAAACGGCCCGCCAGGCGGACCGTCGAGCCGACCAGCACCGCTCTGGGCACATTCACCCGATCTCACGCCAACACGATCCACGGCCTAGCGCTCGCCTGCCTCGTCGCCGCCACCCGCTACGAACACGTCGAAACGGTGATCGATCCTGCGCTGCGCGCCGGCGAGCTCATCATCAGCGACCGCTACCTGCCCTCCACTTTGGTGCTGCAGCAGCTCGACGGCGTCCCGTTCGAGTTCCTGATCGACGTCAATCGGCACGTCCCCCTGCCGGACCTGGCCGTGATCCTCACCGCCGAGCCGGGCCTGATCGCCGAACGCATCGCCACCCGCGGCATCACCCACCGCTGGCACCTGGACCCCACCGGCCCCAGCCGGGAAGTCGACCTGTACCAGGACACAGCGGCCTACCTGATAAGCAGAGGCGTCGACGTACTGGTCCTCGACACCAGCGCCTCCACCCCATCGGACGTAGCACGCCGAATCGCCGACGCCATCCCGGCTCTGCCGCTAGCGTCGAATGTCTCATCCACCCCTTCAACCCCCCAAGGAACATGAACGGACAGCCGGCAACACCCGTCATCGACACCCACGTCATCCTCCGCGACGGCGACAAGATCCTCTTCTCCCAGCGGGGCGGCCCGTACGGCTACGGCCGATGGCACATGCCCTCCGGAAAGCTGGATCAGGGCGAGCCCTTGCACGTCGGCGCCGCCCGCGAGTTGTTCGAGGAGACCGGGATCACCGTCGACCCGACCGACCTCCGGCTCGTTCAAGTCGTGCACCACCGCCAGGACGACGAGACGGAGCGGATCGGCTTCTTCTTCGAAGCCGCCGAATGGGAAGGAGAGCCCGTCAACAAGGAACCGGAGAAGTGCCTGGCACTCACCTGGTTCACCGTGCACGAACTACCGGATGACATCATCGAGTATCCGGACGCCGGCCTGCTCGGCTACCTCGACGGCACCAGTCCCCTGACGATGCACAACTGGCCGTAACACGTCACGGCTCGGGCCCCACGCTGGGGTGCGGCAATTGCCGTAACGGTTTCGTCCACTGCCAAGTGCACGATTACTACAGCGGGCCTGCCCGCTACGTGGTGACCAACTGGCTGGCATCCCTCATGGCCGACGACTACGAGTGGGCAAAGCTATTCGTCGTGGAGTCAGCCCTGCGAGCGGCACGCGCGGACGAACTGCGCACTCTGTTGGAGGCGGAAAGCCCAGGCTGGCCCCCGCAGCAGTACCTGGAAAGAGAGTGGACGGGCCCGGCAGCGGAGGCCTGGCTGGCCCCCGCACCACCCATGCCGCCGCAGTCACCAGGCCTCGCCACGCTACCGCCCGTGGCGGGGCTCGCTCGCGTCACATCTGCACTACGAATCATGCACAACACACCTATCCCCTTCATCAACCCCTCACAATAATGGTCAGCCATACCGTCCTTGGGGGGACCATGCACGCCAGAACCATCACGCTCGCCACCGCAGCGATCCTCGCCGCTACCCTCACCGCCTGCAGCGCGGATGAGCCGTCGCAGGGCAAGGCTGAACGCGCCACCGCGGCCGCCAGCGCGCCAGCCTCGAAAACGCCCGACTGCGGGCCCGACTCCACCCTGTCGCAGGCCGACTGGATGGAGCAGTGCGGCGACAGCCCCGCCGCGACCGACGCGGGCGACGAGCAGCCGGACACCGAGCTCGCCGTCGACGACACCTTCGCCTACACCGACGGCCTGAAGATCAAGGTCGACAGCATCTCCCGTATCACCAAATACGGAGAGTACGACGATCGGCCTGAGGCCGACCAGATCCCCTTCCGCGTCACCTGGACCGTCATGAACGGCACGAAGAAACCGTACAACCTGGACGACTTCAGCTATCAGGCGCAGGGCGCCACCACCGGCGGGGAGACCGAGCTGCTGTTCGTGGAAGAGGGCTCCAAGAAGATGACCGGCCGCCTAGCGCCCGGGCGGACCGGCACGTACACCTTCGAGTACGCCATCGCCAAGAGCGACGGCAAGGACATCGTGTTCACCATGTCCCGCATGGACGACGCCTGGCTGGAGCAGGACAGCGCCTGGCTCGGGGAAGACCCCCACTGGACCGGCCCCATTAAGTAGGACACACACATGAACGAGGAAGCACAGCAGGAGACGGAGTGCACCCACCGAGGACTCGAGGCGGCCGCGAGCACGTCGCCGTAGCGTTCCTCCTTCGGCCACTGGTAGGCATGCACCTTATCCTTAGAGCTCCTAACGGAATGCGGTTTGCAGGCGGCGCCAGCAGATCAGCGAGCAGGCGAGTTTGAGGAACGCCTCGTGGATGTCGTCGCGGATCTCCCAGCGGATGCGCAGGCGGCTGAACCAGTGCAGCAGCGCGATCGTCTGCTCGACAACCCACCGCTTGGTGCCCAGACCGGAACCGTGCTCGGTGCCACGACGGGCGATCACGGGCTTGATGCCCTTCGCCCGGACCTGGCGGCGGTAGCAGTCATGGTCATAGCCGCGGTCTGCGTAGATCTCCCGGGGCCGCTGCCGCGGTCGCCCCCGCTTGCCGCGGATCGGTGGGACCGCTTCCAGAAGCGGCATGAGCTGGGTGATGTCATTGCGGTTGCCGCCGGTCAAGGCGACGGCGAGCGGGATGCCGGCGGCATCGCAGATCACGTGGTGCTTGGAGCCCGGCCGTCCCCGGTCGACCGGGCTCCGACCGGTTTTGGGCCGCCCTTGAGCGCCCGGACGTGGGAGCTGTCGATCACCGCCCTCGACATGTCCAGCCGGTCAGCGGCCCGCAGCTCGGCCAGCAGCACCTCATGCAGGCGCTGCCAGACACCGGCGTTGTTCCAGTCCCGCAGTCTGCGCCAGCAGGTCATGCCTGATCCGAAACCCAACTCGGCGGGCAGCCATTCCCAGCGGATGCCGGTGTAGAGGACGAACAGGATGCCGCACAGCACCTTGCGGTCATCCAGCGCCTTCCGGCCCGGGTACCGATGCCGGCGCTGCCGGACAGGCAGCAATGGCTCGATCCGCGACCACAACTCGTCGTCAACCAGCCAGGGTTGAGGGTCACGCTTCCTCACACCTAAGCAACCGAGTCACCCAGCCAGAGGTCACGGCCCAACCGCATTCCGTTAGGAACTCTAAGCCTGGTGGGGTTGGTGGGCTGGCTTGCGCTGGTCACGGTACGGCCCCGGTGACCAGAGCGCCGGCGCATCCCTGCACTGTCACGGACTCCGAGCGACCGTCGTTGATCGCTCGGAGTGGCACGCGTGTGGCGTGGATTGACATCCGCTTGAGGAGTTTGATCCGGGCTCGCCCCGGGGGCCGTCGTCAGCTGCTCCGACAGCCGTCCCGGGGTGCAGCTGTACGCCGCCGTATGCTCCCGTTGATGTCAGCGTTGGACGTCACCGAAACAGCTCCGGAACTATGCAGGCCTCCAACGGTTCGTCCGGCCGGTCCGCCCACCACCAGGTGTGCCGATCAGCGCACTATTACAGAGACCGGCAGGTCCTCCGGTCGTCCTCTCGCCTGGACAACACGCCCGATCGAGTGCGCTGTGTTGCTTGCCATGACGTCCCGTCGGTTCCTGCACGAGGGTTGCACGACAGCGGAGGCACTGCGCGTCTTACTGACTGGTGTTTTGCACTATTCCGCGCGAAGGATGAAGGCGGCACGAAGCGCTTGGAGGGCGTCAGCGCGGAGGACTTGGGCCATGTCCTCCCGCGCGCCGTCCTTACCACGCCAGGGGAGTTGCTGATAGGTGCGCATCACGATGCTGTCCGCCGTCCACTCGCTGCGGAAGTGGTAAAATTCGCGTCGCTTTCGATTGACTTCCTCAAGCAGTGCTTGCGAAGACGCCGTGTACCAACCCTCTGTGGCTGCGTACTGGAGGAGGGCGCCGAGTCCCCAACGTTCCCATCCCCTCGGCGCATTGGCGCCTAAGTGGTTCACGCGCCCCGCAATTTCTCGCTCGCACGACGCATGGGCGCAGACGAGGGCTGCTGCGTCAAAGCCATGAAGGTAGCAGCCGATCGCTTCCACAAAGAACCAAGCGGACTCGTGCCCCCCTCCAACTAGGCCGATGGTCTCAGGAGGGAAGTCCTGCTGGAGGCTGTCGATCTCAAGGGATCGCTCGGCACGCGCGGCCCGTGTCCGCTCATCTCGAGCGGCCAAAGCTGCTACCCGCTGGGAGAGTTCGCTTTCAGTTGATGCACCCATAGCGGGATCATGACATGGTGAGCGCGTGGCCGCGGCACGTTGCTGTTCGCGGTGCCGGCGTGACCGTGATCTGATCCGGTCTGTTCGACCACGACGGATGAGCAGTGCCTTGCTCCTGGCTAATCTCGGCCGTCACGCGTCCGTCACACACAGGTACAGGAGTCTGTCAGACGAACCGTCCTCCAGCGATCACCTCTAGAGGGATGCGGTACGTCCGCTTGCTGTACACAGGCCAGATAGGGAAGGCTGCTCCACGCTGATCAGTCGTCTGGGATGATGGCCCAGCGTTGTACGGAGACCAGCACCTGGCTGTGAGGGGTGGAAGAGTGACGGATCAGATGGAGTCCATCGCGGTACCTGAGGTGCCGGCGGGGGGAGAAGCGGACCGCCTGATCGACTACATCTCCGGAAGGAGTGTGCCCAACACGCCAGAGGAGCGGGAGGCTGTACAGCCCTTCGCGCGAGCGCTCGTAGAGGACTACGGGTACCCGAAGGAGTTCATCAGGACTCGCCCGCAATGGCATGTTAAAGCGCGTCCGTCCGACACACGCAAAACGTATCCTGTCGATATTGCAGTCTTCGAGTCGGGCACTCATGCTGACGAAACTCTGCGTGTCGTAGTCGAATGTAAGAAAAAGAAGCGAAAAGACGGTCGGGATCAGCTAGAAGACTACATGCGTCTTTCGCGTGCTGAGCTGGGCGTGTGGTTCAACGGTGATGAGCGTCTATTCCTGAGGAAGATTGAGGCGCGGGGATCCGTCACGTTTGAGAGGATCCCGAACCTCCCTCGTTACGGCGAGCGCATTGAGGACATTGGCCTCTACACGAGGGATTCCCTTCGACCGACACATAACTTGCGGTCCACATTCCGGGCGGTCCGCAATTATTTGGCGGCCAACGCTGTCGGCATGACCCGCGATGAGGCATTGGCGCAGCAGATCATTAATGTGATCTTCTGTAAAATTTATGATGAGCGCTTCACTGCCCCCAATGAGCAAGTGCGCCTTCGTGCGGGTATTGGGGAGCCCGATTCACAGGTAGCCGGAAGAGTTCGAGATCTGTTCCGCGAAGTCGTGCAACGCTACGACGACGTCTTTGATGAGAGCGATTCTATTTCGCTCGATGATGCCTCTTTGGCGTACGTCATAGGAGAGCTCCAGCCTTACTCCCTCATGGACTCGGACCGTGATGCAGTGGCGGACGCATTCGAAACGTTCATCGGTCCTTCTCTGAAGGGTGCGCAAGGGCAGTTCTTCACCCCACGCAACGTGGTGCAACTTGTGGCCGAGATGGTTCAACTGAATTCAAAGGATCACGTTGCAGATCCCGCCTGCGGGTCGGGCGGATTCCTGGTGGAATCTCTCCGTCGTATGTGGGCCGAAGTTGAGGCGGAGGCGAAGCGGCTGAAGTGGCCTGAGAAGGAAACTGACGCGGACAAGCAGCGTGTAGCTATCCGGCAAATTAGAGGAATTGATAAGGACTCCTTCCTTGCGAAGGTAGCTAAAGCCTACATGGCGGTCCTGGGTGATGGTCGGGGTGGTGTGTTCTGTGAAAACTCTTTGGCCCCTATGACCCAGTGGCATTCGAAGTCGGCTGAGGAGGTTCGTGACGGGACGTTCACCGCCATTCTGACGAATCCGCCATTCGGCAAGAAGCTGAAGATCACAGAAGCAGCCACACTTGCCAGGTATGATCTTGCGCATAAGTGGAAGCGCGACACCAAGACTGGCGAGTTTGAGCGCACGAATAAACTTAGTGACGGCCAATCGCCTCAAATTCTTTTCATCGAGAAATGCCTGGATCTCCTGCGTCCGGGCGGACGGCTCGGGATCGTAATTCCAGAGTCAATGCTCTGCAATCCCTCGCATCGCTTTATCGTTTCCTACATCCTCTCGCGGGCGAAGATTCGTGCCGTCATCACGATGCCTGAGGATCTGTTTCAGCCTTATACGCATGCCAAGACGGCCGTAGTGCTGATTGAGAAGCATCGCGCTGACGCTAGTGTCGATGAAGATTACCCGGTCTTCATGGCGCTGGCTAAGTGGTGCGGGCATGACTCACGAGGCCATGGCATTCCCTTCGACGACTTGCCAGTCATCACGCGAAGGCTTCATCGGTTCAACCAGGGAGAACCGCTCGAATTTGACCACCTTGGCTTCACTGTGATGGCAAGCGAGATCCAAGACAATATCTACTTGCCTAAGTATTACAACCCGGAGTTGAAGCAACGCCTTGACGCTCTGGCGGACACGCATGATCTCGTAAATCTTGGAGATCTTGCGGATGAGGGAGTAATTGAAGTAGGAACTGGTCATGAAGTGGGTAAGTTGGCCTACGGTACTGGTCCCATCCCCTTCATTCGTACTTCGGATATTGCAAACTGGGAAATTAAGGGGGACCCGAAGCACGGAGTTAGCGAGGCGCTGTACAAGACGTTGTCAGGTCGTCAAAATGTTGAAGTCGATGACATTTTGATGGTGCGTGACGGTACTTACCTCGTTGGCACGTGCGCTATCGTCACGGATCTTGATTCGAAGATCCTTTATCAGAGTCATATCCTCAAATTCAAGTCTCTTGACTATGGGGTCATGGATCCGAAGTTGCTGTTGGCGCTGTTTTCCTCGCCCATCGTCAAGGAGCAGATCTGGGCCAAACGGTTTACACAAGACATCATTGATACACTTGGAGGCAGGTGGCGTGAATTGATCCTCCCTGTCCCCAAGGATGAGGGGCAACGTCAAAGCATCATTGACTCGGTGGAGTCGGCGATTGAAGGACGTAGGCAAGCCCGTCTTTCTGCTCGTAAGGCAGTAATGCAGGTTGCTCCTCATGGCTCACTTGATCCGGATGTTGATTACGACTTCCTGGTGATTGGGAGGTCTTAAACCGCCAGCGCTGTTGTGTTCGGCCGGCCTTCGTTTCCTAGAGGTCGGCCGAATCTCAATGACCGAGTCAAGCCAGCGGGTCGCCGTCCTTAAACGATGGGCGGCGACCCGCCCACTATGAGTTCGAGCCTCGTCCTGGGGTCTGGTCGTGTCCGACTCGTTTCATCGCTGTTGGTGTTAGTCACTGACGTCAAGCATCAGCCTGCGGCTTGACAGCTGCCCGGATCGGCTATGACTACTCAATCTGGTAGAGCGGCCAGGTAGCACTAGTCCGTCGACGCGTCTCGGAGAGATCGACGAGCCAGGAACAGAAACAGACCGTAGGCCTCTCTACGTTTTTCATCTGCAGCCGCGTAGGCCTCCTCCTCCTGGACGGTTTCCCTCCCCTGGGATACGGCCATTACCCAATCCAGGACTGCGTCGACCTGTTCGAAGATCTTGGTGTGCAGATCCCCGCACGCATCCGCGCCCTCGTCAGGTCCCCACACACTCAGCTCCACCACGCCAGCTGCAAGATCTGGCATCGCGTCTGTGATGGCTGAGCGGGCTTCGGTTGTTGGTACCTGTCCTTGCCTCAGGCCTCGTTCTATGTCGTGCAGCGTGCCTGTGACCTGTCGCGCGGCTTTCAGGGCTGCCATCCAACTTTTCTTTCGTTCCTCCCGTGCCCAGTGCTTATGCTCAGCTTGGGATTGCCCTTCCACTTGAACTCGTACGGCTTCAACAGCCTTCTGAGCACCGATCCGGGCACCCCTCCACGCTGCGAGTGCACCTACGGACGAGCCAATCAACGCACCCACGCCAGCCAGCAACGCTGCAATTCCCTGATCCATAGAAGTATCTTGTACCTCTATGAGCTGACGCGTACCACGAGTACCAGCCTTGCCCACCACTGACCCCAGCTCCCATCCCGTCCGCCGTCGACCCACACACCGTGGAGCGGGCGTGGTTCAGGGGCGTCAAGGTGGAGCGCGCCACCGTACGAACGACCTTGACGCCCCTGGGCCGCGTCTGCTCGGCTCTGCTTGGGTCGACGGCGGACGGGATGGGAGCTCCCCGCGCACGCCACCCACGGGCCCGCGGTCGGCAACGGCGCCCCCTCCATCCCGGTGCCGGCCGATCCCCCGCCGGAGGCATCGTCTTTGACCGCGGGCCGCTCTATGCGGTGATCGCCTCATGCCCTTCGGCCCTGTCCACCTGTGGGCGCGCGTCGGCGCAGCGCGGGCGGGGCGGGCCGAAGGCAGGAGCGTCGCCCGCAGCGGAGCCGGGAAGCGCGCCCGGCGGAGCGGAGCGCAGCCGGGGCTTGACGTGAGGATCTGGGGCATCCGGAAGCGCAATACCCAGAAGGCGTCATACGACGTGCGGTGGAAGGTCGCGGGTGGCGTTTTCTCCGAGCAGTTCCGGACCAAAGCGCTTGCTGATAACTACCGGTCGAAACTCATGCGGGCTGCCCGCGAGGGTGAGGAGTTCGACACGGAGACGGGCCTTCCGGACTCCATGACGGAGAAGAAGGCTTCGAGTACCTGGTACGCCTTCGCGCTGCGCTACCTCGCCATGAAGTGGCCGCACGCTGCTCCCAACACGCGAGACGCGATCAATGAATCACTGACGTCCGTCACCATGGCGCTCTTCCACGACCGCCCCGGGCGTCCCTCGGACGAGGAGATCAGACGGGCACTGCGGAACTGGGCCTTCGTTCTTCCGTCGCCGGATGCTCGCGACGATGTCCCCGAGGAAGTGCGTAACATCCTGCACTGGGTGGCCAAGGCCTCGCGCCCGCTTGCCGACCTGGCTGAGCCGGCCACGACCCGGGCCGTCCTCGACTCCTTCAAGCTGAGGCTCGACGGCAAGGCGTCCGCCGCCGAGACTGTACGGCGCAAGCGGCGGACGTTCGTCAATGCCGTGAATTACGCCGTTGACTTGGGGGAGTTCCGGGAGAACCCCGTTACCGCCGTCCGTTGGCAGAAACCCAAGGTGTCGGGTGAAGTGGACCCGCGGGTAGTCGCCAACCCCGAGCAGGCACGGAGCCTCCTGGTCGCCGTCTCGTACGTCAGCGGCTACAAGCGTTCCCGCGGCCGCCGCCTCGTCGGCCTGTTCGCCGCCATGTACTTCGGAGGCTTCCGCCCGGCTGAGGTGGTCGGCCTCGCGGAATCGGACCTCGTCCTGCCCGCCACAGGCTGGGGCTCAGCTCTGCTCCACCGCACCCGCCCCACCGCGGGCAAGCTGTGGACCGACTCGGGAGAGACTCATGACGACCGGGGTCTGAAGAACCGACCGGCCGAGGACGTTCGGCGCGTGCCCATTCCTCCGCAGCTCGTGGCCGCGCTGCGTGAACACCTCGACACGTTCGGAACGGCCGACGACGGGCGGTTGTTCTTCAGCGAGAAGGGGGCCGTGGTCCCGTCCTCGACGTACTTCCGTGTATGGCAGGAAGCGCGGTTCCTGGCCCTGCCGCCAGCCGTGGCTGCGTCCCCGCTGGCTGCCCGACCGTACGACCTGCGGCACTCCGCGTTGTCGACCTGGCTCAACGCCGGGGTCGACCCCACCGAGGTCGCCGAACGCGCCGGCAACTCCGTCGAGGTATTGCTGAGCCGCTACGCGAAGTGCATCGACGGGCGCCAGGAGGTGGCCAACAACCGCATCGAGAAGCTGCTGAGCGAGTACGAGTAGCGCCTGCATTGCCTACCCCAGCGAACGCCCCTGGACTTCATACGGGATCATTCGTGATCGCCATACGCGATCTATGAGATCACGGGCGCATATCGGAGGGCTGGCCGAGGTCCGGCAGGTCGGAAGCGGTGGAGGTGTTCAGCTCCCTTGGCGCGGCGCCCCAGGCTCGACGGAGCCCCATCGCCTTCTGGGCCGCGGCCACCACGTCGTGGCGCCCTGCCGACGCCCTCGCCAGCGCCTCGGCTCGATCAGACGCGGACCCCGCGTCCTGCACGCGGCGCTGCAGACGCAGGAGCCTCTCCCCGGCGCGCACCACATCGGGGGGCGACAGCAGGCGCAGCCGCGTCAGCTGATTGCGCATCTCTCCGTACTGCCCGTTCATTGCCTCGACCGACGATGTGTCAGGCGTCGTCGCCGATGCCTTTGCAAGGTCGGAATGCTGCCAACTTGCCGCCAGAAACGCGACAAACGCGTCTGTCAGCGCCTCGCGCGCCCATTGGCGTTGCTCCCTGCGTCCCCCGACGACCGTGGTCACCACCAAAGTGGCGGCACTGGTCACCGCGGCGGCCCACGCTGCGTACACACCCGCGTCCATCACCCCAGTATTCCTGTCCGCGTCCCGCTGTCCAGCGTTACCGGCCCCGCTGCGCCACCTGGCACTTCGATTGGCCAACTCGCCTCAAACTTCTCGGGTTTGGGAGACAAAGGCTCTACCATGCGACGCATGACGCGCCTCTTTGACCAGGACGGTACCGGCACCGTGGACGAGGAGGAGGTGAAGCGGCGGGAACGGGTGGCACAGATTGTCGAGCGCGAGCTGGGCGCACCTGTGAGGATCACATATCTGGACGACTTCGCAGACGGATTCACCGGCGCCCGGGTCACGCGTTGTGACCTGATGGGTAACGGCCAGGCTCGCCTGGAGGGCGAGTACATCCTGAAGGTGTCGGACGATCCCAACGACGGTCAGAACGAGGCGCACCGGCTCTTCACCGAGCGGCTCACCCCCTTCGCCGAGCGGCGCGTGCCGGCCCTGGAGCTCTCCGGACACGACGATCAGCTCCGCGTCGACATCTACAGCGTCGCCGGTGAGACACGTGGCGTGCGCCCGGCCCGCGTGGCAACCACGTCGGTCTCGATCGATGCCCTGCCGGAAGTGAGCCGCGAACTGTTGGAAGCGCAGTTCGCGAACCATGCTGGTGGCGAGAGCATGACCGTCCGGCAAACTCTCGAAGCCTGGTTGGGAGAGGGGTTCCTCAGCGGCAAAAAGGGTGAGGCGCTGCGGGAGACCCGACGACTGGCTGGCATCGCCGGCACCACGTTCGCCTTCTCCACCCAGATGCTGCCCGACCCGCTGTCCGTCCTGGAGCAGGACAACAAGCTCTCGGAAGACGTCAAGTTTGTCTTGTTGGGCTACAACCACGGCGACCTGCACCCGCGCAACATCCTCCTGGACGGGGCAGGTGCTGACGAGGTGACGTACTGGCTCATCGACATCGACTGGGACCGCTACGCCCCGCTCCTGTACGACCACGCCTATCTGGAGACGGCCACCCTGCTCGTCGGGCAGGAGCTGCTGCGCAAGCAGCTCCCCCTCGAAGTCCTGCGAGAATGCGACGACCGCGACCCGAGAAGGGCCGGGCCCCTCGAATGGGAGGGGAACGTCAGGCTTGTCGAGAGCATCCGCCGGGGCAAGGACGAAGCGGTCGAAGCGCTCCAGCCCACCCGCAAGGGATCGCTCCGGCATCAGTACCTGGTGGCGCGGCTCGGTGCCGCGCTGAACTACGCGGCGAAGCGGAGGTCACCGGAACAGCAGCGAGTCACGGCATACCGGCTGGCCGGCTGGGTTGCCCATCTCCTCCTCACCGAGTACCACCCGACGCTCTTGGCACGGGTCCTCGCTGACGCGCACACGCCGCAGACCGTCGCACCGAACGGGGCGGTTGCGGCCGTCGGCACAAGAATGACCGCGGACGGGCGGGGGGCGGTGGAGGAGATGGCGGAGCAGGTGAAGCCGTTCGTCGCCGACACCCACAACGGGTTCGACCGCTTCCTCATCGTTGAGAACGGTGTCACACACCAGGACCTGGCCCACCTGCCCGACCACCGCTGGTCGGTGATCATCGACCTCAACCCCGACAGCGAGACGAACGGCCTCGCCCACGGCTTCGATCCGGGGACGGCCGAGAACCAGATCGTCGTCTCGGGATTGCACGACGCGCCGACACCCGGCCGCAACACGGTGTCGTGGTTGATGGCGGGTGGCCGGGAGAGCCTGGGCGAACACGCACCCCCGGACTTCCGGAGCTGGCGTTCGGCCTATCAGGACGTAGTCCGCGACGTCCTGGCGCGCCACAGCACGAACAGCGTCAACCGCGCGGCCGCTGTCATGTGCCTCACCGCCGGAGACAAGCCGGACCAGCGGGCGGAGCGGGTACTGGAGTTCATCGACGACCTCTACGAACCGCCGATGAAAGTCCTTCGTGCCAGCCCCGACGACGGGCGGTTCGAGGCCCTCCTTAGCGTCTTTGCGGAAAGCGGGGCCCTGCCGCGACCCGAACGGCTTGCCACGCTCCCCGGAGCGAAGGGGCCGACCCGCTTCTCCCGTCCCTGGCTCGCCGGGCTGGAGGCCGACCTCGTCGTGCTGCATTCCCAGATCCTGGACGAGGAACTGCGCGACGAGGCGGTCGACGCGTTCTGGCGGGGCCGTCCCGCGAACTGGCTGGATCTCGACGCCGGTCAGGACGTCCCCCGGTCGCTGCAGCCCCCGCTGCAGGCCGCCATCGCCGATGTCCTGGAGCGCCAGAGTTCGGCCAGCTTCGAACTGTTCCACGCGCCCGGCGCGGGAGGCACCACGCTGGCCCGGCGGATCGCCTGGGACCTGCACCGCGAACATCCGGTGCTGTTGCTGCGCCACTACAGCCCGGATACGGTCGAGCGCATCGATAGTGTCTACCGGTTCACCGAACGGTCGCTTGTGCTGGTGGCGGAGAGCGCCGACATGGGGCAGAGCGAGCGGGAGGATCTCTACCGCAAGCTGAACGAGCGGAACACCCCGGTCGTGGTGCTGTGGGTGACGCGGAGCAACGGCCCGGCGTCGGACGACGAGGACGGGCGCGCCAACAGCGTCAAGTATCACCTGACCGAGCCGATGACCCGCGAGGAGGCGCGCGAATTCCGGGCCAGTTTCGGCGCCCGCGCCCGCTCTCCCAAGGCGAAAGCGTCGGTGGAGGCGCTCGTCCCGTACCAGGTGCCCGACCAGCAGGTCTCTCCCTTCTACTTCGGGCTGTGCGCCTTCGAGACGGAGTTCCTGGGCACGGCACGGTACGTGGAGAGCCACGTCCGTCAGTTCACCGAGGAGCAGCGGCGTTTGGCCGCCTACCTGGCTCTCGTTACCCGGTACGGACAGATCGGGCTGCCGTACTCGCTGGTCCGCCGGTGGATCACCGGTCACTGGGGAGGAGAGGCTGCGTCCCTTGCGGAGTACCGAGCCGACCTCGAGAAAGTCCTTGGAGCGGACCTACGCCGTCTGGTTGTCGAGGATGGCCAGCAACTTCGCATCCTGCACCCGTCCATCGCCGACACCCTCCTGGAAGTGCTGCTGGAGGCGAAGTCGGGAGAGGCCAGGTGGCCGTCGCGGCTGGCCAACACCGCCATCGAGTTCATCGGGCAGCTGGTGGGCCACCTCGGACCCGACAACGCACAGACACGGTCAATCCTCGAGAACCTCTTCATACGCCGCAACAGGTCGGGCTCGGGAACGCAGCAGTTCGCCGAGCTGATCAGGGCCTTCGGTACGGGCCAGCAGCCGGGCCGCGAGCAGGCGTACCGCATCTTCCAGGAGCTTACGCGCCGATGCCCCGATGAGCCGCACTACTGGCTGCACCTGGCTCGCTACCATCTGGACTTCAAGAAGCACGAGGACGGGCAGGCGGAGAAGTTCATTAACCGGGCGATCGAACTTTCCAAGGAGCTGGACCCTGTGCAGTTCCACGCCCTTGGGATGCTGCACCGCGAGTGGGTGTACGCGGGGCTGCGGCAGTTCCGCAACGGTACCGGCCGCCAAGCCGAGACTATCGAGCACGTGCGCAATCGGTACGATGCGGCGCTAAGCGTCTTCGCCAGGGCCAGCAAGCTCAAGCCGTCGGACGAGCACAACTACGTATCCGCGGTCCAGATGATCGTCAGAGTCCTCAACAAGCTGGTCGCGGTCTCCCCGTACAAGAGCCTTGTCGACCTCGTGGCCGCGGGCGGCGACGACGGGAAGTGGGCGGACGCACAGTTGGGGATGGCACTCTCGCTGCTAGACGAATGCGAGTCGGCCCGCCCCGACAGTGCCGACAGCTCGTACCTTCAGCGCTGCCGCGAGGACATCGAGACCGCGCACGGCGAGATCGAGACCATGGTTCGGGCCTGGCGCGATGTGATCGTGAACTCCCGTGGCTACTCGGGACTGGCGCTGGTCTTGGCTCGGAAGTTCCTCCAGGAGCAGGGTCAGAACTGGGAGGAGACGCCCAACGAGGTCTTCCAGACCGTCGTGGAGCTCTTCGACGCGGCGTTCGAGGACCGCGGCGATCTCCCGGACCACGATGTGGAGTTGTGGTTCCGCTGCTACCGCAGGCTTCCGGAGTACGACGACCTCGCCGCTCTCGAACGCCTCTCCACCATCGCCGGATCGCGTACGAGCCCGGTTTGCACTTACTACCTGTACGTCGTGCACTTCCTGCGCTGGCTCAACCAGGAGGAGTACTCGCAGGACGAGGCGTTGCGCCGCTACGACGAGGCCACACACCTCAACCACGGCCGCAGCAGGCGGTGGAACTACGAGTGGGTGGCGAAGGGCCTGTCGGACGGCCATACGGCCGCGCGGCTGGCGAACTTCAGGGAGCTCGGAGAGTACCGGCCCTTGAGCCGGGACTGGCAGTTCTCCGAGCGGGTCTGCAGGCGCGTCCGCGGCGTAGTTCGGCAGATCGACGGACAGCGGTCGGGATGGGTCGCCGTGGAGGACGGCGAGATGAAAGCGTTTTTCGTACCACGTGAGGACTTCACGAACTTTGCGCATCGCGGCAAGGTCGTCGAGTTTGACCTCGGCTTCGCCCACGACGGGCTCCGGGCTTGGCGCGTTGAACTGGCCAAGGACCAGAAGCTGTTCCGCAATGCGGGGGCCCGCCTTCCGGAGGTGGCGGTCTCGCCGGTGCCGCTGCCCTCTCAGAGCGGCGCCGCGCAGGCATCCGTTCAGGTGGGATCTGCGGTGCGAGTACCCTCACCCTCAGCGGCGCCGCACCCGAGGCCCGCGGTGGTGACGCCGGAGATCCGTCAGGAGGCCCATCGACGGGCAGAGGCCGACGGCCCGGAGGCGGCAGGCCGCTTCATCGTCGACTACTTGCTGTCCGCCGCGACCGGCCAGCACGCTGTCACCTCCTTCCAGGTGGGCAAGGCACTCACGGACACCCTCGGAAAGGAAAAGTATCTGCAACTACGCGCCGGCGCCTCGCTCGGCGCCCTCATGGAAAGGCTTGGCTTTGCAGTACGGCCCACGGCGAACGGACAGTTTGTAGTGGAGCCCGAGCCGACAGCCTGAGAGGGTGTTTGATCCGTCTACGGCGCCGGGGGGTGCACCTGCTCGGCGGTCTCCTGCGGGTCCACGCATGACCTCGCCGGGCTTGCGCGAGGTGTGTTTCTCGACGGTATAGAAACGCACCTCCTGACCGTCGGGGTCATGCAGCAGTGGCAGCAACCATCCGCTCAGGCCGCGCCAGACGCCGCAGTGCGGCTCACCCAGGGCCTCCAGACGAGCGGCGAGCGCCTCGATCGCGGCGCTATCGGGCACCGCGATCGCGAAGTAGTCGAAGCCGGCGGCGGCCTCGGCCTGGCCCGGGTCGAGCCGCAGCGCCAGGTCCGGTCCGCCGGCCGGATGGCCCGCGTGATCAGGAGCGGTGCTAATCGGAGAAACGTCCGCAGGCCCGAAAGATCGTCAGCAGAACAAGCTTAGTCCGGGGGCGTCTGTCCCGGGCCGACCTGCGGAAACGCTCCAAGATCCTGTCCACGAATAGTCCACAGACCGCGTCCTAGCGTCGCTCAGCGCTGCATACGCCTGCACATACAAGAAGACCCCGGCCTCAGCGTTTCCGCTGGTGACGGGGTCTTTGGGCACCTCATGCTGGGTGCCCCCGGCAGGATTCGAACCTGCGCACACGGCTCCGGAGGCCGTTGCTCTATCCCCTGAGCTACGGGGGCGTGTCGGTCGCGGTGATCGCGGCGACGGGTAGAACACTACCAGCTTCGGTGGGGTGGTCAGGAACCCGTTTTGCGGAGCCGGGCGGGGGACGGTCGGGTCCGCGGTCGGTGGTCGGGCCGGTCCGGAGTGCGGGGGGTCGCCCGTGCGGGGTGGAAGTGGGGAAACGCCGGACGCGGTGGCCGGTGTCGACCTACTCTCGAGTGGTGCCAGGCGCTTCTGGCCGGGTTCTTGTTGTGGACGACAACAAGGTCATCCGGCAGTTGATCAGGGTCAACCTCGAGCTGGAGGGCATCGAGGTCGTGACCGCGGCCGACGGTGCCGAATGTCTGGAAGTCGTCCATCAGGTGCGGCCCGACCTCGTCACCCTCGATGTCGTCATGCCCCGCCTCGACGGGCTCCGTACGGCTGCCCGGCTGCGTGCCGATCCCCGGACCCGGGACCTTCCGCTCGCCATCGTCAGTGCCTGTACGCAGCACGAGGTGGAGAGCGGTGTGGACGCCGGCGTCGACGCCTTCCTCGCCAAGCCCTTCGAGCCCGCCGAGCTGGTCCGGCTGGTGCGGCGGTTGATCCAGGGGCGGGTGGTCGAAGGGCGGGGGAGCGAGGGCGAGGACGCCGGGCCGGCCTCGCCGGCCGGGCGTGCCGGTGGGACCGGGCACGCCGGTGGGTGAGGGGAGGACTTCGGCCGAGTGAGTTTCGTTCACGTGAGGTTCGTCCACATCCCGGAATCACACCCAAACCTGTTCGCTTACCCACCCCCCTCCTCGCCTACGCTTGACCCGTGACTCCCGTCGAGCTCTCCCGCACCGTGCTGCACGCGGTGCGTCGTGCCGTCGACGAGGGGGAACTGAGGGTGACCGTGCCCGAGCGGGTCGTGGTCGCGCCTCCCCGGCCCGGGGGGTGCGGGGACTACGCCACCAACGTCGCCCTCCGGCTCGCCCGCCCGGCCGGTGAGCCGGCCCGGCGCGTCGCCGAGATCCTCCGGCCCCATCTGCTGCGCGACGGCCGTATCGCCGAGGTCGTCGTCACCGGGCCCGGGTTCCTCAACATCAGCCTGCGGAGCGCGGCGCCCGTCGCCCTCGTCCAGGAGATCCTGCGGTGCGGCCCGCGGTACGGGCACGGCGACTCCCTGGGCGGGCGGCTCGTCCGGCTGCGGGCTCCCCACGAGGTCCGTGCCGTCGTGCACGTCGACGCCCTGGGCCGCATCCTCCGTTCCCAGGGCGCCGTCGTCCGCACGGGGCACGACCGTCCGCCCGAGGAGGCGTGGAGCACCGTCCTGGGCGTGGACGTCCATCTCGACGGCCCCGGGGACGATCACCCCGACGCCACCGACGCCACCG
>NZ_MSGP01000116.1 GCF_002078235.1 Streptomyces viridosporus
GCCGCGACCGCGGACGGGACGAAGGTGCAGGTGTGGACGTGCAACGGCACGAGCGCGCAGCGGTGGACGGTCGCCGGGGACGGTTCGCTGCGGGCGCTGGGCAAGTGCCTGGACGTCTCCGGCGGCGGCACGGCGGACGGGACGCGGGTGCAGGTGTGGACCTGTAACGGCACGGGTGCGCAGCGGTGGGCGGCGCAGTCGGACGGCACGGTGCGCAATCCGCAGTCCGGCAAGTGTCTCGACGCCTCCGGCGGCACCTGGAACGACGGCACCGCCGTCCACCTGTGGACCTGCCACACCGGACCCAACCAGAAATGGACCCTGCCCTGACCGGGTGATCACGGCGACGGGGACGAGCGGGACGAGCGGGCCGGGGACGTGCTCCCCGGCCCGCTCAGCGCGTCGTGTGCTGGAGGAACTCGGTGAGGGCCTTGCCCGGACGGAACGCGGCCGTCCCGCCCTCGAGGTGGAAACTGCCGAAGCTGCCCAGGTGGACCGTTTCCCCGCGGCCGAGGGCCTCGGCGATCGAGCCCGGATGCTCCACGGTCCCGAAGAGGGCGTCGAGCGTGTGCCCGACGCTCTCGGTGGTGAGCCGGTCGCCGTCGTCCGCCGCCTTGCCCGTGGTCGCCTCGATCAGCTGGGTCTTGTCCATGTGTCCTGCCTGTTCCGTGGGGAGCCGGAGGGCCGGAGCCCGTAACGCCATGGTCGCGGCACGTGCCGGTCGGTGCACCCGCTGAGGGGCGTGCGAGTGGGGAGCGCGCCGACCGTCACGGGGCGTCCTTGCCGCCACGGGGCGTTCCCGCCGCCGCGGGGAACGACGACCAGCTCGGCCGCGGCAGCCCGCGAGCTGCGCCGCGGACGGAAAGCCCGCACCCTGGAGAGGGGGCGTCGAGCTGTCCACCGTGCGCAACGAGGGAGAACGGGATGGCGAAGAGCCGTGGCGAGGGCAGGAAGCCGGAGGATCCGGGGAAGGCGAAGAATCCCGAGAGGCCGAGAAAGGGCGACGAGGTCGCCTGGAGCAGTCACGGCGGCCGGGCCGAGGGTGAGGTGGAGAAGGAGATCACCGAGCGGACGGAAGCCGCGGGACGGACGGTGGACGCCTCTCCCGAGGAACCGCAGTACCAGGTCCGCAGCGAGAAGTCCGGCAGGTCCGCGGTGCACAAGCCGTCCGCGCTGCGGAAGAAGTGAGGCCGCGTGGACGACGACGGGCGGAAAGAGACCTGGGACGAGTTCCGCGACCTGGTGAACATGAAGCCGGCCGAGCTGGAGAAGTGGCTGGCCTCGGAGCAGTCGCGGAGCGTCGGGCAGCGCGAGGACGGCGGCGAGTCCACGGGGCACGCCTCCGGCCGCCGGATCGTGGCCATCCTGCGCGCGAAGAAGGGCGACCTCTCGGACGACGACTACCGGCACATGCGGAAGGTCGTCGGCTACGTCCGGCGGCACCTCGCCCAGCGGCCCGACGGCGACGTACGGGACACCCGGTGGAGGTATTCGCTCATGAACTGGGGCCACGACCCGCTGGCGTGACCCCGGGCGGGACCGCAGGACGTGGCAGCCGGTCGCACCCGGCGGCCTCCCGCCCTGCTCCACTCCGGTGAGATCGGACCGGTCGGCCGCCGTCGGACGGCCGGATCCGCACCCGAGCCGCTTATCTGAATGTTCCAGGACCGGACCACGCAAGGAGCACCACCGTGCCGTCACAGCCTTCGGACGTCTCGTACACCGTGCCGGGGATGAGCACCCAGGACAGCCGGCGCATCATCGAACTGCTGCAGATGCGCCTCCACTCCCTCAACGACCTCCACCTCACCCTCAAGCACATCCACTGGAACGTCGTCGGGCCGCACTTCATCGCCGTGCACGAGATGATCGACCCCCAGGTCGACAAGGTCCGCGACATGACCGACGACCTCGCCGAGCGGATCTCCACCCTCGGCGGCGAACCCGACGGCACCCCCGGTGCGCTGGTGAGGGAGCGGACCTGGGACGACTACTCGATCGGCCGTGCCGAGGCGATCGAGCACCTCGGCGCCCTCGACCTGGTGTACACGTCCGTCATCGAGGACCACCGCGAGGCCATGAAGGAGACCGAGACGTCCGACCCCGTCACCCAGGACATCCTCATCGAGCAGCTGCGCGGTCTGGAGCTCTTCCAGTGGTTCGTCCGCGCCCACCTCGAGTCGAGCGGCGGCAAGCTCAGTACGCGCGGGGCCACCACGGAGACCGACGCCGCCGACCGGGCCGCCGAACAGGCCCGCAAGCAGCCCTGACCGGACGGCCGCGTCCCGCCCACCGGGCGACGGCGACCCCCGCGAGCAGGCCGAGCAGGCCGAGCAGGAGACGGCGTGCCCCTCCGTCGGCCCCGACGGTCCGGCCGGGTGCCGCCCGGGCGGCCGTGCCCGCGGGAGGCCGGTGGGCGGCGTCCCGCGCGGACGGCGGGGGAGCGCCTGCCCCCTGCGACAGCTCCCGGGCGATCCGCTGCCACACGTGCTCCGGTGGCGCCGTCGGCAGGTCCACGATGTCCGCGGTGCGCGCGGCGGCCACCACGCGTGTCATCGTCCTCAGTTCGTCCCGGCAGCGGACGCACTCCGCGATGTGCCGCAGGGCGCTCAGGTCGTCGTGGGCGATGTGCCCCAACGCCAGTTCCACCAGGTGCGCCGTCTCGACGTGGGTCACCGTAGCCTCCCGTTGCTCGTGCCGGGTGCCCGCCGCCCGCACCGCTCGGGTGCGGACCGGGCGCTCCCGGCGTACCGTCAGGACCCGGCCGGCACCGCCGTGACGACGAGGTTGGCCAGGTAGCCTCCCCGCTCGGGGACGAACGGGGGCGCGCAGGTGACGAGGGTGAGGACCGGGGCCCCCGTCCGGCGGAAGACGGAGGAGGGGAGGTCGTCCTTCGGCACCGTCGAGCGCGAGACGACGCGGTAGACGACCGGATCCGCTCCCGCGCGCCGCACCTCGACCCGGTCGCCGCGCCGCACCTCGTACAGCGCGGCGAACTCGCCGAGGGCGCCGGTGTCGTCGTCCACGTGCCCGACCAGCACGGCCGATCCCCGGTCGCTTCCGGGCGCCGGACCGAAGCGGTACCAGCCGGCCGTGGAAGGGCCCTCGGGGACGGCCACGGCGCCCCGCGCGGTCACGCCGGCCGGTTCGACCCGGGCGTCGAGGCCGATGCCGCGCACCAGGACGCGCCGCGGCGGCGGGGCCCGGTGCGGGGCGTCGGCCCGCGGCCCCGCACCGCCCGGCGGCCGGGCCGCCGAGGTGTCGCGCGCGGGGGCCGCGGGACCGAAATCGGACGGGGGAGAAACCGGGTCCGACGGCGCGCCCGACAGGCCGATCACGGCCGCCAGCGCGGCGGCCGTCACCGCCGAACCGGTCGGCCACCGTCGGTTCTCAGCCACGCCGGCCCGCGACCCGGCGGGCCACCAGCACACCCGTCACCGCCAACGTCACCGTTCCGGCCGCGGCGGCCCAGGCCGTCCACTGGTCGGAGGAGTTCGCGGCGACGGCCGCGCCGCTGCCGCCGGCGTCGACGGTGTCGGGCGCCGACTCCATGCCGCCGAACGTCTGCGTCTTCAGGGCCAGGTTCCCTTCGTCGGCGCTGCCCCAGGCGTAGACGACGGTGCTGGTCCCCTCCTGGAGGCCCAGCTCGGCCGGGCCGATGGCCACGGTGTCCGTACCGGCGAGCACGACGTCGGCGTTCACGGTGCCCGCGTCGACCTCGGTGGTGTCCTCGTTCGGATTCTCCAGGCCGGTGAAGACCGGCTGTCCGCCCGCGCGGACGTCGACGGCGGGAGCGGCCGCGACATGGCGCACCGTCAGCCGCGCCTTGCCGGCGTCGACCTGCGAGACGTCGTTGACGAAGGCCGTCAGCTGGGGTTCGCCCGCGGCGGTGAGATGGGCGGCGACCGTGGCGTTCGCGCCCTCGGGCACCTTGATCTGCTTCTCCAGGGCCGGTGTGCCGTCCGGTCCCCGGCCCGCTTCGAAGATCTGGATGTCGTAGGTCCCGGCATCGAGGGCCTGCGGGTCGGTCACCGTGCCGGGTTTGAAGTCACCGAGCAGTTCGTCACCGTTGGCGTAGACGTCGACGGTCATCCCGGGGATGCCGTGGAAGACGGACACCATGGCCTTGTCGTCCTGGGCGGGGGGAGCCGCCAGGGCGGGCGCGCCGGCCCCGAGGGTCAGGGCGCAGGCGCCGGCCGACGCGGCGACGGCGAGGGGGGTGCGGGAGGTCATGGGGATCATCCCTTCGCAGGGGAGCTCTGTCTGCTGTGAAGCGTTATGGGGGTCTTGGTCCTGTTTCACGTGGAGGGGGCGCCGCGGATGCGCGGGCGGCGCCCCTTTCTCGACCGGTTCCTCCGACCGGTTCCTCCGACCGGTTCCTCCGGCTGCTTCCTCGAGACCGGTTCCTCGACCGGCTCACGGGTCCGTCCCCCGGGCGCGGCCCTGTTCGATCGCCCCGCGCAGCCGGTGCAGGCCGCGGCGGGCGTGGCTCTTGACGGTGCCCAGGGGCATCCCGGTCCGTTCCGCTATCTGGCTCTGGGTCAGGTCCTCGTAGAACGCCAGGCGCAGCACGTCCCGCTGGTGCCGGGGCAGCCGGGACAACTCGTCGACCAGCAGCACCCGGTCCAGGACGTTCTCCGGAACCTCCGCGTCCGGCGGGGGCGGGCCGGTGCCGCGGGCGGCCGAGTCCACGAGCGCCAGCCGCCTCGTCCTCGCGGCCAGCGCGTCGACGATCTTGCGGCGGGTGATGCCGACGAGCCAGGCGCCCAGCGGGCCCCGTTCCGGGCGGAAGCCGTCCCGCCCGCGCCAGGCGCCGAGGAACACCTGCTGGGTCACGTCCTCGGCCTCGTGGGTGTCGCCGAGCGACCGGGTGGCCAGGGTGTGGACCAGGGGACCCCAGCGCCGGTAGATGGCCGCGAACGCGTTCGCGTCGGCCGCCCGGAGACCGCGGGCGAGTTCGTCCTCGTACCGCGTTTCCGCCGCGGGCGGGACGAGCGCTCCGGTGGGTCGCGTGTGCGTGCTCATGGCCTGCTTCCTCCTGCCGTGCGTCCTGTGCGGGGACGGAGAGCCGTCCGTCGATCGGTGCCGGTCGCCGTGCGGACCGTGGGGGCCGTGCGCATGCCCCTCAGTCTCGGGACGCACAAACGACGCAGACAACATGCGTCGTTTGTGCGTCGTACAGTGGTCTCATGAGCAGGAGCGCAGACGACGGCGACGACCGGACCGACGACGACCGGACCGACGAGGACGTGCGGCGCGGCGGAGGGCTGACCACCGGCGAGGTGGCCAGACGGCTCGGGGTGGCGCCCACCACGGTCCGCACCTGGGACCGCCGCTACGGGCTCGGCCCCGACGCGCACACCGGCGGCCGGCACCGGCGCTGGACCGCCGCGGACGTGGCGCGGCTGGAGCGGATGTGCGCCCTGACGGCGACCGGGCTGCCGCCCGCCGAGGCCGCCCGCATGGCGCGCGGCGGCACAGCGCCGAACGCGGCCCCGGCCCGGCGGGCCCCGGCCCCGGCGCCGGCCTCGGCACCGCGTCCGCCGGCCCGGGACCGCAGCCGGGCCGGCAGCGGCCTCCGGCTCGGCGACGCGCGGCAGGAGTGCAAGGGGATCGCCCGTGCCGCACTGCGCCTCGACGCCACCGCCCTGGAGGAACTGCTGCTGGCCGCGATCGCCGAGCACGGCCTGGTCGCCGCCTGGACCGAGGTGATCATGCCGACGCTGCAGGCGGTCGGCCGCAAGTGGGAGAGCTCGGGCGAGAGGTACGTCGAGGTCGAGCACTTCCTGTCCTGGCACGTCTCCGGCGCGCTGCGCCGCAGCGCGCCCCCCGTGGCCGCCGACCGTCCCGGCGCCACCACGGTGCTCGCCTGCGTCCCCGGGGAGAGCCACACCCTGCCGCTGGAGGCCCTGGCCGCCGCCCTGGCCGAACACGGCCTCCCGGTGCGCATGTTCGGCGGCGCGCTGCCCGTCGAGTCACTCGTCGCGGCGGTGCGCAGGACCGGGCCGGCCGCGGTGGGGCTGTGGGCGCAGTCCCGCACCACCGCGAGCCGGCCGCTGGCGCAGCACGTGGCCGCGATGGAGTGGGGGGTGCGCGGTGCCCGCCGGAGGCCGGTCGTCCTGACGCTCGGGCCCGGGTGGGCCGGGCAGGGCGCGTCCGGCCTGCCGCGTCCGGCGGGGCTGGCGGAGGCGGTCGCGGTGGTGCGGTCGGTCGTGGCGGGGTGACGGACCGCGCCCGGCGGGCCGGCGCGCGCCGCGCACTCCCCGGGCACCAGGTGCGCTCCCCCGGGGACCAGGTGCGCTACCGCCGGGCTTCGCGCGCGCGGCGGCGCCGGATGCGGCCGGCGTGCGGCGCGCTCCCGCGCGCGCTCATCCCCTTGGCGGCGGCCTGGGTGATGTTGCGGGCCATGCCGCCGAAGACGACGGCGTGGAACGGGGAGACGGACCACCAGTAGGCGTGCCCCGGCAGGCCGCGCGGGTGGAACAGGGCGCGCTGCCGGTAACGGGTGCGGCCCTCGGCGTCCGTCTCGGCGTACATCTCCAGCCACGCCAGGCCCGGCAGCCGCATCTCCGCCCGCAGCCGCAGCAGACGGCCCGGCTCGATCTCCTCCACCCGCCAGAAGTCCAGCGAGTCGCCGGCCCGCAGGCGCTCGGCGTCACGCCGTCCGCGACGCAGGCCGACCCCGCCGACGAGCCGGTCCAGCCAGCCGCGGACCGCCCAGGCCAGCGGGAAGGAGTACCAGCCGTTGTCGCCGCCGATGCCCTCGATCACCTTCCACAGCGCCTCCCGGGACGCGGCGACCGGCAGCTGCCGCTCGTCCTGGTACAGGCTGCCGCCGGCCCAGTCCGGGTCGGTGGGCAGCGGGTCGCTGGGCGCTCCGGGGACGTCGGCGGACGACCAGCGCGTGGCGACCTGCGCCTCCCGCACCTTCCGCAGCGCCAGGACCAGCGCCTCGTCGAACGGCATCGGCCGATCCGGGGTGTCCGGCACGTACCGGGCGATGTCGTGCTCGAGGCAGACGACCTCGTGCCGCAGCGACTCGGTCAGCGGGCGGGCGAGGGCGGCGGGCACCGGGGTGACGAGGCCGACCCAGTGGCTGGACAGCCGCGGGGTGAGGACCGGCACCGGCACGATGAGCCGCCGCCGCAGTCCGGCGACGGCGGCGTAGCGGCGCATCATCTCCCGGTAGGTCAGGACGTCCGGCCCGCCGATGTCGAACGTCCGGTCGACCTCGGCCGGCAGGGTGGCCGAGCCGACGAGGTAGCGCAGCACGTCACGGACCCCGATGGGCTGGGTACGGGTGTGCACCCAGCGGGGGGTGACCATCACCGGCAGCCGTTCGGTGAGGTAGCGCAGCATCTCGAACGAGGCCGATCCCGAGCCGATGACGACCGCGGCGCGCAGCACGGCGGCGGGCACCGGCGCGTCGAGGAAGATGCGCCCGACCTCGGCCCTGGAGCGCAGGTGCGGGGAGAGGGCGTGCTCGGGTACGCCCTTCGGGGTGAGTCCGCCGAGGTAGACGATCCGGCGCACGCCGGCGGCGTGCGCCTGCTCGGCGAAGATCCGGGCCGCACGGCGGTCGGTGTCCTCGAATCCGGAGCCGGACCCGAGGGCGTGCACCAGGTAGTACGCGACGTCGACGCCGCGCATGGCCGCGGCGACCGACTCGGCGTCCGTGACGTCCCCGCGCACCGCCTCGGCGTCACCCGCCCAGGGGTGGTCACGCAATTTGCCCGGCGAACGGGCCAGGCAGCGGACCCGGTGGCCGGCCTCCAGCAGTTCCGGCACCAGACGGCCGCCGATGTATCCGGACGCTCCGGTGACCAGGCAGAGCAGCCCCTGCGCGTTTCGCTGTCCGTCCGTGTCCACGGCCGTTCCTCCGCACGCTCGCTCCGACGTCGCTTCCGCGTCCTTGGCGTCCGCTTCCGCGTCCTGCTGTTCGAGCATGACCGCAGGAGCGCGCCCGCGCCCGTCACGGCGTCGACGGCGGGTCGTCCGATCGGTCGGACGATCGGTCGTCCCGGGGCGGGGCGGCGGGTTCGGAGGGCCGGGACGGTGCGGGACGGAGCATGCTGAGGACGATGGACGCGGCGAGGACGACGACGATGACGGCCAGGCTGACGAGGGAGGGGATCTCGGGGATGTCGGTGCTGATCATCTTGTGGGACGCCTGGAGGACGAGCTTGACGCCGATGAAGGCGAGGATCACCGCGAGACCGATGCTGAGGTAGTGGAAGCGGTCCAGCAGCCCGGCGAGCATGAAGTAGAGGGCGCGCAGACCGAGGATGGCGAAGGCGTTGCTGGTGTAGACGATGAAGACGTCGTCGCTGACGGCGAGGACGGCCGGGACGCTGTCGACGGCGAAGATCAGGTCGGCCGCCTCGACGGCGACGACCACCGCGAGCAGCGGCGTGGCCACGCGCTTGCCGGCCTCCTTGACGAAGAACTTCGTGCCCGCGTACTCGTCCCGGACCGGGATGACTTTCCGCAGCATCCGCACGGCGAAGCTGTTGCCCGGGTCGAAGGACTCCTCCTCGCCCCTGAGGAGCTTGTAGGTGCTGTAGAACAGCACCGCGGCGAAGAGGTACAGGACGACGGTGAACCGGTTGACCACGGCCACGCCCGCGGCGAGGAAGAGGGCGCGGAAGACCAGGGCGCCGAAGACACCGAGGAACAGCACGCGGTGCTGGTAGGCGCGGGGGACCTTGAAGTAGCTGAAGATCACGGCGAACACGAACAGGTTGTCGACCGACAGGCTCTTCTCCAGCAGCCACGCGGTGGTGTACTCGGTCCCCGCGGTCGTGCCCAGGACGAGGAAGACGACCGCGCCGAACACCAGGGCGAGACCGATCCACCCCGCGCTCCAGGCGGCGGCCTCCTTGAATCCGATGACGTGCGCGGTGCGGTGGGCCAGCAGGTCCACGGCGAGCGACACCACGACCGTGACGGCGAACGCCACCCACAGCCAGACCGGGACATCGAGCACGTCGGACCCCTCTCCCTCGCGACCGGTGCGGGAACGCGTCGCCCCCTCCGCGGGGGCGTTCCCTCTACAGGAGTGTGTGGCATTCCTCGTCGCGGGGCGCGTCGGCCGCGGGCCGCGCCCGTCCGGACGGTGCACCGGGCCGCGGACGCCCGGGGAGGAACGTCACCTGGGGTGCCCCCGTGCCCGGATGGACGGCGACCTCGGCCGTGACGCCGTAGACCTCGGCCAGCAGCCGGGGGGTGAGGACCTCGGCGGGCGGGCCGGAGGCGGTGACCCGGCCGTCGCGCAGCACGTAGAGGCGGTCGCAGTGGGAGGCGGCCAGGTTGAGGTCGTGCAGGGCGACCAGAGCGGTGGCGGGCAACCGCCGCAGTGTGCCGAGGACGTCCAGCTGGTGGCGGATGTCGAGGTGGTTGGTCGGCTCGTCCAGCACGAGCAGGGAGGGCTGCTGGGCGAGGGCGCGGGCGATGAGCACGCGCTGGCGTTCGCCGCCGGAGAGCCGGTCGAAGGAGCGGTCGGCCAGGTCGGTGGCGTCCACCGCGGTGAGGGCCTCCTCGATCAGCGCGGTGTCCTCGGCGGTGTCGCCGTCGAGCAGCCGTTTGTGCGGGGTGCGGCCCATCGCGACGACCTCGCGGACCGTGAGGTCGACGCCGGCGCCCGGCTCCTGCACCACCGCCGCGACGGTGCGGGCCAGTCGCCGCACGGGCAGCGACCAGGCGTCGGCACCGTCGACGCGGACCCGGCCGGCGTCGGGGCGCAGGACGCGGTAGACGGCGCGCAGGAGGCTGGACTTGCCGCTGCCGTTGGGGCCGACCAGGCCGATCACCTCGCCCGGACGGGCGGTCAGGGAGACGTCCTGGACCAGCCGGCGCGCTCCGGCGGTGAGCGTGACACCGTCGACGACGAGTTCGGTCGCCCTCATGCCCCTCCTCGGTCGGTGCCGCGGCGGGCGTCGCGGCGCATGAGCCACAGGAAGAACGGGCCGCCGCACAGCGCCGTGAGCACCCCGACGGGGATCTCCATGGGCGCGGCGACGGTCCGCGCGGCGATGTCGGCCCAGACCAGGAAGACGGCTCCGCCGAGAGCGGCCGTCGGCAGGACCCGGCGGTGATCGCCGCCGACGAACAGGCGCACGAGGTGCGGCAGCATCAGGCCGACGAAGCCGATCGGCCCCGCCGCCGCGACCAGCACGCCCGTGACGAGGGAGACCAGGACGAACATGCGGGCGCGGAAGCGGGCCACGTCCAGGCCCATCGTGGTGGCGGCCTCCTCGCCGGCCAGCAGCAGGTTCAGGTGGCGCGCCTGCGTCATGAGGACCCCGACGCCGGTCAGCAGGGCCGCGCTCGGCAGCCAGAGGGTGCCCCAGGTGACGCCGCCGAGGCCGCCGAGGGTCCAGGCGAGGACCGTGCGGGCCTCGTTGCCCCGGCCGGTGGTGAGCAGCAGCAGGTCCAGGACCGCGGTGAGCACCGAGGCGATCGCGACGCCGGACAGGACGAGCCGGACCGAGGTGATCCGGCCGCCGGTGCGGGCGGTGGCGTAGACGAGCAGCAGCGCGCCCAGCGCACCCGCGAACGCGGCGACCGACAGGGACACCGGCCCGAACACGCTCACCCCGAACACGATCACCGCGACCGCGCCCAGGGACGCCCCGGAGGAGACTCCCAGGAGGTAGGGCTCGGCGAGCGGGTTGCGCAGCAGGGCCTGCAGGGCGGTGCCCACGACCGCGAGCCCGGCACCGGTCACCACCGCGAGCAGGACGCGCGGCGCCCGCACGTCCAGCACGATGGTCTCCCGCGCCCCGGACCAGTCCGGTTCCGGCCAGGGGGCGCCCAGCGCGTGCGTCACGATGCCCCACACCTGGCCGGGCGGCACCCGGACCGAGCCGATGGCCAGCCCCGCCGTGGCCGAGACCACGAGCAGCGCGGCGAGCACGAGGAGGGTCGCGGTGAGGGTGCCCCGGCCCGCGCGCCTCCCGCCCGGCCGGCCCGCGCTCTTCCCGTCCTCCCCGCTCTTCCCGTCCTTCCCGTCCTCCCCGCCCGGCCGGCGCTGGTCGGCGGCCGGGCGGGCGGAGGCGTCCGCGGTGTCCGCGGTGTCCGCGGTGTCCGCGGTGTCCGCGGTGTCCGCGGTATCCGTGGTGCCCGCGGGGTCCGTGGTGTCCGCCGCGTCCGCGGCGGGGCGGATCACCGGAAGCTCTCGGGGTGCAGCCCGCGGGCCAGGTCCTCGACCGCGTACGCCGACCGGATGCCGACCAGGGTGGCGGTCAGCGGCAGGACGACGAACCGCTTGTTCTTCACGGCGGGCACGTCGGCGAGTGCGGGCTGGGAGAGCAGGAACTCCTTCTTCTGCTCCACGCTCCCGGCACCGGCGTAGTCGTAGACGGCGATGACCTCCGGCTTGCGCGCGACGACCTGTTCCCAGGAGACGTCGCCGAAGACGTCGTCGAGGTCGGCGAAGACGTTCCTCCCGCCGGCCAGCCGGATCAGCTCGGTGCCCAGGCTCCTGCCGCCCGCGGTGAAGGCGGTCCTGTCGCCGCTGTCGTACACGAAGACGGACACGCCGGGCTCGTCCTCGACGGCTGCGGCGGCCTCGCCGACCCGGCCCTCCAGATCGGCGACCAGTTCGTCCGCCCGGTCCGGTACGCCGAAGATCCGGCCGACGGTGCGGATCTCCTCGTAGGTGTCCTCCATCGTCACCCGCTTCCTGCCGCAGTACTCGCGGTTGAGGTGGGTGTCGATGCCGGCGTCGGCGAACGCCTTGCGGGAGCGGCCCTCGTTCTCGGCGAAGGCGCTGCCGTAGCCGCCGTAGACGAGATCCGGCTCGGCCTCCAGGACCGTCTCGAACGACGGTTCCCTCTTCGCCAGTTCCGGGACGGCCGCGTAGTCCTTCCTCAGCTCCGGCAGGACGGCCGAGTCCGGGAAGGCGGTGCCCACCATGCGGTCCTTCAGGCCCAGGGCGAGCATCAGCTCCGCCGGGTGCTGGTGGATGGTGACCACCCGCGAGGGGGGCCTGTCGTACGTCGTCCGCACACCGCAGTTGTCGACGGTGAGGGGGAAGCCCTCGAGCGACGACGCCGCGGGCTCCGCGGCCCGGGCGGTGTCCTGCGACGCGCCGCAGCCCGCGGTCAGCAGCAGGACCGCCGACAGGGCGGCGGCCACGGCCGCGGCGCGCGGGGACCGGCGCCCGCGGGCAGGGGAGAACAGCGGGGGACGGGACGTGCCGTCGTACACGTGAAGCCTCCTGGGGAGTCCGCGCTCCTCGGAACGGGCCCGCGACAGGCCAGTCTCCTGACTCCCGGATCGACGTTCCCCCCGCCTTCCCGCGGCTCGCGCAGTGGCGTGTCGAGGGGGTGCACTCCCCGGTCACAGTGGCGGGACCGTGCCGGATTCGCACCGGCTTCCTGTCTCCCGTCGCGGTGATGACCAGGCGATAGTACGTTCCCTCGCGTCGTGGACGAAAGGGCGGGCTCCGGCCCGGCCGGCCGCTCTGGCCTGATCGGGACTCGGCAACTCCGGTCCTCTCCGCCACACTTGGTCCCCGGAACCCCACCCTCACCGTATGCGGACGACCACTGCCGGGAGGCCACGGCATGCTTCCAGACGCGACGCCGGACGCGGACGGCACCACCGCCCCGCCCTCACGCGAGCGGAGCCCCGCCGAACGCGTCACCCTGCGCGCCGACCTGCGGGCCGCGCTGCCCGACGCGACCGCGGCCGTCGTCCTCACGGCGGCCGTGTTCGTGTTCTTCTGGGCGCGCATGGAGTCGGGCGACTCGGCGACGGTCGCGGTCATGCCCTTCATGGACGACGCCGGCAGGTACTGGATGTACCTGCTCAGCCAGGCGTTCGGCTGGTCGGGGCTGCTGTGGGCGTGGGGCACGGTCATGCTCGGGCTGCTGCTGTCGGGGCCGCGCCCGAGTCGGCTGCCGGTCTCCCGGCAGGTACTGGAGCGCTGGCACCGCACCACCAGTCTGACCACGATGGCGCTGATGTTCGCGCACGCGCTGATGTTCGCGGCGGAACTCGTGCGGTACGAGGCGCAGTTGGCGTGGGCCGAGCGGCTGTGGGTCGGGTTCGCGGACACCTTCGTGCCCGGGTGGTACGACTCCGGGACCGGCCGGATCGCCATCCCGATCGGCCAGGGCGCCCTGTACCTGGCGATTCCTCTGGGGCTGCTGTTCTACGTCCGGCACCGCATCGGCGCGAACGCCTGGCGACGGCTGCACCGCTTCGTGATCGTCGTGTACGTGCTGAGCGTGTGGCACACCCTGCTGTACGGCACCAACGTCTGGTACGGCGAGTGGCCGCGCACCGTGCTGTGGCTGCTGCAACTGCCGGTCGCCGTCCTGCTGTTGCTCCGGCTGCTGAGACCGGCCCGCCGGGCGGAGCGGCTGGGCGCGCCGGGCCGGCGCGAGGGCGGGTCCCTGCCGGGCTGGGTCCTGCGGGCCGCGGGCCGGGCCGCCGCCGCGGCCGTCGTGATCGGTCTCCTCGCCGTGGTGGCGTCCGGCCACGACGGCGGCCGCGACCGCCCCGCCGAGCCGCCCGCGAGCAGCCCGCACGCTCCCGAGTCGGGGTGAACCGTCCCGGTCGATCCGGGACTTGCGGGTCGCGCGCCCCGCCCGGCGGGCGACCGGGTCCGGCGCTCCCGGCGCACCGGTGGACGGCGACGGGCCCACCGGCCTCGTGGCCGCCTTCTGCGGTCACTCCTCGTCGGGGCGAACGGCTTGGGGCGACGGATCCGCGACGGTCCCGGACCGACGGGCCTCCTCCTCCTCCTCCGCGGCCGCTTCAGCCGCTTCAGCCGCGTCGGCCCACCGGACTCCGTACCGTACGCACCAGACCGCCACCAGCGAACCCAGCAGGGCGGGCAGGAACCACAGGAGCTTCCAAGGGCCGGCGAGTACCGCGGCCACCGCCGCCAGCACGTGCACGAGAAGGGCCAGGGAGTGGACCGCCGCCAGTTCGGCCCTTGTCCGGCCCGCGGCCTTCCGCCGTCTCACCATCGGAACCGTGTGCTCCCCCTCGCCTGTGCACGCGTGCCGCGCCTCGTGGGCGACTGCGGGCGTGGATCGGTCGCAAGTGATCCGATCACGCGAGGCGGTGCCATGGGCGAAGAACATTCCGACCGGCGTGACCCGGGCTGCCGGGATCCTCGTTCCCGGTCAGGGGGTTCCGCCGGCGTGAGTGCGCGGCGTCCCGGCGCTTCGGTACGGCCCTCCTCACGGCGTGGTGCGGGTTCGTTGTGCGGGGTCTCGGGTGGTGCGGGGTCTGGGAAGCAGTGACGTCCGCGCGTCGGGGACCGGTGGTGTTCAGCGCAGGGTGAGCGGGGTCGTGGAGGCGACGCGGGACAGTTTCTCCGGGTCGCGGACGTAGTGGAGGCCGGTGATGCGGGCGTCCTCGACACGGATCACCATGACGCCGTCGATCTCGCCGTCCAGGCGGACGAGGAGGGCCGGGCTGCCGTTGACCGCGGTCGGTTCGACGGTGGGCGTGCCCGCGAGCTTGCCGATGCCGCCGACGAACATACGGGCCACCCGCCCGGCGCCGGTGACCGGCCGCGACGATGCGCGCGTCGTCCACGCTCGTCAGCGTCTCGTCCGTGAGCAGACGGCCCACGGCGTCGGTGCTCAGCCCGCTGCGCGCGGCCAGGTCGGGAACGCCGAAGCCGACGGTCCAGACGGTGACCACGCTCGGCAGTTCACGGCCGTCGGCGAGCCGCACGGCGTCGCGGGTCACCGCCGTCACCTTCGCGCCGGAGCCGTCGATGACCGTCACACCGAGCTCGGCCAGCCGCTTCGCGACCGAGCGCCGGCCCCGGGTGTGCAGGTACGGGCCGAGAACGCCGCCGCAGACCAGGGTCACCCGGCGGCCCTGCTCCGCCAGCTCGGCGGCGGTCTCGACGCCGGTGGGACCGGCGCCGACCACCGTCACCGGGGCCGTCGGGGGAGCGGCGTCGATGACCGGACGCAGCCGCTGTGCCGCCTCCAGGGGGGGGCGATCGGGTGGGCGAACTCAGCCGCCCCCGGCACGCTCGGTTCGGCGCTGCCACTGCCCACGGCGTAGACCAGGTAGTCGTAGTCGAGCGTGCCGCCGGCCGCCGGCGTCACGCTGCGCCCGGCCGCGTCGATCCGGGTCACGGTCCCGACCACCGGCCGGACGCCCTCGGCCAGGACGTCCCGGTAGGCGACGACCGCGTCGTCGGACCCGCCCACCAACTGGTGCAGGCGGACCCGGCGGACGAAGTCGGGGCGCGGGTTGATCAGCGTCACGGTCACGTCGTCGCGCAGCCTCAGCCGGTTCGCGGCCATCACGCCCGCGTATCCGCCGCCGATCACGACCACATGCGTGTTCCCGGTCATCACGCCTCCTCCGTTTCCAGGGGTTCGGCCTCAAGACACCGCGTCACCGGGCGCCGTGACGGAATGTGAGTCAGATCACTTCGCTGGGGCTCGGCTGGAGCTGTGATCGCATCGGTTCGCCCACGAGGTACCTCCTTCTCGCCCGGCTGATGAGGGTCGACGAGCTGCGTCGCCCGCCGGGGACGCGGTGAGGCCGGACCCGGCGTCCGGGCGCCGCGAGGACGTCGGCAGGACGGCTCGGGCATTCCCCCTCGACCGTCACGCCCGGTTACTATGCTCTTTTCAGGCCGGAGGCCGGAGGCCGTGAGCAAGGGGCGTACCGTCTGAACGACGGGCGCCGAGGAGACGGGGAGACGAGCACGCCGGCCGGAACTCCCCGGACGCTCCCCGGGGCCGATCCGGGACGTCTCCGGGTCTCACCGCGTCGGAGCCGGTCGAGGAAGGTAGGGCAAGCGACTTGTGGGGCCTGGGACGATGCTGAGAGAGGTCACCGCGACCCGCTACCTCACACCCCTGCGGTCCGGCGGGTCCGTGCCCGGGGTGTTCGAGGCCGACGACCTGGGCACCTACGTGGTGAAGTTCACCGGCTCCGCGCAGGGCCGCAAGGCGCTGGTCGCCGAGGTGATCGTCGGTGAGCTGGCCCGCGCCCTGGGCCTGCGCTTCCCCGAACTGGTCCTGGTGCGCTTCGACCCGGCGGTCGCCGAGAGCGAGCCGCACCAGGAGGTGCGGGAGCTGCACGCCTCCAGCGCCGGGATCAACCTCGGCATGGACTACCTGCCGGGTGCCCGCGACCTCACCCCCGAGGTCGCGCAGGTCTTCCCCGTCGATCCGCTGGAGGCGGGGCGGATCGTCTGGCTCGACGCGCTGACCGTGAACGTGGACCGGACCGTCCACAGCTCCAACCTGATGGTCTGGCCGACCCTGGGCGTCGCGCCCCCGCGCCTGTGGCTCATCGACCACGGGGCCGCGCTCCTCTTCCACCACCGCTGGGACGGCACCGATCCGCACAAGGCGTACGACTTCCGCCACCACGCCCTCGGCGGGTACGGCCCCGACGTCCGCGCCGCCGACGCCGAACTCGCCCCCCGGGTGACCGAGGAGCTGCTGCGGGCGGTCACCGCGGAGGTGCCCGACGCCTGGCTGGCCGAGGAGCCGGGCTTCGCCACGCCCGACGAGGCCCGGGAAGCGTACGTGAGGTACCTCCACGCGCGCGTGCGGGCCTCCGGGGACTGGCTGCCCACCGACTTCCCCAGCGCCGAGGAGCTCGCCGAGGAGAACGCCCGGCGCGCGGCGCGGACACAGCAGGGCCGCCCGGACTGGCTCAAGCGTGTCCCGGACCTGCACGGCAAGCCGGCAGCGGAACAGGATTGGTCGGTGCACCTGGGATGACGGACGTACGGCGGGTGGAGATCGAGTACTGCACCCAGTGCCGCTGGCTGCCCCGGGCGGCCTGGCTGGCGCAGGAGCTGCTGACGACCTTCGAGACGGAACTGACGGAACTGGCGCTGCGGCCCGGCACGGGCGGTGTCTTCGTCGTCCGGGTCGGCGACGAGGTCGTGTGGGACCGGCGCGAGCAGGGCTTCCCGGAGCCGACGGCCGTGAAGCGGGCCGTACGCGACCGAGTGGCCCCGGGGAAGTCCCTGGGCCACTCGGAGAAGTAGCGGGGCCGGGCCTCAGCCCTTGAGCCGCTCGTACGCCGGCAGGGTGAGGAAGTCGGCGTAGTCCTCGTCGAGGGAGACCTTCAGCAGCAGGTCGTGCGCCTGCTGCCAGGTGCCGGCCGCGAACGCCTCGTCGCCGATCTCGGCGCGGATGCCCGCCAGCTCCTCGGCGGCGATCCTGCGGGCCAGGTCGGCGGTGACCCGCTCGCCGTCGTCGAGGACGACACCGGCGTTGATCCACTGCCAGATCTGGGAGCGGGAGATCTCGGCGGTGGCCGCGTCCTCCATCAGGTCGAAGATGGCCACCGCGCCGAGCCCGCGCAGCCAGGACTCGATGTAGCGGAGGCCGACCTGGACGGCGTTGACCAGGCCCGCGTACGTCGGCCTGGCGTCGAGGGAGTCGACGGCGAGGAGGTCCTCCGCCTTGACGTCGACGTCCTCGCGCAGCCGGTCCTTCTGGTGGGGCCTGTCGCCGAGCACCCGGTCGAAGGACTCCATGGCGATCGGGACCAGGTCCGGGTGGGCCACCCAGGAGCCGTCGAAGCCGTCGTTCGCCTCGCGGTCCTTGTCGGCGCGGACCTTCTCGAAGGCCGTCCTGTTGACCTCCGGGTCCCGGCGGGAGGGGATGAACGCCGCCATGCCGCCGATCGCGTGCGCGCCGCGCTTGTGGCAGGTGCGCACCAGGAGTTCGGTGTACGCGCGCATGAACGGGGCCGTCATGGTGATCGCATTGCGGTCCGGGAGGACGAACTTCGCCCCGCCGTCGCGGAAGTTCTTGACGATGGAGAACAGGTAGTCCCAGCGGCCGGCGTTCAACCCGGAGGCGTGGTCGCGCAGTTCGTAGAGGATCTCCTCCATCTCGTACGCGGCCGTGATCGTCTCGATGAGGACGGTGGCGCGGACGGTGCCCCGGGGGATGCCCAGGTAGTCCTGCGCGAGGACGAACACCTCGTTCCAGAGGCGGGCCTCCAGGTGGGACTCGATCTTGGGGAGGTAGAAGTACGGGCCCTTGCCGAGGTCCAGCAGCCGTTCGGCGTTGTGGAAGAAGTACAGGCCGAAGTCGACCAGCGCGCCGGGCACCGGGGTGCCGTCCGGGTCGGTGAGGTGACGCTCGTCCAGGTGCCAGCCGCGCGGGCGCACGACGACCGTCGCCAGCTCCTCGGCCGGGCGCAGGGCATAGGACTTGCCGGACCCCGGATCGGTGAAGTCGATGTTCCGCGTGTGGGCGTCGATCAGGTTCAGCTGGCCGAGGACCACGTTCTCCCAGGTGGGCGCCGAGGCGTCCTCGAAGTCCGCGAGCCAGACCTTCGCACCCGAGTTGAGGGCGTTGACGGTCATCTTGCGGTCGGTGGGGCCGGTGATCTCGACGCGGCGGTCGTTCAGGGCGTCGGGGGCCGGGGCCACCCGCCAGGAGTCGTCAGCGCGGACGGCGGCGGTCTCCGGGAGGAAGTCGAGGGTGCCGGTGCGGGCGATCTCGGCGCGGCGCTCCGCGCGGCGGGCGAGGAGCTCGTCACGCCGGGGGGTGAACCGGCGGTGCAGTTCGGCCACGAAGGCGAGTGCCGTGTCGGTGAGGACCTCGTCCTGCCGGGGCAGGGGCTCGGCGTCGACGATGGCCAGCGGGGACGGCGCTGGTGCGGACATCAGCTGTCACTTCCTTAGGCGTGCGCGGCACCGGGTGCCGGTGGGTCCGGGACGGCGGTGGACGCCCGGGCGAGGGCCGTGCGTTTCTGATCGGTGGATAGTAGTTTCCTCATGGTGGAAGTTCAATGTTCTGTTGACGTCGGGGTGCTCCGGGGGCCGGGCGGGGCGGCGCTCGGTGCCGCCCCGCCCGCGCGCCGCCGGCCCGCTCACTCGAGGTGCGCCAGATCCGCCTCGGTGTCGATGTCGTACGCCTCGGCCACGTCCCCGCACTCGACGAGCGCGACGCGTGCCGCGTGCTCCCTCAGATAGGCGCGTGCCCCCCGGTCGCCGGTGGCAGTCGCGGCGACGCCGGCCCAGTGCGCGGAGCCGAACAGGACGGGGTGGCCGCGTACGCCGTCGTAGGCGGCCGCGGCGAGCGATTCCGGGGAGGTGTACGCGCCGAGGACCCGGGCGACGGCCTGTGCCCCGATGCCGGGCTGGTCGACCAGCGAGACCAGCGCGGCGCGCGCGCCGGTCCCGGACAGTGAGTCCAGTCCGGCCCGCAGGGAGGTGCCCATGCCCCGCTCCCACTCCGGGTTGTCGACGAGCACGCAGCCCGGCAGTGCGGCGCGGGCGCGCACCTCGTCCGCCCGCGCGCCGAGGACCACGTGCACACGGGCGCAGCCGCCCGCGCGCAGCGCCCGCGCCGCGTGCTCCACGAGGGGCCGCCCCCGGTGGGTGAGCAGCGCCTTCGGCCGTCCGCCCAGGCGCCGCCCGCCGCCCGCGGCCAGCAGCAGTCCCGCCACCGCCGGGGCGTCCCGGCCGGTGTGATGTGTCGTCATGGGTCCTGCATACCGCACCGGTCGGCGGGTGTCGGGGCGCCGTGCGGGACGAGAGCCCCGGGCCACGGCGTCACGCTCCGGAGCAAGTCGATGACGCAGCGGACTGGCGCGAGGGTGCCGGGGTGGCGTTTACTGGCCCGCACCGACCGGCGGGGGTGCCGGGCCGGGCGGTCAGGCGCACAACGACGTGCCAGGGGGTGGGCTGTGGTGCGGAGCGTGGAACAGAGGCGGACGCCCGACGGTCGGGTGGACCCGCGGGTGGCGGAGCTGCGCTCCGCCGTCTCCCGGCTGCGTCGGCAACTCGCCGCGCACCCGGCGGAGTTCCCGGACCGGAGCATCGCGGAGGAGGAGCTGGCCGTGCTGGACTCCCTGGCCGCCGGCGGCAGCCCCGAGGTTCCCCGGCTGCGCCGCTCGCTGCTGCTGGTCGCGGGGGCGATCGGCTCGGTGAGCGCGCTGGGGCGGGGCGTGCGGGAGGTGCGGGACGCGGTGGAGCTGTTCGGGGAGCCACCGCGGGGCTGACGCACGGCCGCGTGGCCGCGCGGGTGCCCGGGGCGGCAGGGCTCCGGGTGCCGAGGAACACCCGGCCGGGGCGGGCCCCGGTTCACCGGGGCCGGGGGCCGCCCCCGGCGGTCAGGCGCCCGACGCGGTGAGCGCCTCGGAGAGTTCCGCCGCGACCTGCTGGAGCACCGGCACGATCTTCTCGGTCGCCGCCTCCGTGACCCGCCCCGCGGGACCGGAGATGGAGATCGCCGCCGCCGTGGGGGAGTCCGGCACGGGCACCGCGAGGCAGCGGACGCCGATCTCCTGCTCGTTGTCGTCGACGGCGTAACCCCGGCGGCGCACGTCCTCCAGCGCCGCGAGGAAGTCCTCCGGGGTGGTGAGGGTCTTCTCCGTCGCGGCGGGCATGCCGGTGCGGGCCAGCAGCGCCCGGACCTCCTCCGGCGGGAAGCCGGCCAGCAGGGCCTTGCCCACGCCGGTGGAGTGCGGCAGGACGCGCCGGCCGACCTCGGTGAACATCCGCATCGAGTGCTTGGACGGCACCTGCGCCACGTAGACGACCTCGTCCCCGTCGAGCAGCGCCATGTTCGCCGTCTCGCCGGTCTCCTCCACCAGACGGGCCAGGTGCGGGCGCGCCCAGGTGCCCAGCAGCCGGGAGGCGGACTCGCCGAGCCGGATCAGGCGCGGACCGAGCGCGTACCGGCGGTTGGCCTGCTGCCGTACGTAGCCGCAGGCCACGAGGGTGCGCATCAGACGGTGGATGGTCGGCAGGGGCAGACCGCTGCTCGCGGACAGCTCGCTCAGGCCGACCTCGCCGCCCGCGTCCGCCATCCGTTCGAGCAGGTCGAAGGCGCGCTCGAGGGACTGCACGCCGCCACTGGCGGTGGACCGGGCGGAGTCGGTGGTGCTGGCGCTGGACGTCGGCACGGCGCGTTCCTTTCGGGACTGGCGAGAAGGTCAGAAGCCTACCCGGCGGCCGGTCGGCCGCCCGCTTGCACGCGATTGCGTTCTACTTACCGAAACATCAATTCCGCTCCGTGGAACCGATCGAGACGCGGTCGGTGGTGCGGCTGTGCGGGGGCGCACCCTTGACGGGGTGGGGGCGGGGGTGAAGACTCCTTCAACAGAACGTTGAACACCGCAGGTGGACGTCGAGTCCGGACCGGACGGAAGGTCAGGAGGAACCGGGTGTCCGACGCCGAACTGGTACTGCGCTCGACCCGTGTCATCACCCCCGGGGGGACACGCGCCGCGTCCGTCGCGGTCGCCGACGGCACGATCACGGCCGTCCTGCCGTACGACGCGCCCGTCCCCGGAGCCGCCCGCCTGACGGATCTCGGCGACGACGTCCTGCTGCCGGGCCTGGTCGACACCCACGTCCACGTCAACGACCCCGGCCGCACGGAGTGGGAGGGCTTTCGGACCGCCACGCGCGCCGCGGCGGCCGGCGGCATCACCACGCTCGTCGACATGCCGCTCAACTCCCTCCCCCCGACCACCACGGTCGACCACCTGCGCACCAAGCGGCGGGCCGCCGCCGCCGAGGCGCACGTCGACGTCGGCTTCTGGGGCGGCGTCCTGCCGGACAACGTCGAGGACCTGCGCCCGCTGCACGAGGCCGGCGTCTTCGGCTTCAAGGCGTTCCTGTCGCCCTCCGGCGTGGAGGAGTTCCCGCACCTGGGACAGGAGGAACTGGCCCGCTCCCTCGCGGAGATCGCCGCCTTCGACGGGCTGCTGACCGTGCACGCCGAGGACCCGCACCGCCTCGCCACCGCCCCGCGGGCCGCCGGCCCGAGGTACGCCGACTTCCTCGCCTCCCGCCCGCGCGACGCCGAGCACACCGCCATCGCCCACCTCCTCGAACAGGCGGAGCGCCTGGACGCGCGGGTGCACGTGCTGCACCTCTCCTCCGGTGACGCACTGCCCCTGATCGCCGCGGCCAAGGCGGACGGCGTGCGCGTCACGGTCGAGACCTGCCCCCACTACCTGACCCTCACCGCGGAGGAGGTCCCGGACGGCGCCAGCGCGTTCAAGTGCTGCCCGCCCATCCGCGAGGCGGCCAACCGGGACCTGCTCTGGCAGGCGCTGGCGGACGGCACCGTCGACTGCGTCGTCACCGACCACTCCCCGTCCACCGCCGACCTCAAGACGGACGACTTCGCGACCGCCTGGGGCGGCATCTCCGGCCTCCAGCTGAGCCTGCCGGCCGTCTGGACCGAGGCCCGCGGGCGCGGCCACGGCCTGGACGACGTCGTGCGCTGGATGTCGGCGCGCACGGCCGGGCTCGTCGGACTCGACGCGCGCAAGGGCGCCATCGCACCCGGCCGCGACGCCGACTTCGCCGTCCTCGCCCCCGACGAGACCTTCACCGTCGACCCGGCGGCCCTCCAGCACCGCAACCCCGTGACGGCGTACGCGGGCAGGACCCTGTACGGCGTCGTGAAGTCCACCTGGCTGCGGGGCCGGTGCGTCGTCGCCGACGGCGAGTTCACCGAACCGAAGGGCCGGCTGCTCACCCGACCCCGCTGACCCCGAAAGGCAGGACCGGATCACCGTGACGGCGCAGCACTCCTCCCCGTCGGCGCGCTTCACCGGCGACGCGAACCCCTACGGCGGCGGTGACCCGTACGCCGACTACCGCACCGCCGACCTCCCCTTCACCCACCTCGCCGACCTCGCCGACCGCCGGCTCGGCGCCGGTGTCGTCGCCGCCAACGACGAGTTCTTCGCCCAGCGCGAGAACCTGCTGCTGCCGGAGCGCGCCGAGTTCGACCCCGGGCGCTTCGGGCACAAGGGCAAGGTCATGGACGGCTGGGAGACCCGGCGCCGGCGCGGTCCCTCCTCCGAGCACCCCTGGCCGGCCGCCGACGACCACGACTGGGCGCTGATCCGGCTCGGCGCGCCCGGGGTCGTCCGCGGCATCGTCGTGGACACCGCCCACTTCCGCGGCAACCACCCGCGGGCCGTGTCCGTCGAGGGCGCCTCGGTGCCCGGCTCCCCGGCGCCGGAGGAACTGCTCTCGGACCGGACGGAGTGGACGACCCTGGTCCCGCCCGCACCGGTCGGCGGCCACGCCGCCAACGGCTTCGCCGTGTCGGCCGAGCGGCGCTTCACCCACCTGCGCCTCAACCAGCACCCCGACGGCGGCATCGCCCGCCTGCGGGTGTACGGCGAGGTCGTCCCGGACCCGGCGTGGCTGGCGGCGCTGGGCACCTTCGACGTCGTCGCCCTGGAGAACGGCGGCCGGGTCGAGGAGGCGTCGGACCTCTTCTACTCACCGGCCGTGAACACCATCCGGCCCGACCGCCCCCGCAGGATGGACGACGGCTGGGAGACCCGGCGCCGCCGCGACCGGGGACACGACTGGATCCGCTACCGGCTGACGGCCCAGGCGCGGATCCGCGCCCTGGAGATCGACACGGCGTACCTGAAGGGCAACAGCGCCGGCTGGGCCTCGGTGTCGGTGAAGGACACCGCCGCCAGCAAGGCCGGCGGGTGGCGGGAGATCCTGCCCCGCACCCGCCTCCAGCCCGACACCGATCACCGCTTCGTCCTCCCGGAACCGGCGGTCGGCACCCACGCGCGCGTGGACGTCTTCCCCGACGGCGGCATCTCCCGCCTGCGCCTGTTCGGCACCCTGACCGAGCGGGGCGCGACCGCCCTGGCCGCCCGCCACCGGGACCTGGGCGGCTGACCCGGCGGGGACCCGCCGGGGCCGGAGGGACGGCCCGCGCGGAGCACGGCACCTCGGGAACGCACCGGCCTCACGCCGCGTGCCCGCCGTCCACGGCGAACTCCGCGCCGGTGACGTACGCCGCTCCCGCCAGGTGGACGACGGTGTCCGCCACCTCGTCGGCCGTACCGAAGCGGCCCAGCGCGGTCAGGGCCGCCTGGCCGGGGGCGTGGGGGCCGTCCGCCGGGTTCAGGTCGGTGTCGATCGGACCCGGATGGACGATGTTCGCCGTGATCCCGCGCCCGCCCAGCTCCCGTGCCAGGGCCTTGGTCAGACCCACCAGGGCCGACTTGCTCATCGCGTAGAGCGTCCCGCCGGGACCGGGCACGCGCTGGGTCATGCAGGTGCCGACGGTGACGATGCTTCCCCCTTCCGGCAGATGGGCGGCGGCCGCCTGCGCGGTCACGAAGGCCCCGCGCACGTTCACCGCGAGGACCCGGTCGACGTCGGCGGGGGAGAGGGTCTCCAGCGGGCCGAGCAGACCGACGCCCGCGTTGTTCACCAGGATGTCGAGCCGGCCCAGCGCCCGCACCGCGGCCGTCACCGCCCCGGCGGCCTCCGCCACGTCCGCCGCGTCCGCGCGCAGGGCCACCGCGCGGCGCCCCAGCGCCTCGACGGCCCGCACCACGTTCGCGGCCGCCTCCTCGTCGTTCACATAGGTCACGGCCACGTCCGCGCCCTCCCGCGCGAGCCGCAGCGCCGTCGCCGCGCCGATCCCGCGGCTGCCGCCGGTCACCAGGGCCGCCCTGCCGCGCAGGGTCCCCGAGGAGGACGAAGAAGGCGAAGGGCGTGAAGAGTTCGTCGGTGAGTTCATGCCCCCATCCCAGCGCGTCGGCCCCCGGGACACCGGCGGCGAACGGACATCGACCCGGCGCACGACCGATGAGTCGCGGGCGCCGCCGGGGTCTGCACCGACGATCGCGCATTTCCCGACCCCCGAAAGACAGGAACCGCCATGGGCAAGCTCGTCGTCACCGCCTTCGTCTCCCTCGACGGCGTCCACCAGGCCCCCGGCGGCCCCCAGGAGGACACCCGGGACGGCTTCACGCAGGGCGGCTGGAGCGTCCCGTACGGGGACGAGGACTTCGGCCGCTTCGTCGGCGGGGTCTTCTCCCGCGCGGGCGCCTTCCTCCTCGGCCGCCGCACGTACGACATCTTCGCCGCGTACTGGCCGAAGGTGACCGACCCGGCCGACCCGATCGCCGGCAAGCTGAACGGCCTGCCGAAGTACGTCGTCTCCGGCACCCTCACCGACCCCGGGTGGGCCGGCACCACCGTGATCGGCGGCGACCTCGCCAAGGAGGTCACCGACCTCAAGGAGCGCACCGACGGCGAGCTCCAGGTGCACGGCAGCGCCACCCTCGCGCAGTCCCTGTTCGCGCTCGGTCTCGTGGACACCCTCCACCTGCTGACCTTCCCGGTCGTTCTCGGCGCCGGACGCCGCCTGTTCCCGGAGGGTTCGGCACCGACGGCGTTCCGGCACACCGGCGGGGAGATCACGGCCGCGGGCGTCTCCGTCCAGTCCTACGACCTGGCGGGCCGCCCCGCGTACGGCACGTACGAGCTTCCGGAGAGCCCCTGACCGCGGCCCGCCGAGGGGCGCCGCCGCCCGCACGGAGGCCCGGCCGGTGATCAGCCGGACCTCCGGTTCTCCGCGGCGGCGAACAGGGCGACGCCCAGCACGATCAGGGCGACGCTCGCCCAGACCTCGCGGCCGTCGAGGAAGCCGATCCGCTGCACGAACCCCACGCGCCAGCCGGAGAACTCGGTGACCAGGCCCGCCGCGCCCTGCGCCACCGCGATGAAACCCAGGAATCCCAGCAACTGCTTCATGCCGCCGACCCTCGCCCCACGGACCCCTCGTCCGCATCGGCCGCGGGGCGGGACCGGCCCGACGGAAGAACGCGATCCGTGCCGCCCGGTGCGCCGAAAGTCTGCGGTGGTGCGACTTTGGTGGGCGATCCCGACCTGGCCGCCGTGGCGGGAACGCCCCGTGCGTAGATTTGTCGACCGTGACTGGCGACAAGGCGGCGCAGGCCGTTCCGGTGTTCACGGGGCGCAGATGGTTCTTCCCGTCCGCCCTCCTGCACGAACTCGACCCCGACACGGCCCGTTCCGGGCGCCGGCCCCGGCGCACCGTGCGCGACTGGCTCGTCGACTTCTCCTGCTTCCTGCTGTCCGTCCTCATGGGCCTGGCGGCTGCCGCAACGCTCGCCGACGTCTCCTCCGCCCCGGAACCCCTGATCGCCGTCGACCAGGTGCTCGGCGTGCTGTCCTGCGCCGCGGTCTGGCTGCGCCGGCGCCGGCCGCTCGGCCTGGCCGCGGTCATGGTCCCGGTCAGCTTCGTCTCGGAGACGTCCGGCGGCGTCGCCGTGATCGCCCTGTTCACCCTCGCCGTGCACCGTCCCTTCCGTTACGTGGCGTGGGTGGGCGGCGCCCATCTGGTGATCGTCCCGCTCTACTTCTGGTGGCGCCCCGACCCCGAGCTGCCGTACCTCGCCGCGCTCGTCCTCTTCGTGGTGCTGTTCGCCGCGGTCGTCGGCTGGGGCATGTTCGTGCGTTCCAAGCGCCAGCTCATACTGAGCCTCAGGGACCGGGCCCGGCGCGCCGAGACGGAGGCACGGCTGCGGGCCGAGCAGGCGCAGCGGCTCGCGCGCGAGGCCATCGCCCGGGAGATGCACGACGTGCTCGCGCACCGGCTGACGCTGCTGAGCGTGCACGCGGGCGCCCTGGAGTTCCGGCCCGACGCGCCCCGCGAGGAGATCGCGCGGGCGGCGGGCGTCATCCGGGAGAGCGCGCACGAGGCGCTGCAGGACCTGCGGGAGATCATCGGCGTGCTGCGGGCCGGCGAGTCCGACGACGCGGGTCGGCCGCAGCCGACGCTCGCGGCGCTCGACACGCTGGTCGCCGAGTCCCGGCAGGCCGGTATGAAGGTCGCCCTGGAGCAGCGGGTCACCGACCCGGCCGCCGTCCCCGCCTCCGTCGGCCGCACCGCCTACCGGATCGTCCAGG